>JAAEZB010000020.1:0-35037 GCA_018223085.1 Paracoccaceae bacterium
TTTCCGGGTCTGATGCGCCTATGGGTGTTGTTGAAGAGATCATGTTGCGCCAGTCGGTGCGGTTTGGGGTGTTCCTTTTGGGGGGCGGGGCGGCGTTGCTTTATGCGGCGTGGTTTTGTTATCGCGGCTCGTCTAACCTCAAGACCTTTGTGAAGGCGGTGCCGATGCTGGCCTTTGCGGTCGGGGCGTTTGCGACGTTTGGGCATCCTCTCATCATTCTCGCGCTCCTGGCGTCGGCGCTGGGCGATATTGCGATTTCGCGGCCGGGGGAGCGGGCGTTCCTTGTGGGACTGGTCAGTTTCGCGGTGGCGCATCTGTTTTATATCCTGCGGTTCTGGGGGCTGGTGGGGTTTGAGGGCGTGATGGCCTTGCCTTGGGCGGCGGCGCTCGTGGTGCTTTTTGCGCTGTCGACGGAGCGGTGGCTTATTCCGCATACGGGCGGAATGAAGCTGCCGGTGCGGATTTATGTGTTGCTGATCTCGCTTATGGGGCTGACGGCGCTGGGCCTGACGGGGTCGCCTTTGGCGCTCATGGGGGCGTTTGCCTTTATGGCGTCGGATACGATCCTCGCGATCCAGATTTTCCGCATGAAGGAGGAGTCGCGTTGGCAGGTGCCGGCCTCGGTCCTTCTCTGGCTTCTTTATGCGGGGGGGCAATTGGCGATCGTGATTGGCGTTGGCTGGGCCGCGCCGCTCTTCCATCTTTGAGCAACTGGCATTAGGTGAGGAAGGGTAACACCCGGAGGCCCTGCGCATGGCGTTTTTCTCGAAACTGAAGGACAAGTTGTTCAAGTCGTCGTCGAAGCTCGACGAGGGGTTGGATGCGATTGTCGAGGAAGGCGGCGAAGACGTCGTTGAGGCGGCGGTTGAAGAGGTTCAGGGCGTTCCGGTTGAGGAGGCTCTGACGCCGCCCGTTGCCGATCCTGAACCGCTTGCCGAGCCGGAGCCGGATGAGACCCCTGTGGAAAGCAGTGCCGAGGCACCGGCAGCGCCGAAGGGGGGCATCCTTGCGCGGCTTACGGGGCGCGCGACGGGCGCGGGCGAGGTCAAGCGGGTGCTTGACGATGAGATGCTTGAACAGCTTGAAGAGTTGCTCATCGCGTCGGATATGGGGGTCGATACGGCGCTGCGCGTGACGGCCAATATCGCCGAGGGGCGGTTTGGCAAACGTCTTTCGGCGCGCCAGCTCAAGGAGCTTCTCGCCGGGGAAATCTCGCGGATCATGGAGCCGGTGGCGAAACCGCTGCCGATCTATCCGACCACGCCGCAGGTTGTTCTGGTCGTGGGGGTCAACGGGTCGGGCAAGACGACGACGATTGGCAAGCTCGCGAGCCAGTTCAAGGGCGCGGGCAAGTCGGTTGTGATTGCGGCGGGCGATACGTTTCGCGCGGCGGCGGTTGAACAGCTACAGGTTTGGGGCGAGCGGGCCGGGGTGCCGGTTCTGACGGCGCCAGAAGGGTCGGACCCGGCGAGCCTTGCGTTTGATGCGATGACACAGGCGCAGGAGAGCGGCGCGGACCTTTTGATGATCGACACGGCGGGGCGGCTGCAGAACCGCGCCGATCTTATGGAAGAATTGGCCAAGATCGTGCGGGTGATCCGCAAGAAGGATGAAAACGCGCCGCATAACACGCTCCTCGTGCTGGATGCGACGACGGGGCAGAACGCGATTAACCAGGTTGAGACTTTTCAGAAGCTTGCCGATGTGTCGGGGCTTGTGATGACCAAGCTCGACGGGACGGCGAAGGGGGGTATCCTCGTGTCGTTGGCCGATAAGTTCGGGTTGCCGATTCATGCAATTGGTGTTGGCGAGCAGATTGATGACCTTGCCCCGTTTGACCCGGAAGAATTTGCCGCGGCATTGACCGGATTGTCGGAGTGATGTCGGCGGGGCGGGCATGAGCGAATGGCTCATCTCCCTTGAAGGCACAGAGGCGGGGCATCAGCTCGCGTTGATCCTTGCGATACTGGCGGCGTTTTTGCATGCGGTGTTTGGCGCGTTGCAAAAGGGGCGGCATGATCCGTGGCTTTCACGCGGAGCGATTGATGGGGCCTATGGGCTTATGGCGATGCCGTTTGCTCTTTTCGTGGTGCCATGGCCCGAGCCGCATATGTGGATTATCTTTGCCGGCGCGTTTGTGATCCATACGGCGTACAAGTTTCTACAAGCCTATGCCTATACCAAGGGGGCCTATACGGTGGTCTACCCGGTGGTGCGAGGGACGGGGCCTTTGTTTGCGGTCATCGGGGCGTGGCTTGTGTTTGGCGAGCAGTTCACGGCGCTGCAATGGGGCGGGGTGGCGGTTCTCTTGATGGGGATTTTCGGGCTGGCGCTCTATAATCTCGTGTTCCTGACCACGGCGCGGGATACGTTGCCGACGGCGTTGGCGGTTGCGGTGGCGACGGGCGTCTTTGTGGCGTTTTATACGACCTATGACGCCTATGGCATTCGTGCGACGGCCAATCCGTTTACCTTTCTGGCGTGGTTCTTTTTCCTCGATGGGCTCGTCTTTCCACCGCTGGCGGCGCTGCGCTGGTGGAACATGGTCGAGCGGCCCGCCTTACCGCCGCTATTGTTGCGGGGGTTTGTCGGGGGGATTGTGGCGTTCTTCAGCTTTGGGTCGGTCATGATGGCGACGCGGCTTGATAAAGTCGGTGAGGCGGCGGTGTTGCGCGAGACCTCGACCGTGTTTGCGGCCTTGATCGGCTGGCTTGTGCTACGCGAGACGGTGGGGCCGCGGCGGATTGCTCTCATGACTTTGATCGCGGCGGGCGCGGTGTTGGTTGAACTGGGCGGGTGAATGGGCCAGATAGAGCGAAACATAAGGATGAGCGCGCGATGAGCGAAAAGACAAAGATCAATCCGCTTCTCAAGATGGGGCTCGAACTTGGGCCGATCGTGGCGTTTTTCGTCGCTTACCTGAAGCTGCGGGAAGAGACGTTTCTTATTGGCGGGACGGAGTATGAGGGGTTCATCCTTGTCACGGCGGGGTTTGTGCCGCTGATGATCCTGAGCACGGGGATTTTGTGGCGTCTGACGGGGCACCTTTCGAAGATGCAGGTCGCGACGCTGGTGCTTGTGGTGATCTTTGGCGGGTTGTCGGTTTGGCTCAACGATGATCGGTTCTTCAAGATGAAGCCGACGATGATCTATCTTCTGTTTGGTGGCGCGCTTGGGGTCGGGCTTATGCGGGGGCAGAGTTACCTGCGCTATGTCATGGAAGAGATGGTGCCGATGACGCATGAGGGATGGATGATCCTGACCAAGCGGCTTACGGCGTTTTTCCTTGGGCTGGCGGTATTGAACGAGGTGATCTGGCGCACGCAGAGCACGGATACATGGGTCTATTTCAAGACCTTTGGCCTTACGGCGGCGGTTTTCGTGTTTTTCATGACCCAAGGGGGCGTGTTGCAGAAATACGCGACCGACGAAGAGCACGACGACGCGTAAGGGGCGCTGCCCCTCACGTTGCCAAGGCAACGCTCACCCCGGAGTATTTTTCCAGAGAAGAAGCGCAGGCGGCAGGAAAGCAGGCCGACGCGCGGGGCGTTCTTCGGCAGGCATGCTGAGGCGGTTTTGCAAGTGTGGTAGTGGCAGGCGTTCGGGACGGCGGATCAGGGCGTTATAGAACGGGAAGACGCCGGGGCGCAGGTAGGTCGACCAGTGGCAATGGGTATGGCGGCGCGGCGCGATGGCATGGCCCATATCGGCGAGGGTCGCGAGCGTGTGCGGATCGTCGAGCCGGAGCGTCAGGGCATTGCGCGCGGTAAATCCCCGGCCAAGGGCACGGTCGCCGCGCGTTGCGGGGGGCAGGGCTTTTTCATAGAGGAAATCATAGGGCGCGTTTTCGCGGCTGACGATGTTGAAGAGTTCTGCGCCTTGGCCGCCGGGGGACGCGAGGGCGGTTTCGGCGTGGCTCTGGTAGGTGGCACCGTTGAGCAGGATCACCCGGCCCAGAGACCCGCGCGAGATGTGTTGCATCGTAGCAAGCACGAGATGGGCACCGAGAGAATGAGCGATGAGATGCACAGGGCGGTCCGGGGCGAGGTGATGGAGTGTGTCGACCAGCACGGCAAGGGCGCGCGCGGCGGTTTCGGCCCCGGCGCGGGCGTCACGCAGCCGGCCACGGGCGGACCAGCCGAAGGCGATGGCCAGACCTTCGCCGGGCGTGCTGCGTCCGAAACCGAGGTGGCGCGGCCAACTCAGGGCCTTGGGGCAGTCATGGCTCTCGCCGGTGGAGAAGATATGGGTATGAGGGCAATGGCGCGGGTCGCCGGGCAGGAATTTATAGCCATGCACCATGATGATGATCGGCCCCGGTGCGGTCAGCGCACGGTCCAGAGCCGGCGTCAGCGGGTGCGGCCCGCCGTGTAATACGGGTCTTGGGCCTTGGGCATTGATCCGGATCAGCGGCACGGCACGGCCTCCTCCCTAGATGTTGTGTGTGGTATGGGGGAATTTTGAAACGGTGCCGTGAAATCCTTGTTAAAGCTCCGTGACGGTCTTGACCGATGAAAGGTGCGGCATTATGGCATCGCGCAGTGGCGATTTGTTACCGGATTGCGGGCCACTTAAAAGATGCCGCTAAAGAGGTCAGGACGACAGTAAACCCCTGTTCGCTTGGCCGACGGGGGTTTTTGTTTGGGCGCAAGGCGCCTGCGGAGAACGACAATGAGCGATTGGAAAGCACGCACGAAGCTCGTGCACGGAGGCACGCGGCGCAGCCAGTATAACGAGGTGAGCGAAGCGATTTTCCTCACCCAGGGCTTTGTATACGACACCGCCGAACAGGCCGAGGCACGGTTCCTCAAGACGGGCGAGGATGAGTTCATCTATGCCCGCTATGGCAACCCGACCGTGGCCATGTTCGAAGAGCGGATTGCCCTTCTCGAAGGGGCGGAGGATGCCTTTGCGACGGCCTCGGGGATGGCGGCGGTCAATGGGGCGCTGATGTCCTTGGTGAAGGCGGGCGACCATGTGGTTGCGGCGCAGGCCTTGTTTGGGTCGTGTCTTTATATCCTTGAAGATATTCTGCGCCGGTTCGGGGTTGAGGTCACGTTGGTGGACGGGACGGACCTTGAGCAATGGCGCGCGGCCGTGCGGGAAGATACGGCGGTTGTTTTCTTTGAATCCATGTCGAACCCGACGCTCGAAGTCATCGACGTGGCGGCGGTTTCCGAGATTGCCCATGCGGTTGGGGCGAAGGTGGTGATCGATAATGTGTTCTCGACGCCGGTTTTTTCCGATGCCATCGCGCAGGGGGCGGATATCGTCATCTATTCGGCGACCAAGCATATCGACGGGCAGGGGCGCGCGCTTGGCGGGGTGATCCTTGGGTCGCGTGAGATCATTCGCGGCGTGGTTGAGCCCTATATGAAACATACCGGCGGCAGCATGTCGCCCTTTAACGCCTGGATCATGCTTAAGGGGCTTGAGACGATTGACCTTCGGGTCAACGCTCAGGCGGAAAGCGCGCTTCGGATCGCACAAGCCTTTGAAGGTCATGAGAAACTCGCGCGGATGATCTATCCGGGGCTTGAGAGTCATGCGCAGAACGCGCTTATCCAGCGTCAGCTTGGCGGCAAGGGCGGCACGGTGGTGTCCTTTGATATCAAGGGAGGGCAGGAGGCGACGTTCCGGTTCCTCAATGCGCTTGAGGTGGCGGTGATTTCGAACAACCTTGGCGATGCGAAATCCATTGCGACCCATCCGGCCACCACGACGCATCAGCGTCTTCCCGACGAACAGAAAGCCGAGCTTGGTATCACGCCGGGGTTGGTGCGCTTCTCGGTGGGGCTTGAGGATGTGGAAGACCTTATCGCCGATCTGGCGCAGGCGCTGGACGTGGCCTAAGCAGACAGACGCCGGAAGTGATCCAAAGGGTCGTTTCCGGCGTAATCCTTTCGGAATTGGCAATTCGGTGGCAGAGATCCTAAGTTAACTCTGTCCGTAACGCGCGAAAGGGCAGGGCATGAATGTGCAGATGAGCGACAAGACCGACGATCAGGCACGTCAGGAGGCGGCAGAGGCGCTTGCGCAGCTGCGGGCCTGGGCGATGAAGGCGACGCCGACGGAGATTGCCGAGCTGGACCCGGCGATTGCGCGGCTTCTGCCAGATCAGCCCTTGTCGAACTATCCCGACCTTAGCCGCGAGTATCCGAAAGATTTCGAGGTCGATGCCGCCTATCGCGCGACACTGCCCGATTTGCAGAACGGTCCGTCGAGCCTCATCAAGGGCGAGAAACAGCAGATCGAACATGTAGGGATTTCCAATTTCCGCCTGCCGATCCGGTTTCACACCCGCGATAATGGCGACATCACGCTTGAAACAAGCGTTACCGGGTCGGTGAGCCTTGAGGCCGAGAAGAAGGGCATCAACATGTCCCGGATCATGCGGTCATTTTACAAGCACGCGGAAAAAACCTTTAGTTTCGAGGTGATGGAGGCGGCGCTTAATGATTACGTGAGCGATCTGGAGAGCTTTGATGCACGTATCCAGATGCGGTTTTCCTATCCGATGAAGGTGCCGTCGCTGCGGTCTGGGCTTGAGGGCTATCAGTATTACGATATCGCGCTTGAGAAGGTGCAGCGCGGTGGCGTGCTCTATAAGATCATGCACCTTGATTTCGTTTATTCTTCGACCTGCCCTTGTTCTTTGGAGCTTGCCGAACATGCGCGGCAGGTGCGTGGACAGCTTGCCACGCCGCATTCACAGCGGTCGGTGGCGCGGATTTCTGTGGAGATCAAAGGTGAAGAATGCCTTTGGTTTGAAGATCTTATCGACCTTGCCCGCGCGGCGGTGCCGACCGAGACGCAAGTCATGGTCAAACGCGAGGACGAGCAGGCCTTTGCGGAATTGAACGCGGCAAACCCGATTTTTGTCGAGGATGCGGCGCGGCTTTTCTGTGAGCAGTTGAAGGCCGATCCGCGGGTTGGGGATTTCCGTGTGGTGGCAAGCCATCAGGAGAGTCTGCATAGCCATGATGCGGTATCTGTCCTGACCGAAGGGCCGCTTTTTGACTCGGTCAGCCTTGATCCACGCTTGTTCCAGACCCTGTTCCACGTCGGGTAAGTCCGGGGAAATCGCACGTCTGTATCGCGTCTGTATTGCGTATGCATCGCGGTGGTGCGGGTTTTGGGGCGATTTGTTGGTCTTGAGGCGGTGTTTCACAAAGTTGGGTGAGCGGTATCGACCGCTTACCCTAGTCTCTATGCGGTGACCTCAATGGCGGCATTATTCAGCGGGGCAGGCGTGGGTCGAGTAAACGTCCGATGTTGAAACCGCAGTGGCGTCATACCCTGTATGATCGGCGATGAGCCGTGACCAAGCCGATGCAAACTCGCGCTCACAGTCGACAGCACGGCTACTTTTCTGTTTCACCGTGTCGGCCTCAAGGGCGGTGGCAAGCGCCTGCGCCCAGCCCGCCTCTTCCTGACCGTAGACAAAGGTGCCATCGCGACCCGCGCTCATGGTCAGGCCGTCGACACCGGAGCAGAGCACCGGGCGACCGGCCGCGCGCGCCTCAAGTGCCACGAGGCCGAAGGCTTCCCAGCGTGAGGGAATGGCGACGAGATCGACAGACTGCATAACGCGGTCTGGGTGGTCAGAGTGGCCGAAGAACCGAATGCGCGGATCATCGCAGGCCAGAGCGCGTAGCGCCGCGTCTTCCGGCCCGGCGCCATGAATATGCAGCGAGACATCTTGGTTAGGCAGCCTGCGGAAAGCGCGGATCAGGATGTCAAAGCCCTTCTGGCGATGCAGCCGACCAATGGCACCGATTACGCGCGGTGTGCCGTCTGCGGGTGCCAGCGCGCGAAAATCCCGGAGATCCACCACCGGTGCGATCACGCGCAACGTTTGGGCGGCGGCGAGGCGGCGGCGTTTCATCCAATCTGCCTGTGCCTGGCTGACGGCGACAACGTTGTCGAATAGGGCAAGTGACGTCCGCAGCATTGTAAAGAAGCGCAGTTTAGAGGGAACGTTCAGTGCGGTGAATGCCTCGGTATAGCTATGCTCGACATGGACGAGCGGTTTGCCAGCATGACGGGCGCGGAACGCGATCAGCGACGGTAGCCTGCGCCAGTTGAGGCTCAGGTGTGAGACGATGATATCGGCGTCGCAGCTCGGGAGGGCGCCATTGCGGGATACGACGCGCAGGCTATGGCGTGCGGTGCGGTCCATGAGGGGGCAGGTCTGAATATGTTCGAGAACGCGGTTGACGCCGCCGGGCGTGGCATCGTCGACGAGGTGCAGGACATGGGGGAGATTGGGCATGGTTTCTCTCTCTCGCGCTGGGGGTCAGGAGCGGGCGGCGCGCAGCACCGTCCGGGCAAAATTCATCGGCATGTCGCCAAACCGGGCCGTGGCATGTGCCGCGAGCAGGGTTGTCAGGCTACGCATCGGTTCTTCGAGGATCGGGCGGTGGGATTCGCCAAAGGCACGGCCAAGCAGGGCACAGGCGGCATCACCATCTCCGCTACTGACCGCGCGGCGGGCGAGGTAGCGCAACTGATATGCGCGGGCGGCGGTTTCGTGCTGGGCGAAAAAGTCGGGCGCTGTGGGGCGGAGTTTCGTTACCATCCGCTCCCATGAGGCGAGCTGTGCCTCGATATTCGCCGAGAGGCCGGTGGCATTGACGCGATATTCGGTGAGTAGCCCCGGCACGCCCTCGATGATCCAGTCAGTTTTCAAGCAAAGGCGTAGCCAGCATTCGATATCTTCGGATTGGCGGAAGGTTTCGTCGAAAATCCAGTCACGCTGTGTCTCGGAGGCGGGCCGCCAGGCAATGGCGTCGAGTGTCTCGCGGCGGATGACCGGGGCCGATCCGTTGCCAATAGGATTACGCTTGAAGACATGGGCGGACGTTACGCCGCGCAGCCGTGGGCGCTGGGCATGTCCGATCCGGTTGCCAGCCTCGTCAATCAGGGCCGAGCCGGAATAGCTTAGCCCGACTTCCGGATTCGCGCGGAGGTGATTGATATGCGCGGCCAGCTTTTCGGGAATCCACAGATCATCCGCATCGCAAAATCCGATTACACTGCCACGTGCGGCAGCGATGCCACTGTTGCGTGCGCCCGCAAGGCCGCGGTTGAGCTGATGAACGACGCGGAAGCGCCTGTCCTTTGCGGCGTGGAGGTTTGCAATAGTGGCCGTATTGTCGATTGAGCCGTCGTCGACAATCACGACTTCGAAATCGCGGAAGCTCTGCGCGCTTAGTGAGGCAAGTGTCGCGGGCAGGGTGGCGGCGGCATTGTAGGATGGAACAACGATCGTAGCGTAGGGCATCGGGATGATCCTTAGTTGGCGAACAGGTATTGGCGGGTTGTTTGGGGAAGACACGGCAGCAAGAGCGCAGCGAGCGCGATCAACACGCCCCGGCGCGCCGGAAGAAGGAAGGCCGTCGCATTTTGACGACATCCTTCAACAACCAGCTTTCGTGTGGTGGAGGCAGGCGCGCCGATGCGCAGTGCGCGGCGTGCGAGGTAGCGCAGGTAAATGGCTTCGGCGCGTGGATCGGGACGGTAGCCCAGCCGTGCAGCGGTCTTGAGCGCGGCCATCCGGCTGATGCGCATCTTGTCGAGATCGGCCGAGAGGCCGTTGTGGCTGAGGCGGTAGAGCACATGGGGGGCATGGATGCCGGTCAGGCGATGGCCTGCCCCAACGAGATGGATCAGGAACTCCAGATCCTCGTTATGCACGAGGTCCTCGCGAAAGCCGCCAAGGCTCTGGAATGTATCGCGGCGCAGCGACAGGTTTGACAGTGTGCAAACCGCGTTTTCGCCCATGAGCATGGGGACGGTCACATCGCCTTGGGGCACATGCGAGCATGTTTCAATATGGCTCGGATCTTGATGGAAAAACCCGACCTGCCCGAAAACAGCCTGCACATCGCCGCGCGACAGGTAAAGCGCGACATCGCGCAGCTTGTCGCGTTGCCAGAGATCATCGGCATCGCAAAATGCGATGATCTCGCCATTTGCCTGTGTGAGGGCACCGTGATTGCGGGCGGCGCTTGGTCCTTTGCGCGGGTTGCGCAGGAGTTTCAGGCGGGAATCCTTTTGCGCAAGTGTTTCTGCGACGCTCCAGCTGTTGTCGGTTGACCCGTCCTCGACGAGGATTGCCTCCCAGTTGGTGAAGCTCTGCTCTTGCAGCGCGGAGATGGTTGCCGGAAGGGTTTCGGCGGCGTTGTAGACGGGAATGACGACGGAAATCAGGGTCATGACAACGCCCTCGCTTGGTTGGGGGAAAAGGCAAATTGCAGGGCCGGGCGCGACAACACGAGCATGCAGAGGCTGGCTGTTGCGAGGTAGCCCCACGCGATCGCGGTCAGGCCAAAGGGCGCGGTAAGCACGACATTCAGGGTGACGGCCGCCGTCAGCATGGCCGTGCCGCGCAGTTCGAGCAGCGGGCGGTTCTCGGCGCGGTGCCAGCCTGCGGTCGCTGTCCAGAGCATTGTCGGAATGGCCACAAGGCACAGGATCGAAACGGGCTCGGCCAGACCGTCCCAGCCATCGCCCAGCAGAAATGGCACATACCATTGTGCCAGCAGGGCTTGCAGGAGGACGACCGGAGCGACGATCCCGATGGAAAGAGCAAACCCCTGACGCATCGCGGCAACGCGATCGGTATGCACGCACAGATGCGGGAACAATACGGCGGCGAAGGCGGCGGAAAAGGAGGTGGCGAGGCTTAGCCCGGCATTGAAGGCCATGAAGTAGAGACCGAGGATTTCTGGCCCGAGTAGCGCGCCCACGATCAGTTTGTTGGCATGCAGGCGTGCGGTCATGATGACCTCGGTTCCGAGGATCGGCCAGCCGAAACGGATGAACGGGCGAATGGCGGTTTTGCCGCTTTCCGGCGCGCGGCGCCAAGGATGCAGGCGGCGCATTGCCAGCAGCCAGAAAGGCGCCGTCAAAAGCCGGGGCAGCACCAGCACCAGAGCCGAGGGCCATACCATCGCCAGAGCCACTGACATCAGGTTCGCCAGCACTGTCTGGCTACCTGCAATGGCCGCGGTTTGCTTGAGTTTGCCCGCCCGCATGGCAAGGCCCGTCTGAACCAGCCCACCGGGCATGAACAGGTATTCACCCGCCAGAACGAGGATCAAAACAGCCATCGTCAGGTTGCCGGTTATACCCCAAACCGTGCCCGCGATGGCGCACTGAAGCGCGAATAAGCCGAGGCACCAGGCCCAGAACAGATCGTGCGCCCGGTTGCAGGTGGCTGCAAGCTCGGACGTTGGCGCGGCAATGATGCGCTGGCCTATTCCGTTTTGAGTCAATGACTTGAGCAGATCGCCCGTAGCCAACGCGGCGGCGGCTATGCCGATCTCGGCCACGTCCAGTGTCCGCGCCACGGCAATGACGACACCGAGGCGAGATAGCTTGGTTGCGATTTCAGACGCACCATAGGCCAGCAGATGGCCGAGCATTGAAGGAGGATTGGACACGGGCGGTAGCTTTCATCAGGATTTCAGCATTTTTACCCTCTGGCTCCGTCCTCTGTCTTCGACGCGGCAGGAGAGCGGCGCGCCGCGATGGGGTGGGGGCCTATCCTTTCGGGTCACGTTTTCACCCGACTGCCCGAATGGCACGCAGGGACCCTCGCGATAAAAGGAATAGGCATGAACATGCCCGCGCGATAAAAACAGGTATGTTCCTTTGAGGATGAATTATGATTTCTGTTCGAACCCGCTTGCTGGGGTCATGTTTGGGCGTCGCCTTTATCGCCGGTTGCGGCGACGTGCCGCCGCCTGAAAACCTTGGGCCGGTTCAGAGTGGTGGTGCCTATCAGGCCCAGTACAGAACCCCGCCCAACAAGGCGGAGGCGGAGCCGTTCCTGATATCTGAGCGTATGAACGCAAAGAAGTGCCGGCCCAGTTTCAATACTGCGGGGAAGGGGGGCAATATCGTGGCGCAAGCGTTGCGTGGGGAACGCCTTTCGCGCAACGATCTGGTCGATATTCGCATTGCCGATGACGAGACCTTTAACGGGGATTATGTGGTGACGCGGGATGGTGCGCTCAAACTGCCATTCCTGTCGCCGGTCCATGCCCAAGGCCGCACCACCGCAGACATTGAGGCACAGATTGCGCGCCTTCTCGTGCAAGAGGGCTTTTATGAAGAGGCGCCGCGCATTTCGGTCAGGCTTGCGGATTTTGCAAGTGTCCGCGTGGCGGTCTCTGGTGCGGTGTTCGAGCCTCATGCGGTCGAGATTGGCACCCGCGTTGCAGATGATATTGACCGCACCCGCCAAGAAGCGCTTGGGGCGTCCACCGAGGCGCGCAACCTGTCGGTCGCGTTGCGCGCAGCGGGCGGCGTTCGCCCGGATGCGGATCTTGCAGCCGTGGAGCTGCGCCGCAATGGCACGAAACATATTCTGGACATGCGTGGTGTGTTCGAGGGGCATAACCCGGTTGATGTGATGCTTCTGACGGGGGACGAAATCCGCGTGCCAACGCGCCAGTGTTTTCAGGATGATCTGATGCGTCCCAGTCCGATCAGCCCGCCCGGAATCTCCCTATTCTTGTCGAACCTGACGCAGCCTGCGGCTGGCAACGCGCCGTCTGCGATTGGGCGCGGCGTGCGCGAGGTGCCTTATGGCACGCGCTTTATGCAGGCTGTCGTAAACACCAACTGTGTCGGGGGCGCGCGCGCGACGAGCGCGAACCGCTCTGCGGTTCTGTTTACGCGCGATCCGATCACCGGCGTTTCGACGGTCATTGAGCGCGATATCGAGGATATACTGCGCCGCGCGGATCGTGACGATTACGATCCTTACCTGCTGCCAGGCGATTCTATTGCCTGTTACGACAGCAGCGTCACCAACTTTGCCGAAGTCGCCAAGATCGTAGGCGCGGTGGTTGCTGCGGGTGCCGTCTTCGACTGATCCTTAGGGCAAAGTCGGCTCTGGTGCGTCTTGCCAAACCTCTTTGGCGGCGTCGATTGCAAGCCTTAGCTGATCGCGGTCGCCAAGCTCTGCTGCCATTTCGACAGCAACGAGGGCATCGCGCAGCTTTGGTTGGCCAAAGGCCGCAGCGCTGCCTGCCACCTTGTGTGCTTGCTCCGCGATTTCGGCCAGATCGTCCGGCTTTGTATCGAACCAAGCGAACAGGGCCACGGTTTCGGACAGGTAGCGATCAAGCAGGTCTTGCAGCGGATTTTCACGTGGCTGTGGCCGTGGGGTCTCGGCAGGGATGTGACGGCGCGATGTGAGTTGGTTGATGACGCGTTGAAGTTCGTTCTCGTCAAGCGGCTTGGGCAGGAAACCCGACATGCCCGCAGCGACGAAGCGGTCGCGGGCTTCCGGCAGCACATTGGCGGAGAGAGCAACGATCGGGACGTCCCGGCATGCTCCGTTGCCTTCGCGAATGGCACGCGTGGCGCCCAGACCGTCGAGCACGGGCATCCGAATATCCATCAAGATCAGTTCGAAGCGATGCTTGTCTGCCTTGGCCACGGCCTCTTGTCCGTTGCGCGCCTCTGTCACGTGATGGCCGAGGCCGGATAGGATTTCCCTTGCCAGTTCGAGATTGATCTCGGTGTCCTCGACCAAGAGGATGTCGCAGCCGGTTACGGCATCTTCTATGAGTTGCGTCGTGTCCTGCTCTTCGGGCCCGTCTTCAATAACCAGCGGAAGTCGCACCCAGAAGACACTTCCTTCGCCCTCGGCACTTTCCACCCCGAGTTCGCCGCCCATGGTCTCGACGAAACGCCGCGCGACGCCAAGCCCGAGGCCGGTGCCGGATTGAATGCCGCTATCAGCCCGGTCGATGGTTTGAAAGTCTCCGAAGATCCGCTCTTGTTCGTTTTCGGGGATGCCGATGCCCGTGTCGATAACGCGAAGCTCTAATGTGCTGCCGGTCTGTTCGGCCTCGATGATGATCCGGCCATTATGGGTAAATTTGATCGCATTGCCGACAAGGTTCAGCAACACCTGCTGCAGGCGTGATGAGTCAATCCGCACCCACATCGCGGGTTTCCCGATCCAGCCCCATTGAATGTGGCTTCCGTTCATTTCGACTGCGATGGCCTGCGAATCCACGATGTCCTGTAACAGCCGTCCGAGATGCACGACTTCTTCACGGGACTGCACGGCGCCAGCCTCGAACCGTGCGACGTCGAGCACGGCATCGACGTGATGCATCAGAACGCCGCCCGAGATGTTCATGTTGCGCACGTAGCGCCGTTGCTTCTGTGAAAGCGGGGTTTTCTCAAGAAGCGTCAGATTTCCCATAAGGCCGTTTAGCGGCGTGCGAATCTCGTGTGTCATCATGGCGAGGAATTCGGTCTTGGCTTTTTCGCCAGCCAGCGCCTTGTCGCGTGCTTCGACCAATTCGGTTTCGGCGGCCACGCTGTGCGAAATATCGCGCAGGAAGGCGATGACCATTTCGTCTTCTCCTGCCTGGGCCTTTTCCAATGCCAGTTCGACGGGGAAAACCTCACCATTGCGCCGCTTGGCCTCAAGCCGGACACGACCATGCCCGACCACCCTCTGTTCGCCGGAAGCACGCATGCGCTTCATTCCGGCGTCATGGGCGTCGCGAAAATGGTCCGGTATGATGATGTCCGCAATGTTTTTGCCGATTACTTCGTCCTGGGAATATCGAAAGATGCGTTCCGCTGATGGATTGAAGTTCAGGATACGTCCGTCGAGATCCGACACCACGACGGCGTCGAGGGATGTTTCCAGAATGGTGTTTAGGCGGGCATAGGCGTCGGCCAGTTCCTGACCGCGGATTTCGGTCTGATTGCCGACACGGCGGGTATAGACCAGTAGAACGATCAGAGCAAAAACGAGCGCTGTGGCGAGCAAGGCAAGGTGCAGCAGAGTGGAGGCGAAATTTTCCCGGCTTTGATCTGAGCGCTCGACGAAATATTGAAGACCGGCCGTGGCAGCAGTGCGCAGGAGCGGACGCATTTCCGCCGCCTGATTGCCCAGCGTTGGAAGCGCGGCGCGTAGTTCCGTGCGCGGCCCATCTATGATCGGGATGATCGCATCGAGCCGGTTTTGAATTTCTTCGATAGAGTTTCCAAACGGCTCGATCTCGCGAAGGCTGCTATAGAACGTGCCGGTTCTCAAAGTCACGACACGGCTGTAAAATACGTCGAATTCGACGACGACGTCTTCAAGTGCGTCTGGGCTCGTGCTCGTGCGGGCGGTTTGCACCGCGTTGCGAAAGTCGAGAAATTCCACCTCCGCTTGGGAAAGAGCCCAGTGAACGTTGTCAGATCTTGCTGAGTTCAGGAACCGCAGTTCGCGCACGATTTCGGACAATAGGAACGTGATCGAGAGAACGCATAGCAAACCTATCAGGACCAGAAGCATCTGGCTTCGGCGCAATCGCGAATTGTCTTGTGGTCGCCGTTCCGGTGAGGCGTCTTTCATTATTTTATGCTTATCCGATCAAGCTGCCATATGCTGCGAGAATAGATCACTTCTGTGCGGTAGTCACGGGAAGACGAGAAAGGGTAAATCACCCAAAGCGGCCCCTTATCGCGACGCGACAGCTGTTTTCCATCCATCTCATAGGCAATGATCGGACCGGTTTCGGTGGCATCTGATATAGGGATCGAGACGCTGTAATCGTTGATCGCCGTTGCGTTGATCGTGTCCCCCTCGGCACCAATGTATTCAAGCAGTGTTTTGAGGCGGACACCAATGAAGGTGTGGTTGTCGGGCGTCCAGATCGTTTCGGTTGTGATTACACTTTCGCCGAGTGCGCGAAGCATTTCGAGATCAAGTAACGCGGTTTCGCCCTCGTTTGTGTTCTCGATCTTGCCGGAGACCGTCAAGAGCACAGGCCCTTCAGGCGATGGAAGGATTTCCGCGGTAGCAGGAAAAGCCCACAGGCTGACTGCGACGGCAACCGCAGAGATTGTGCGAAAGATGTTCATGGGACGCTCCATTTTTCTTGCCGCCCTCATTGTCGCATTTTCACGCCGGATTGGCAGCTATGCATCAGGATTGCTTGTATATCCATTCAGATCACGTCCTATCCTTTTGGATAGGTCAGTAAGCGCCGCGCCCGGACAGGACCGCCCGCACCGTCAGGGCAAGGAGCATGCAGTCCAGCATCAGACTCTTGGACCGGACATAGGCGACATCCATGTCGATCATTTTGTCGAAACCGATATCGGCACGGCCCGACACTTGCCATAGACCGGTGATGCCGGGGCGGACGTTCAGCCGTTCCAGCGCCGCAACCGGGTAGGCGGAAACTTCGGATGGCAGAGCAGGGCGCGGGCCGACCACTGACATATCGCCAAGGAACACGTTCAAAATCTGTGGCAGCTCATCCACCGAATACCGGCGCAGGAATCTGCCGACGCGCGTGACACGCGGATCATGACGCGCTTTGAAACAGATGCCGTCGCGGTCGGATTGCGCCCGGATTGCGGCCAGCCGTTCCTCGGCGTTGGTGTGCATCGTGCGGAATTTCAGGATCGTAAACGGATGCCCGTCACGTCCGACACGGGTTTGCCGGAATAAGGCGGGTCCTTTGCTGTCCAGTCGGATAAGCGCGGCGACCAAAAGCAAGGCCGGTGCAAGGGCGACAAGGGCGAGGCCGCTTGTGACCACGTCGAAACAGCGCTTGGCATTTGCGTCAGGTCCGGCGACCCGCAGAGCATGAGTCGTTGCGCGCACCATGAAGGTTGTATTGCCGATCAGATACCGTTTGGCGAGCCGCTGGGGTTCTTGCGCCAGACGCCAGAGCCATTCCATCCGCGCCGCGCGAACTGGCTTTGGTGCGCGGGTCACGTTCCCGGCAAGAAAATCAAACAATGCCCCGACCCCTAGAACCAAGCGCGGTTTGAGGTCCGGAAGATGTTTGTCGATCCATAGTTCCTGTTGTGGCACGCCCATCGCAACCAGCAGGATATCGGCACCAGACGCATTGATGCGCGCAATGGCGGCATCCTCATTGGCTGCCCCTCCATATCCATCCAGAGTGCCAGAGACCCGCAGACCGGGGATGGTTGTCTGTAGCTTCAGGGCTGCTTTTTCTGCTGTTCCGGGCGTTGCTCCAAACAGGAACACCGACAGGCCGCGCCGGGCTGCCTGATGTAGCAGAGCGGGTGTGAAATCGGTGCCATTCAGGTTTTCGGTCAGACCAGCACCCGTCATTCGCGCGGCCAGTTCAACGCCGATCCCGTCTGGCAGGATCATGTCGGCGCGAGCAAGCGCCGCGGCATAGTTTCGGTTGCGAGCGCGGATGTTGGCGCAATGGGCGTTGAGGAAGTAGGCACTGCGCACGGCCCCGGACAGCATGTGTTCCACGGTCTGTTCGGTCGTCGCATCGACGACAGGCAGGCCGAGCACTGTTTTGCAGGCGGGGGACGGGGAGATGGGGCGCGTGGCGGTGTCAAAGCTCGTGAGGGACGGGTGTTTGGTCATGGATGCGGTCCTGGGTTCATGAGTGGCTTTCTACCTTCATGCCCCTATGACCGGCGCCATCGCAATTTCCCGGCGGGATGAGTGCGCAACGCATTCGTGATACGCTGTGCCCGGATGTCCCAACGCTGCGCAAAAGACGGCAAAAATGGCGCGATGGGCTGGGTTCTGGTCCAAACGGATATATTGGCGAGACCTTTTCCCCGTTAATAAAAATGCCTATTGCCCTAAATGTGCCCTAAATTTCGTTTAATGATAAACTGCGGTTTAACCAAGGATTGGCCTGAGATGAGAGTTCTTATTGCTGACGACCATGATCTCCTGCGCGACACGCTGATTGCGTTTCTGAGCGCTGAGAATGATATGGAACTGGGAAGTGCTTCGAGCTTTGATGAGGCCAAGGAACGTATTCGCGAGGACGCGCCCTACAATCTTATACTTCTAGATTACAAGATGCCGGGCATGAAGGGGCTGGAGAGCCTCTCCGAAGCGATTGCAATGGAAGGCGGTCAGCGGGTCGCACTGATCTCGGGGCAGGCCACGCGCGAAGTCGCGGAAGAGGCGCTTGGGCTCGGGGCTGCTGGGTTCGTGCCAAAGACCCTGCCGGCCAAATCTCTCGTGAATGCTGTCAAGTTCATGGCAATGGGAGAGCAATATGCGCCTGTCGACTTTATGAAAGCGCAGGACGAGGAAGAGCCGCACGCCATGGCCGAGCGCCTTACCAAGCGTGAACTGGAGGTGCTAAAAGGTCTGACGGAAGGCAAGTCGAACAAGGCCATCGCCCGTGATCTCGACCTGACCGAACCGACGATCAAGCTTCACATGAAGACGCTCTTTCGCAAGCTTGAGGTTAATAACCGCACGCAGGCGGCTATTGTGGCGCGCGACGTCGGCCTGTTCTGACGTCCACCCTGTCCAGAAGGATATAGCGCGGGGCAAAAGCCCCAAGCACCTTGCCGACCGCGCACGGGCATGGGTGTAAAAAAACGGGTAGATCTTTCGGCGAAGGAGATCGCCGATGACCACCCAAGACCTGGTAGCGACAGACATGCATGACGGGCGCTCCGCTTCGGGGGGCGGACGCAAGCTTATCCGCCGTGTGCTCATTGGTGGCGCGCTGACGGACAGCAAGCGTATTCCGCGCTACGCGTGGATCTGTGCGCTTGGTTTGGCCGCCATCTGGGCGCCGATCACGGGCTACCTCAGGACGGCCGCGCCCAGCTTTGCCAGCCACATGTCTTTGATTCTGCCCGGTTCCGGGTCGGCCTCATCGGTCAACCTTGCCGAGATCGGGCAGGCATCAAGCCATGCGAATTCGGCCTTTTCCAGCAACGCGATCAGCCCGACGGAAACCTACAAGCGACTTCTGGCGGCTGATCGGGTTATCAGGGACGCGGCTGATGGTCTTGGTCTGCAGGCTAAGGACTTTGGTAAACCGCAGGTGAAGTTGGTGGATCAGACGGCGTTCATTCACGTCAAGATCACCGGTCCTGCCCCTGAGGCCGCACAGGCGCGTAACGCTGCGTTGCTGCGTGCGTTCTTTGACGAAATAGACCGCCTGCGGGGCGACGAAATGGACAGCCGCCAGACCGGCGGTCTTGACGCGATCAGGGAGTATCAGGCCTCGGTTGCCGCTACGCGTGTTGAGATCGAAAAGCTGCGCGAGGACACCGGGCTTTATTCGGTGGCGCAATACAATCGGCAGGTGGACGAGGTTGATCTCCTGCGTGCGCGGATTGATACCGCCAATGCAGAGTATGAACGAAGTGCCGCGGCCGTGGTCGGGCTGGAGGCACAGCTTGGGACCGATTCAGCAACCGCCGCGCGTATATTGCGACTGAACGGTGATGGTGCCTATACGGCGCTGATTGACGCAATGGCGGAAGCGGAAACTGAACTTGCCCAAGCGCGTGCGCGGTTCGGCAAGCAGCATCCCGAGGTCATCAAGGCCTTGTCGGCGATGGAATCCGCCCGCGCCGAGGCCATGATCCGTGCCATTTCCCTGACTGGTGATGCAGGCGCGTTAGAGCGATCCTTCGATGGCGCGCGAGACGCGCTTTTAACCGAGTTGGTGCGGCAGGACGCTGCGCGCGCTGGTTTGCTGGCGGAATTGGACGCATTGCGTAACCTCTTGTCGGTCCAGGCCGAACGGCTCGAAAAGCTTGCGCCGAAAGCGGCGCGGCTCGAAGACCTACAGCGGGACTTCAACGTAGCCGAAGCCGTTTTCGCATCGGCCATCGCACGCACCCAGTCCAGTAAGGCCGATGTCTTTGCGTCTTATCCCCTCGTGCAGGTTCTCGAAGATCCGACCCTGCCCGAAGGTCCATCCTCTCCGCGCAAGAAGCTGGCCCTTGCCGCCGGCACTGCGGCGAGCCTTCTTCTCATCTTCGCGCTCGCACTTGCGTGGACCCGGCGCCCCTTGATCGAAAAGCTGATCTCCGAGAAAGGCCGCATGGCATGAGCGCCCCGCAGAACCCGGCCGAGGCTATGGTCTGGAAAACGATCCTGTGGACTTGGCCGTTCTATGCGTTTGGCGCGCTTTACGTGGTTGGGCCCGTTCTAGCGTGGCTTATGGCGGGGTTGGTGGCGCTGTCTTTATACTTGGGGCCAGCAATAAGGTCCGATCTGCGTGCCGCAGGGCCGCTTCCTCTGGTGGTCTGGGCGTGGATCATCGGGATGTTGGTTATGCTGGTGGCGCTGTGGATTGGGCATATCGAGTGGGATCAGGGGATGAAGATGACGATCAAATCCTCCATCGGCTGGGCGAAAGGGTGGGCGCTTCTTGCGCTGTTTCCTTTGGCGGGAGCGGTCCTACCCATCCGGCGGGAGGTTTTGGTTCGGGCGCAATGTCGGCTTGGGTTCTGGACCTTGTGCATTGCGCCGGTTCTCCTTGTGGCTCCCTACCTTGGCTTGCCCGAACGGGTTTGGACCTCGCCGCTGAAGGCAGTGGGTGGGCCGGGCCCGGAATATTTCACGGTTTTTCTTTTTACCTTCGATCCGGCGTCATGGACCCCCCGATGGCAGTTTTACGCGCCTTGGTCGCCTTTTGCGGCACTTTTGGGGGTGGTTATGGTGCTCTTTGCCTTGGAAGAGAAAGAGGGCCGTTGGCGCGCCGCCGGGATCGCAGCAGGCACGCTGATGATCCTTGCGTCGAAGTCCCGCATGGGGCTTGTGGGGCTTGTGGCCTGTACGGTCGGCCCCCGGTTGGTGCCGCTGGTGCTGCGCAGTTGGGCATGGGGCGGGTTGGCGGCCTTTACCGCATCGTTGGCCATCACGGGGCCTTGGTTTTTGGAGAAGATCGGTCTGGGCATTGATCAGTTCAAATCCGCCCGTGCAGACAGCACACGCGTTCGTGCCACCCTTCAGCGCATTGCCCGGGAGCGATGGCAGGAAGAGGCCCCTTGGTTCGGCCACGGCACGGTTCAGCCGGGGCCACACATTGTGGAGTATATGCCGATCGGCAGCCATCACACGTGGTTCGGTCTGTTGTTTGTTAAGGGGGTGGTCGGTCTTATGGCCTTGGCCGTGCCATTGATCTGGCAAACGGCGCTTGCCTTCAAGGATGCCGCTGTAGGACCGCGCGGACGCCTGCCGCTAGGTCTTTGTATGGTGATGGTTCTGCTCTCGTTCGGCGAGAACATCGAGATCGAAGCCTATCTGCTTTGGCCTGCGCTTTTGTGTCTTGGCATACATGCGCGTGAATGTAGCACCTGATTGGGCGGCATGCTGCGAGGATGCCGTTTGGACCATTGGATTGGAATGCTCGCAGGCCTGTGTTGTAGGGAGTTGGTTTCTGTCCGGCCTCCTACATACGTCAACGTAGCTGCTGCAATGCAGCAACAGGCGATCAGGGGATGTGGATTCTTTAAACTGTTCAAAACTGTTCTGTGCAAAACTGGGGGCGTGGGAGGAAACCCGATACGCAAGGCCCGATGGGGCGCGGAGGTTTCCAGATGAACAGGACCGACACGACAATCCATTTTCACAGCCGCCCGCTTATGGAGCGGTTGGATCTTTATCTTGTGGGGCAAGGGATGGGGTTCAATACAGGGCTTGAGAAGCGGCGGCGGCTGCATGAGGCTTATGCGCTTGATGCGCTGAGCGATTGTCAGCTTGCGCTCATGGGGATGAGCCGGGCCGATATTCCGGCCTTTGTCTTTGCCGACCTCTTTGGCGCATAGAGCGGGCGGGTGTGAACGCTTGACACTCCGCGCGCGAGAGGCCAACGCTTTGGCATGTTTGACCTGCGTCCTGTCGGATATGTGATTGGCCTTCTGGTGGCCATTCTTGGGCTTGCCATGGTGCTGCCGATGCTTGCCGATATTGCGCAAGGCAATGGGCATTGGTGGGTCTTTCTTCAGAGTGCGATCCTGACGGTTTTGACGGGGGGGCTTGTGGCGTTGTCCTGTCAGTCGGGCAAGGGGCGCGGGCTTTCGATCCAGCAGACCTTTTTGCTCACCACGGGGGTTTGGGTCGCGCTACCGATTTTCGGGTCTTTGCCGTTTATGTTCGGGGCGACGGAAGCGCGATTTGTCGATGCGTTTTTCGAGGCGATGTCGGGGATGACGACCACGGGGTCGACGGTTTTTTCGGGGTTGGATGACCTGCCGCGGGGGATCAACCTTTGGCGCGGTATGCTGCAATGGCTTGGCGGGATCGGGATTATTGTTGTCGCGATGGTGTTCCTGCCCGAACTGCGGGTCGGGGGCATGCAGATTTTCCGCTCGGAAGCCTTTGATACTATGGGCAAGATCCTGCCTCGGGCGACGGCGATATCGGGGCAGATCTCGGTGATTTATGTCGGACTGACCGTACTGTGCATGGTCTGTTACCTCGTCATGGGTATGCCGGCCTTTGATGCGCTTGTGCATTCGCTGACGACGATTTCGACGGGCGGGTTTTCTAGCCATGACGCGTCTTTCGGGACGTATTCGGGGCCGATGGAATATGTGGCGTCGGTGTTCATGATCCTCGCGGCGATGCCGTTCGTGCGCTATGTGCAGCTTGTGAACGGCCATAGCACGCCGCTTTTGCGCGATAGTCAGGTGCGGGTGTTCCTGATGACGATCGCGTTTCTGGTGCTGGTCTTTACCGTGGTTCTGACGTGGATTTTCCCGCACCATTGGGAAAAGTCGTTCCGCGAGGCGCTTTTCAATATCACCTCGATCATTTCAGGTACGGGCTATGCCAGCGTAGATTACATGGGATGGGGCAGTTTCATCGTCACCATGTTCTTTTTCATTGGCCTGATCGGGGGATGCGCGGGGTCGACGGCCTGTTCTGTGAAGATCTTCCGTTATCAGCTTTTGTTTTCGTCGATCCGGGCACAGATCAACCGTATCCGCCATCCGCGCGGGATTTTCACCGTGCGTTATGACGGCAAGAAGGTGAATGAAGAGACGCTGAGTTCGGTGATGTCGTTCTTTGTCTTCTTCACGGTGACTCTGGGCCTTTTGGCGGTGGCTTTGGGTATGACGGGGCTTGATTTTACCACCTCGCTTTCGGGGGCGGCGACGGCGGTGGCCAATATTGGCCCCGGCCTTGGCGATATCATCGGACCGGCGGGGAATTTCGCGCCGCTCAACGATACGGCGAAGTGGATTTTGGTTGTGGGGATGCTTGTCGGGCGGCTTGAGCTGCTGGCGGTGTTCGTGATCCTGACGCCGCAATTCTGGAGAGGGTGAGATGGGGCAAAAACCACTAGGGGCGCAGATTTCGCATATGCTCCGGGCGCGCGGTGTGGATGTTATTTTCGGTATTCCGGGCGTGCATAATATCGAGATGTACCGCGGCATCGAAGAGGCCGGGATCACCCATGTTCTGGCGCGGCACGAGCAGGGCGCGGGGTTCATGGCGGATGGCTATGCTCGCGCCAGTGGCCGACCGGGTGTGTGTTACCTCATTACCGGGCCGGGGCTTTGTAATGCGATGACAGCGCTTGGGCAGGCCTATAGCGATAGTGTGCCGGTGTTGGCGATTTCCTCGTGTCTTGATCGCACCGCGGGGCGGCGCGGTCAGTTGCATCAGATGCGCAATCAGGAAGCGGCGGCGGCGACGGTTTGCGACTGGAGCCATGAGGCGGTCAGTGCAAAAGATGCTTATGCGCTCATTGACCGGGCGCTGGGCGAGTTTGGCAATAGCCGCAAGCGGCCCAAGCATATTCAGGTGCCGATTGCTCTTGCCGGGGCGATGGCCGAAGCGTTTCCCGAGGCGGGCAAGGCGGTGCGTGTGGCGCGGTCGGCGGATTTGGGCGACGCGCTGGGCGATCTTATGGCAGCGCGGAAGGTTCTCTTTGTGCTTGGCGGTGGTGCGGCGCGGGTTGGCCCCGTGGCGGCGGAGGTGATTGCCGCGATGGGGGCTGCGTCGATCACGACCTATGCCGGGCGCGGGATCATCCCGGCGGATCAGGCGCGCCATTTCGGATCGTACCTCGCGCGACCGAGTAGTGCGGATGTGGCGGCAGAGGCCGATTATGTCGTCGCGGTGGGCACGGAGCTTTCGGAAGTTGATCTGTGGCGTGATGAGCTGGGGCATGACTGCCCGATGTTGCGGGTAGATATTGATCCAGAGGTGCTTGCATCGCGCGCCAATACGCAGGCGCTTGATATGGATGCGGCGGATTTCTTTGTTGCATTGAAGGATATCGTTGCGGGGCATTCGGGCGAGAGCGATTGGTCGGCGGAGGCCGTTACGGCGCAAAAGGCGGCGTGGCGTGCAGAGGTCGATGCGGAACGGCCCGGAATCGTGCCGGTGGCAGAGGCGCTTCGGGATGCGTTGCCGGACGACGCGATGATTTATTCGGACATGACGCAGTTTGCCTATGCGGCCAAGGAAGTCTGGGATATGGCGCGGCCGGGGCATTGGCATCATCCTTGCGGCTTTGGCACGCTTGGCTATGCCCTTCCGGCGGCGATTGGCGGGGCGGTGGCGCGCAAGAGCGCGCCGACCGTGGCGATTGCCGGGGATTACGGGTTCCAATACACGATTCAGGAATTGGGCACGGCGGTGGAGCTTGGGCTCGCGCTGCCAATCATTCTTTGGGACAATGGCAAGCTCAAGGAGATTGAGGATGCCATGGTCGCCAGCCAGATCGCGCCTAATGCGGTTGTGGCGCAGAACCCGGATTTCTGTCGTCTTGCTGAGGCCTATGGGGCACTGTCGGCCGAACCGGAGAGCCTTGAGGATTTGCAGGCGGCGGTGCAGGCGGCATTCAAGGCGGATCGTCCGACGCTTATTCATGTATCGGCCCAGATCGCGCTTTAGCGGCGGTTCGGGGCAACGAAAAAGGCCGGGGTTTGCGCCCCGGCCTTTTTGGTTTTCTGTCCTGAAGGATTATTCCCAGCAGCTTACCAGCACGGTCATGCTGCGGGCCTTGCGGGTCATTTCCTCGGGCGTCATGGCCGCGCCGAGGGGGGCAGGCGTGGTTGTGATGCCAGCGGCCATCAGTGCGGCGCCGAGCGAGGCGGAGGAAATGGCAAAGCTCACGTCGCCGGGCAGTTTCTTGGTGCCGTTCGCCCCTGCGGGAAGGAGCATACCGAGGACCGAGCCGTCGGCAGCAAAGACCGGCCCGCCTGTATCGCCGGGCAGCGGGGCCAGTGCGAGGCGTTTGACGTTGGTGTCGCCGGTGAGGCCTTTGATGTCGGCGAGCGTGCCAAAGGTCATGGTCGGCGCGCCGAGGAGGCCCTCGTAGGAATAGCCAGACACGGCGACTTCGCTCTGGAGGCGGGCGTCGCCGTCAAGGAGGGTCGCGTGGCCCTGCGGTGCGAGGGTGGTGGCCGGACGCAGGATAGCGATGCCGGTGTCGGCATCGGAGGACACGAGGGTGGCCTCATAGTCGGTATCGAGGGTGATGCGACCACAGGAGGCGACAGCCTCGGCAGTGGTCAGCACGGTGCCTGCGGTGTCGACATAAAAACCGGTGCGCGACAGGATCGGACGGCGGATTTCGAGGCCGGCAACGAGGTCGATATTCTGTTCTGCGTTGCTTCCGGCGGCGGGGTCGAGCACGCCGGGGAGGCGTTTGAAGGAGGCGCGCATCTCGTCGAGGATACGGGTGCGGCGGGTTTCGTCGCCTACGGGCCAGACAAGGGTAAAGCCCTTGATGCGGCCATTTTCGAGGCTGGCCTCGGTTTGGGAAATGATCGAGTCATTCTGGCCGATGAGGGTAAAGCTCTTGTCTTTGCGCGACCGTTCGCCTTTGCGGGGCACGATTTCGAGGGTCTGCATGATGTCATAGAGACCGAAGAGTGTATTTTGGTCGCCTTCCTGCGAGATCAGCAGGACACGGGCGGGAATGTCACCGGTCGTGTCGTAATGGACGAACGGGTATTCATCCTTGCCGCGTGCCACGACGCCCATGGGCAGGATCATTTCGATTCCGGCCTGTGCGTCGCTCACGGTGCGCAGGTCCATGCCTTCGAGCACGGCGTAATATTGCTGGCGCAGGGCATCGCGTTGCAGGGTAGTCAGGATGCCGGTCGGCTCATAGCCGTTGTCGCGCTGCCATGCGGCCATGGAGGCGCGGGTGCCGCGGCCAAAGGCGCCGTCGATGGCGGAGTTATAATAGCCAGCCCATTGCAGGTAGGACTGCAGTTGTTTGCGTTCATCTGCGGTCAGGCGGGCCTCGCTGGCGCGGGCCTCACGCGGGGTTTCGTCGATGACTTCCGGCTCGGCGGGCTGTTCAGTTGTTGCTGCGGCCTCTTGCAGGGAGGCGGTTGTCGCGGGTTGCACTTCGGTGCCTGCGGGCCAGATGCGCTGGCGGAAGGCATCGCGTGGCACGATGAAGGCATCGCGCGGGATCCGGCCCTGAGCGCGCAGTTGGCGCAGTTGTGATTCGGCGATGGGGCGGTCAAACGGGCCGATGGCCACGGCATACCATCCATTTCCCAAGGCAAAACCGGTCACGTCGGGCACGGTTTCGGCATAGACCTGAGCGCGCTGGGTGGCGACGGTCAGGCTCGGGTGGGCCTCGATCTGAAGCCAGGCGGTGCCATCATCATTGTTTTGGGCGAGGACGGATTGAACCGTTACGAAAAGAAACAGAAAAACCGAGAGAAAAATACGGGTCATGAGGTGGTAGCGTCCCTGAAGATCTTGAGTCATGTGATTAATAGACATGTTTAGCAGATGCCGCCACGCATGCACCCCTATTTTCGCAATGGGGCTGATTGACCCCGCTCCCGTGTCGGCATAGGTAAAACCCGCATTTTCCAAAGGGCAGGACCATGGCAACACCGGACAAGAAACCGCAGAGCTTTCAGGAAATCATCCTGCGGCTTCAGAACTACTGGGCCGAGAAGGGATGCGCGGTGATGCAGCCCTATGACATGGAAGTGGGCGCAGGCACGTTCCACCCGGCAACGACGCTGCGCTCTTTGGGCTCAAAACCGTGGGCTGCGGCCTATGTGCAGCCCTCGCGCCGTCCAACCGATGGGCGTTATGGTGAGAACCCGAACCGTTTGCAGCATTATTACCAGTATCAGGTGCTCATCAAGCCGAGCCCGCCGGACCTTCAGGCGCTCTATCTTGGTAGCCTTGAGGCCATCGGCATCGACATGGACCTGCATGATATCCGCTTTGTCGAAGATGACTGGGAAAGCCCGACGCTTGGCGCGTGGGGTCTTGGTTGGGAAGTGTGGTGCGACGGGATGGAAGTTTCGCAGTTTACCTATTTCCAGCAGGTTGGCGGCCATGATTGCCACCCGGTTTCGGGCGAGCTGACTTATGGTTTGGAGCGTCTGGCGATGTATGTGCTTGGCATCGACCACGTGATGGACATGCCGTTCAACGCACCGGATTCGCCGATTGCCCTTAAATATGGCGATGTGTTCCGCCAGACCGAGCAGGAATACAGCCGTTGGAATTTCGACGTGGCCAATACCGATGTGCTTCTCAAACAGTTTGAAGAGGCCGAGGCCGAATGTGAAAAGATCCTCGCCGAGGAGCATGTCGATCCCAAGACCGGCAAACGCATCATCATGGCGCACCCGGCCTATGACCAGTGTATCAAGGCGAGCCATCTCTTTAACCTTCTCGATGCGCGCGGCGTGATCTCGGTCACTGAGCGGCAGGCCTATATCGGACGGGTGCGGGCACTGGCCAAGCAATGCGCGGATGCCTTTGTGCAGACCGAAGCCGGGGGATATGTGGCGTGACCGGAAAAATTATCGCGGGGCTGATTGTCGTGATCTCTCTCATCGCCGGGGCGGCGATCTATTATTTGCAGGTCTACGCCTTTTACGAGCCGGTCAAAGCGACGGGCACGGATGATGTGCAATTGACCGTCATGGTCACGGGCGCGCCGGAGCCGATCCTTTATGAGGATTTCGAGGCCATCGACGCGGATTCGAGCCCGATCCGCTATCGCGCGTGTTTCACCACGAGCCAGTCGCTTGCCATGATGAGCGAGACGTATGAGCCCTATGACAAGGCCGAGCCGCTTGTCGCGCCGCGTTGGTTCGACTGTTTTGATGCCAAGGAGATCGGTCATGCCCTCGAAGAAGGCAGCGCGATTGCCTTTCTTGGCGAGGCTAATGTGGAATACGGGATCGACCGCGTTGTTGCGGTATTGCCGGACGGGCGCGGCTTCGCCTGGCATCAGATCAACCATTGCGGCGAGGTCGTCTTTGACGGCCAGCCGGTCCCTGAAAACTGCCCGCCCAAACCGGAAGGCTACTGACCCATGCCCGATCTTCTGATTGAACTCTTTTCCGAGGAAATCCCTGCTCGTATGCAAGCGAAGGCGGCGGATGATCTGCGCAAGCGTGTGACGGACGGTCTTGTCGAGGCGGGGCTTACTTATGCGGGCGCGCAGGCGTTTTCGACGCCGCGCCGCCTGACATTGGCGCTTGAAGGGCTTTTGGCCGAGAGCCCGACGGTGCGCGAAGAGCGCAAAGGGCCGAAAGTTGGCGCGCCGGATAAGGCGATTGAAGGCTTCCTGCGTGGCGCAGGTGTGAGCCGTGATGACCTTGAAGAGCGCGAGACGCCCAAAGGCGCGGTCTATTTCGCCACGATCACCAAGCCGGGCCGTGCGGCCGAAGAAATCGTTGCCGAGGTTCTTGAGGATACGGTGCGTAACTTCCCTTGGCCGAAGTCGATGCGCTGGGGCGCGGGGTCTTTGCGTTGGGTACGCCCGCTCCATTCGATCCTGTGCATCCTGAGCAATGAGGCGGGGGCCAGTGTGGTGCCGCTCGATATCGACGGGATCAAAGCGGGCGACACGACCGAAGGGCATCGTTTCATGGGTACGGGGCGCTTTGCCGTGGCCAGCTTTGAGGATTACGAGGCCAAGCTTAAGCGCGACAAGGTGATCCTTTCGGCAGACGAGCGGGCCGAGCACATCTGGAATGATGCGACCAATATGGCATTCGCCCAAGGCATGGAGATTGTTGAGGATCAGGGGCTTTTGAAGGAAGTTGCGGGCCTCGTGGAATGGCCGGTTGTCCTCATGGGCGATATTGCCGAGGATTTTCTTGGCCTGCCGCCGGAAGTGCTCCAGACTTCAATGAAAGAGCATCAGAAGTTCTTTTCGGTAAAGAACCCCAAGACCGGGCGGATCGAGAAATTCGTGACGGTTGCCAACCGCGAGACCGCCGATCATGGCGCGACGATCCTTGCCGGGAACCAGAAGGTTCTTTTTGCCCGTCTGTCGGATGCGAAATTCTTCTGGGAGAACGATCTGCGTGTGGCCAAGGCCGGCGCGGCGCCGTGGCTTGAGAGTCTTGGCAATGTGACCTTCCACAACAAGCTTGGCACGCAAGGGGCGCGGATTGAGCGCTTTGCCGGTTTGGCACGCGAGTTGGCCGAAGTGGTTGGCGCCGATGCCGATGTGATCGAGCAGGCGGCCAAGTTTGCCAAGGCGGATCTGTCGTCGGAGATGGTCTATGAATTCCCCGAGCTTCAGGGGCTCATGGGCCGGTATTATGCCGAGGCGGCGGGGCTTTCCGCGGAGGTCGCGGCAGCGGCGGAAGAGCATTATTCGCCGCTCGGGCCGTCGGATGATGTGCCGACTGCGCCGGTGTCTGTTGCCGTCGCGCTTGCGGATAAGCTCGATACGCTGACCGGGTTCTGGGCGATTGACGAGAAGCCGACCGGATCGAAAGACCCGTTCGCCCTGCGCCGTGCGGCGCTTGGGGTGATCCGTCTGGTGCTTGAAAATGACCTGCGGATGAACCTCGACAAGTATTTCGACATGCAGCTTCTGCGCCATGAGATTGCGCAGAATGGTGATGGCGGGGTTGCCGAGGCGCTTATGGAAGATATGGAGCGCGAGATCGCCGATCATGGTGTGTTTGGCGCGGCAGTGCGCACGGTTCTTGATGCGTTTGATGGCGACCTGCCGGAGCATATCGAGGAAATCAAACAGAGCGTGCCGGATACCTCGCGCGATCTTCTTGGGTTCTTTCATGATCGCCTTAAGGTGCACCTGCGCGACGAAGGCATTCGCCATGACGTGATTGATGCCTGTCTTGAGATGCCGGGCAATGATGATCTGGTGCTTCTGGTCAAGCGGGCCGAGGCTCTTGGCGCATTCCTTGGTACGGAAGATGGCGAGAACCTCGTACAGGGGTTCAAACGGGCCAACAATATCCTCACCCAGGCCGAAGAGAAGGACGGGGTCGAGTATAGCTTTGGTGCGGATGTGAAATACGCCGAAGACGACAGCGAGACCGCGCTTTTCGAAGCGCTCGCGGCGCAGGAAGGCCCGATTGCAGCGGCAATCGAGGCCGAGGATTTCGCGGCGGCCATGGCCGGAATGGCGACCCTGCGTGCCCCGATTGATGCGTTTTTCGAGGCGGTTCAGGTCAATGCCGAGAACGAGATCGTGCGGCGCAACCGACTGAACCTGCTTGGGCAAATCCGCAAGATCTGCCTTGGGGTTGCCGACCTCACGCGGATCGAAGGCTAAGCATCCGGCCCCGGCGTTTTTGCGAGCGCCGGGGCCGATGATGCAGGGACGAAGGCGAATCTTTCCCTTGCCTCGCAAGCCGCGGGGCGTATTCTGCGGGCCGAAGAAGAGGTGCCGCAGTGCAGCAAGACAATCCCGACCTGACATTCATCACGCCAACGGCGCCCGTGGCCACCGAAACCCATGGCGGGCGAGCGAAATGTCTTCAGCGCCTTGTGCGGCTGGACCTGCCGGTGCCGCGCACCGTGGCGCTTTCGTTTGATGAGGTGCACCGGATTGCGCAGGGCGTGATGCCGGATATGGCGGTCCTGTTGGCGCCGCTGGATGAGGGGAGCCTTCTTTGTGTGCGCCCGTCGTCGGAAGACCCTGATTGGGGCGGGCCCGGCGCGGTTCTCAATATCGGGATGAACAATGCGCGGCTTGCAGAGTTGAGCGCGCAGATTGGCGAGCGGGCGGCCCGCAAGCTTTATGCACGGTTTATCCAGACCTATTCGATTCAGGTCGCGCGGCTTGACCCGGACATGTTCGACGACCTTGATTTCGAGGCGGATGATGTCTGTGAGACGGCGTTGGCCGCCTATGAGGACGAAGCAGAAGAGCCGTTTCCACAGGATGCAGCCGCCCAGTTGGCCGGGGTATTGCGGTCCATGGCGCGGGCCTGGGAGGGCACGTCGGCACGGCTTTTGCGGCAGGCCAAGGGCGCGCCTGCCGATGCGGGGCTTGGCCTTGTGGTGCAGGAAATGGTGCTTGGGCTTGGGCGCGGGGAATGCGGGTCGGGCGTGTTGCAGCTTGTGAATTCGACCACGGGCCATCCGCAGATCACCGGGCGTTACATGAGCCAGTCGCAGGGGCGCGATGCCTTGTCCGACGGGGCGGAATCGCTTTTCCTTGAGAGAGATCCGCGCGGGCCGTCGCTTGAAGAACTGGCACCGGAGGCGTTCGAGGCGCTCAAGCTTGATGCGGCCCTGATGCGCAAGCGGTTGCGCGAGGAAATGCAGATCGAGTTCACCATCGAGAATGGCGCGGTGCATATTCTTGACGGGGTGCGGGTCCAGCGCTCTTCGCGCGCAGCGGTGCGGATCGCGGTGCAGCTGGCCAAAGATGGGATCATCCCGAAGGAAGAGGCGCTTATCCGGATCGAGCCGCGCGCGCTCAACGAACTGTTGCACCGGCAGGTGGACCCGGAGGCCAAGCGCGACGTGGTTGGCACGGGTGTCGCGGCCAGCCCGGGCGCGGCCACAGGGCGGATCGTCTTCACAGCCGCCGAGGCGCAGGCCAGTGCGGCGCGCGGTGAGGCGTGTATTCTTGTGCGCCGTGAAACCAACCCGGAAGATATTCGCGGCATGCATGCGGCCAATGCCGTGCTGACCGAACGCGGCGGGGCCACGAGCCACGCGGCGGTGATCGGGCGTGGACTTGGCCTGCCCTGCGTGGTGGGGGCGTCTTCGATACGGCTCCAGATGCGCAAGAAGTGCCTTGTTGCGACGGATGGACGGGTGTTCCACGAGGGCGACATCATCACGATTGATGGCAGTGAGGGACAGGTCCTTGCCGGGGAGCCGGCGATGCTTGAGGCGGCGCTTGATGATGCGTTTCAGGCCTTGATGACCTGGGCCGACGCGGCGCGCGATATTGATGTGCGCGCCAATGCGGATACCCCGGCAGATGCGCGCACGGCGCGCAATTTCAACGCGGGCGGGATCGGGCTTTGCCGGACGGAGCACATGTTCTTTGAGGCGGACCGTCTGACGGTGATGCGTGAGATGATCTTTGCCAATGCGGCCGGAGATCGGCGCAGCGCGCTTGAGCAATTGTTGCCGATGCAGCGGGCGGATTTTACCGAGCTGTTTCGGATCATGGAGGGGATGCCGGTCTGTATTCGTCTATTCGATCCGCCCTTGCATGAATTCCTGCCGAGCGAGCGCACGGGGCTGCGCGATCTGGCGGAGGCGCTCAACTTGCCCCTGTCGGATGTGACGCGGCGGGTTGAGGCGCTTGAGGAATATAACCCGATGCTCGGCATGCGGGGGGTCCGCCTTGGGATCACGGTGCCGGAAATCTATGACATGCAGGCGCGGGCGATCTTTGAGGCCACCATTGAGGCGAGCCGGGATGGCGATCCAGTGGTGCCGGAGATCATGATCCCGCTTGTCAGCGCGAAACGCGAAGTCGAGTTGGTTAAGACGCGGGTGGATGCGGTCGCGGCAGCAGTGCGCACCGAGCAGGGCGTCGATTTCGACTATCGCCTTGGGGTTATGGTTGAGACGCCGCGTGCGGCGCTTCGGGCCGAGGACATCGCGCCGCATTGTCATTTCTTCAGCTTTGGCACCAACGACCTCACGCAGATGACCTATGGTCTGTCGCGCGATGATGCGGGGCGTTTCATGTCGACCTATGTTCAGCAAGGGGTTTACCCGGAAGACCCGTTCCACACGCTTGATGCCGAGGGGGTGGGCGAATTGCTCATACTTGGGGCCGAGCGCGGGCGGCGCAGCCAGCCGAACCTGACGCTTTCGGTCTGTGGCGAGCATGGTGGCAGTCCCGAATCGATTGCTTTCTGTCGCAAGGCGGGAATCGATTACGTCTCTTGTTCGCCTTTCCGGGTGCCGGTGGCGCGTCTGGCTGCTGCTCAATTGGCCATTCGGGACAAAATCGGGTAATATCTGAGAAATTTTTAACGATATGTTGAGAATCATCTTGCGTTCTTGAGGTGATCCTGCCGCGGGGTGGACAGTCGGGGGCTATGTCTATATGTCGCCCGGATGCTCGGACGGGGAGGCCGTTGCCGCAACGAGTATGAGGCTGATATGAGACTGATGACGATTGCTGCGCTGTGCCTGGCTATGGGTGCCGGGACGGTTTTGGCCGAGGCCCCTGCGCGGGTCAGCACCAAGAGTGAATCACCCGCACAGACGCAGGGCTTCAAGATTGGTAGCAAATTCATGGAGATGTTCCGCGCCAAGGGCGAGACGGCTCCGACCAAGATCACCTATAGCCGTGACTGGATTGATGCGCGCCCGGAGGTCAAACGGACCGACGTGCAATGGCAGTGCCTTGCGGAGGCGCTCTATTTTGAGGCGCGTGGCGAGAGCGTGAAGGGGCAGTTTGCGGTGGCCGAAGTCATCATGAACCGCGTCGACAATGGCTATTATCCCGATACGCTTTGCGGCGTCATAAAGCAGGGCACGGGGCGCAAATACCAATGCCAGTTCACCTATACCTGTGATGGGGTGGCCGAAAAAATCCACGAGCCGGACGCGTTTGAACGTGTGGGCAAGGTAGCGCGTCTAATGATTGACGGAGCGCCGCGAGTGCTCACCGATGGGGCGACGCATTATCACACCAAGGCGGTCAATCCGAACTGGGCACGGAAATTCCCGCGCACGGCAACGATTGGTGTACATCATTTCTATCGCCAGCCGACGCGCCTGACCCAGAAGCAGTAAATCTGGTCAAACTGTCTCGAAAGGAAGGTCCGCCGGGTGCGGGCCTTTTGTCTTTTGATCGCCCGCGATATGACGCGAAAACGCACGCACCTGCCGCCTATGCCCTGTCAACGGGCGGGTGGAGCGCATAGTGTGGCGCGAAACGTAAGACCGGGAGAGCCCGATATGAGTAACGAAATCCGCCTTGCCTTTGCGCATCCGTCCGAGCGCGCAGAGGCCACCGCCGAGATGCCGCTTGACCGGATTTCGGTGCGCGATCATGTGGTCGAAGTCGAGATCGGCGCTTTTCAGGCCGAACGCGGCACGACCCAGCGGGTCAGTTTCAACATTGTGGTCGAGGTGCGCCCGCTGACCGGGCCGGTCGAGGATGATGTGGATCGTATCCTGTCTTATGACAAGGTGACCGAGGCGATTGCGCATGAGCTTGCGGCGGAGCGGCTCAACCTGTTGGAGACGTTGGCAGAGCGAATTGCAGAACGCATCCTGCTTGAACCGCAGGCGATACGAGTCTTTGTGCGGATTGAGAAACTTGACCGGGGGCCGGGTGCCCTTGGGGTTGAGATCGTGCGAACGCGGGAATTGGTTCACCCGGCCCTGCATGAGGACGAGAAACCGCATCCGCGGGTGGTCTATCTTTCCAATGCGGCGATTGCGTCAGAAAACCTTGCGGGGTGGATCAATCAGTTGGCAGCCGAGGATGTGCCTTTGATCTTTTGTGTCGGAGCCCCGGAGAGCGCGGCGCCGATTACGGGCCATGCGATGACCCAGCGACGGATTGATCTTTTGGCGATTGAGCAGAATGCCTGGGTTCTGGCGTCGAAGGATCCGCGTTGTGTGGTGGTTAATACGCGCACGGAACTCGATTGGGCGATGAAGAATGGCCAGATTTGTGTCTGGGCGCCGTCTAAGATCGTGCTTGATGCGGTCGATGGGCCAAGTTCAAGCCCGCGCGATACAGTGGCTTTGGCGCGGTGGTTTGCCGGGGAAATGGAGGCGCGGCGCCTTATTTCCATTGGCGAAACCCTGCCCGAGGGGGACGATATCCCGACCCGTTCGGTGGCGATCGAGACACGCGCGCTATAAGTTTCAGCTTTGAAACGTAGGTGGCGGGAGCCTGCCGATGCGGGGTGTATCGGTGCTTGCCAAGGGGCGCGCAAAGGACCATTCAGGGCGCATGAAAGAATACTACCGCGCAATCCCACAGAGTGATGCGGCGCGTCCCGAGGGCGCGTTTTGGCTGGCGGGTGGATGGACTTGGTTCAGCCATGTTGAGGTTCTAAGCCGTGGGG
>JAAEZB010000020.1:35375-42545 GCA_018223085.1 Paracoccaceae bacterium
ATCGACACGCGCAAGGCGGCGGTCGCGCGTGCCGCGCTTGATGCAGGGGCCTTGATGGTCAATGACGTGGCCGGATTTACCTTTGATCCTGCGCTTGCGCCGCTCTGTGCAGAGCGGGGTGCGCCGGTTTGCGTCATGCATGCGCAGGGCGACCCCGAGACGATGCAGGACGATCCGTGTTATGAGGATGTCTTGCTTGATGTGTATGACTTCCTCGAAGATAGGATTGCGGCGCTTGAGATGGCGGGCATCCCGCGTTCTCGGATTGTCACCGATCCGGGGATCGGGTTTGGCAAGACCATGGCGCATAACCTTGCGCTTATGGCGCGGCTGAGCCTGTTTCACACGCTTGGCTGTCCGGTGCTTCTTGGGGCAAGCCGCAAGGGATTTATTAAGGTGATTGGTCGCGCGCCGATGCCGGAGCGCCGTATTGGCGGGTCGGTGGCTGTGGCGCTTGAAGGGATTGCGCAGGGTGCACAGATCGTGCGGGTGCATGATGTGGACGATACGCGGCAGGCATTGCATTTGTGGCAGGCCGTGACGACAGGAGAGTATGATGGGACGTAAGTTTTTCGGGACCGACGGCGTGCGCGGCACGGCCAATACCTATCCGATGACCGCCGAGATGGCGCTTCGGATTGGGGCGGCAGTGGGGCGCTATTTCCGCAATGATGGCAAGAACAACCACCGTGTCGTGATCGGTAAGGATACCCGCCTGTCGGGGTATATGTTCGAGAATGCACTGACGGCGGGCCTTACGTCGACGGGCATGAACGTTCTTTTGCTTGGGCCGGTGCCGACGCCGGCGGTGGGGTTGCTCACGTCGTCGATGCGCGCCGATCTCGGGGTGATGATCTCGGCCAGCCACAACCCGGCGATTGATAATGGGATCAAGTTTTTTGGCCCCGACGGGTTCAAGCTTTCGGATGAGATGGAGCATGAGATCGAAGCTTTGATCGAATCCGGCGTGGAACCTGCGCAGGCGAGCAATATTGGTCGTGCGCTGCGGATTGATGATGGGCGGTTTCGCTATATCGAGCGGGTGAAATACTCGCTGCCCAAGGCGCTGCCTCTGGGTGGTATGAAGGTGGTGATCGACTGTGCCAACGGGGCGGCCTATCGCGCGGCCCCCGAGGCGCTCTGGGAGCTTGGGGCCGAGGTGATCCCGGTTGGGGTGTCGCCGGATGGGCATAACATCAACCGCAATTGCGGATCGACCCATACCGAGACGGCGGCAGCGGCTGTGGTTGCGAATGGTGCCGATGTGGGTATCGCGCTTGATGGTGATGCGGATCGGGTGATGATTATCGACGAACATGGTCAGGTGGCGGATGGCGACCAGATCATGGCGCTTCTGGCGAGCCGCTGGGCCGAGCAGGGGCGTCTCAAAGGTGGTGCGCTTGTGGCGACGGTGATGTCCAATCTCGGGCTTGAGCGTTTCCTTGAGGGCAAGGGTCTCTGGCTTGAGCGCACGGGTGTGGGCGATCGTTATGTTGTCGAGCGGATGCGTCAGGGCGGGTTCAACCTTGGTGGTGAGCAATCGGGCCATATCGTGATGACTGATTATGCGACGACGGGTGACGGGCTTATGGCGGGGGTGCAATTCCTTGCCGCGATGGCCGAAACCGGGCGTCGTGCGTCGGAGCTTGCACGTAATTTCGAGACCGTGCCGCAGATGCTCAAGAACGTGCGCTATGAGGTCGGGCAGACGCCGCTTGAAGAAGAAAACGTCAAGGGGGCGATCCGCGCGGCGGAGGCGGCACTCATGGGTAAGGGGCGGCTTCTCATTCGTAAATCGGGCACTGAGCCGCTTGTGCGGGTGATGGCAGAATGTGAGGATTCCGTGCTTCTTGAGGCGACAGTGGATCGTGTTGTCGAGGCGGTTGAGGCTGCGCTCTGAGACTTAGGCTCGGGAAAAGAGGCGTTTGAGGGCGCCGTATTGGCTTAGGCCCACGCCGGAGAGGATCAGAGCCAGCGCCAGAAGCAGGCTCGGCGGCAGGGGTTCGCCCAAGAGCAACGCGCCGAGAAGCACGGACCAGAGCGGCACCTGATAGTTGGTCAGGCTCATGAAGGTTGGCCCGGCGGTGCGGATCACCAGCACGCGCAGGAAATTGGCCGCAGCGGTTTGAACCACGCCGAGGATTGCGAGGACGATGAGGGTTTGCTGGTTCGGGAGCGGTGGCGGGCCTTCGCGGAGCCATGCGGCAGGAATGACAATTAGCGCACCGACGATCAGGAGCACTGTGGCAAGGCCGATGGCATCGACCGGTGGCAGGCGGCGCACGAGCACCGAACTTAGCGCGTAGCAGGCGGCGGCGCTCAGGCAGGCGATGCGCCCATAGGTTTCAAAGGCCGCGCCGGTGCTCTCAAACGCTTGGCCGCCGATCAGCACAACCACCCCGCAGAACCCAAGAAGAAAGCCGATGCCCTTGCGCAGGGTCAGGTGTTCGCCGGGGATCAGGAAGTGCGCCAGAGGCAATACGATGAGGGCAACGGCGGCCATGGAGACCCCGGCAAAGCCCGAGGTGACGTATTGCTGTCCCCAGCTCAGGAGCATGAAGGGCACGGCGGAGCTTAGGGCGCCGACGATGAGGACGGTGGACCATGTGCCGGGGCGGGTTTCGCTAAAGAGGGCCCAGCCGCGCATGCCCCAGATCGCGGTCATCAGAAGCGATGCAAAGGTGATCCGGGCGGCCGCGAGCCAGAAGGGGGTAATGCCCTTCAGCGCGACCTCTATGAACAGAAAGCTCGCCCCCCAGACAAAGCCGAGGATGGCCACCATGAGCCAGCTTTTGCGTGTGATTTCAGGGGCGGTCATGCTCAGGAAGAGAGGATGGACCGGGCCAGTGAGGCAAAGAGCGCGCCATGGGCCAGGGTGATGACAATCCCGGCGATCTTCCAACCCATTGGCGTTGGCACGCCGGGTTTTGAGCGGATCACGGCAGAGGTCAGTGCCAGTTGGTAGAGCGTCAGGATGGCCCAAACCAACGCTGGGATCAGGCGCGGGATGGGAAGCACGACAAGTAGCGCCACCAATGGTTGGTGAAACAGGGCGGTGCCGTAATTGCCGGCCCAGAAGGTCTCGCCGGTTTGCAGCTCTCCCTTGAGGAGGGCCGAGAACCATGCGGGGGTGAACATCTTGAGTTTGGTGTCGTCCGTCATGGGGCTCTCCTTTGGTCGGGGCGACATTGGCGGCAAAGCGAAGGAGGGGCAAGGGGCTTGCGCGATTGGAGGTGGAGGCGGATAGTTTGAGCAGGATTTTATTTTGCGGAGATTTACCATGCGTATTGCACGAACGATTGTTTTGGCGGCATCGGCCCTTGTCGTGATGTCTGGTGTCGCGATGGCCGAGATGAAGGTTTCGCTCAAGGGCGGATGGGACGGCAAGAAAGTTCCGAAGGGTCAGCAATGCACGCTCTTTGGCGGCACGGGGGCAACGCCACCCATGGCGGTTACCGGACTGCCTAAGGGGACGGCTTGGGTCTATGTCGAGTTCAATGACCGCGACTATGGCCCGCTATCACGTAATGGCGGGCACGGGACCATCGGCTATCCGGCCAAGGGTGCTTCGGCTGATCTCTATTCGGTGCCAGGCCTCAAGGGGAGCCTGCCGGGGAAGGCCAAGGTCATCGCCAAGGCGCGGAGTTCGGGGAAATACAAATCTAGCGGTTATCTGCCGCCCTGTTCGGGCGGACGCGGCAACCGTTATGAGGCGGTGGTCAAGGCGGTCTCGGGCAATGGCAAGGTGCTTGAGAAAGTGCGGATCGGCATCGGGCGCTATTAAGACGTTGGCTCAAAAGAAAAAGGTGCCCCAAATGGGGCACCTTGGCATTGGCGGAGGTGATCCGCGAAACGCTTAGTTCTTGGCTTTGTCGACCATTTTGCCGGCCGAGATCCACGGCATCATGCCGCGCAGCTTGGCGCCGGTTTCTTCGATCAGGTGCTCGTCGTTGGCACGACGCGAGGCTTTGAGGGTGGGCTGGCCAACGGCGTTTTCGAGCATGAAGTCGCGCACGAATTTACCCTGCTGAATGTCGTCGAGGACTTCTTTCATGCGGGCTTTGGTTTCGTCGTACTTCAGGATGCGCGGGCCGGTGACGTACTGGCCGTATTCTGCAGTGTTCGAGATCGAGTAATCCATGTTGGCGATGCCGCCTTCATAGATCAGGTCAACGATCAGCTTCACTTCGTGCAGGCACTCGAAGTAGGCCATTTCGGGGGCGTAGCCCGCTTCGACCAGGGTTTCAAAGCCGCAGCGGATCAGTTCCACGAGGCCACCGCAGAGAACAGCCTGTTCGCCGAAGAGGTCGGTTTCGCACTCTTCGCGGAAGTTGGTCTCGATGATGCCCGAGCGACCGCCGCCGATGGCGGAGCAGTAGGACAGGCCGATCTCAAGCGCTTTGCCGGTGGCGTCGGTGTCGACGGCCACGAGGCAGGGCACGCCGCCGCCTTTGGTGTATTCGCCGCGCACGGTGTGACCCGGGCCTTTGGGGGCCATCATGATGACGTCGACGCCTTCTTTGGGCTCGATGAGGCCAAAGTGGACGTTCAGGCCGTGGGCGAAGGCGATGGCGGCGCCGGGCTTGATGTTGTCGTGGACGTATTTCTTGTAGGTTTCGGCCTGAAGTTCATCGGGCATGGTGAACATGATGACGTCGCACCATGCGGCCGCTTCGGCGATACCCATGACGGTGAGGCCTTCGGCTTCGGCTTTCTTGGCCGAGGCGGAGCCTTCGCGCAGGGCGACGACGAGGTTCTTGGCGCCCGAGTCACGCAGGTTCAGCGCGTGGGCGTGGCCCTGCGAGCCATAGCCCAAGATGGCGACTTTCATGTCTTTGATCAGGTTGATGTCGCAATCGCGATCGTAATAAACGCGCATGTCTACGCTCCTTATGTCTCTGGTTATGGGGTCATCATAGGGAGGGTGTGATGAAAGACGAGTCGTATTGCACATGAAAATCTCGTCATTTTCATAGTTTTTATTCGTCATACTTAGTGATAGTGATGAATTCATGCTTAATGATCTTGATAGGCGCATTCTGCGCCATATGCAGGCGGAGCCGGATGTGCCCTTGCCGGAACTGGCGGATCGTTTGACGCTTAGCGCACCGCGCCTAACGCGGCGGGTTGAGAAACTGCGTGAGGCGGGGATTTTGCGGGGCGTGCGGGCGGTCATCGACTGGCGCGCGATTGGCTATGAGGTTGAGGTCAGCCTGCGCATGACCCTCGACAAGACCAACCCGCGCGCTTTTGACGAGTTCCTTGCCGCCGCACGCGACATTCCGGAAGTCATTGAAATCCAGACCTTCCTTGGCCGTGTCGATGTGCGCCTTTCGGTTATTGCGCGGGATATGTCGCATTATCAGCAGATTTATCGCGACCAAATCCTGACCCTGCCGCATATCGCCGATATTGAGACGTTGATGCATGTGGCGCGGATCAAATCAGACGAGACATTGCCGATATGAGCGATCTGGACGATATCGACCGGGGGTTAATTTTGGCTTTAGCCACCGACGCGACCCAGACGGCGGGGGCGTTGGGGCGCAAGTTTGGCCTAAGCCAACCGGCGACGTGGCGGCGGATCAAGCGGCTCTATGAGGCGGGAATCCTAAAGGGGCGCAAGCTTGACCTTGATGCGGAGAAGCTTGGGTTTGGGGTGACGGTTTTTCTTGGGGTGAAGCTCGCGACGAAGGGGCGGGTGTCCCTTGAGGATTTCGAGCGCGCGGTGACGGCTATTCCCGAGGTGCAGACGGTTGAGCATATCCTTGGGCTATATGATTACCGTTTGCGGGTGACGGCGCGAGATATTGCGGATTTTGAGCGGGTTTTAAGGCGGCGGATCATGACCCTTCCGGGGGTTGGGAATGTGGAGGCTAATGTTCTTATGAGCGAAGAGCGCCGGCCTGGCCCTCTTTAGGTATGCAAAAGTAGACTTTGCCTTCGCCGGCCAATCGCGATAGCCCTTTCCCACCAAGGAACGAGGAGAGAGCCCATGGCCAGCGCAGTTGACCCCAATGGTTTGGATGAATTTTCGGTCGTATTCACGGACCGGTCTTTGAACCATATGTCCAAGGCATTCCAAGAGGTTATGCGCGATATCTCGGGGATGCTCAAAGAGGTTTACAACGCCGATGGCGTGGCGCTAATCCCCGGTGGCGGCACCTATGGGATGGAGGCCGTGGCGCGCCAGTTTGCCCGCGATGCCAAGACATTGGTGGTGCGCAACGGGTGGTTCTCGTACCGCTGGAGCCAGATTTTCGAGGCGGGGGCCTTTGCCGCCGAGAGCACGGTGATGAAGGCGCGTCAGGCGGGTAATGATGTCACCGCGCCCTTTGCGCCCGCACCGATCGAAGAGGTTGTGGCGAAGATCCATGAGGTGAAGCCGGATGTGGTTTTTGCACCGCATGTGGAGACCTCGGCGGGGGTTATCCTGCCGGATGAGTATATCAAGGCGATGGCGGCTGCGGCGCATGAGGTTGGGGCGCTCATGGTGCTTGATTGTATCGCGTCGGGCTGTGTCTGGGTCGATATGAAAGAGACGGGCGTTGATGTGCTGTGCTCGGCACCGCAGAAGGGGTGGAGCGCTTCGCCGTCGGCGGGGTTGGTGATGATGTCGGGTAAGGCATTGGAACGGCTTGAGGAAACCACGTCGGATAGTTTCGCCATCGACCTCAAAAAATGGTATTCGATCATGCAGGCCTATGAAAACGGTGGCCATGCCTATCATGCGACCATGCCGACAGATGCGCTTCGGGCGTTTCGCGATACGATGGCGGAGACCAAGGCGTATGGCTTTGGAAAGCTGTGTGAGGCGCAGTGGGCGCTGGGCGATGGTGTGCGGGCGATGTTGGCCGAGAAGGGCGTAAAAAGCGTTGCGGCGCAAGGGTTTGGCGCGCCGGGTGTGGTTGTGAGCTATACCGATGATCCCGCCATTCAGAACGGATCGAAGTTCGTTGCCGAAGGGATGCAGATTGCCGCCGGGGTGCCGCTTGCCTGTGATGAGCCGGAGGGGTTCATGACCTTCCGCCTTGGCCTGTTTGGGCTTGATAAGCTTTATGATGTTGAGGGCACGATGGCGCGGCTCAAGACGGTGCTCGACAAGGTTTTGTAAGCACAGGTTAACGGGATGAGATCCCCGGAAACGGGGGTCTGCATCGCGTCGGTATT
>JAAEZB010000020.1:42748-46593 GCA_018223085.1 Paracoccaceae bacterium
GTCTTGCGCACCGGCGAGAGCGCGTAGAGTGCGTTGAGGCCGAAAGCACGCGCATCGCGCAGAGGACGGGCCGAGACCATGGAGGCGCGGTTCAGCATATCGATGCCTTTGACGCGGAGTTTGACCTCGGCAAAGCGTTTGCGGTGATAGGTCTCTAACATCTGGCGCGAGCCCAGCTCGCCGGGCGCGGCTTTGGCGAGGTCGAGGAGGGTGCGCATGTCGCCAAGGGACATGTTGAGGCCCTGCGCGCCGATGGGCGGAACGACATGAGCGGCCTCGGCCACGAGGGCGAGGCGTTCGCCATAAAGGCACTCGGCCGATTGCGAGATAATGGGCCAGAGCGTGCGACGCGAGGCGAGCGTCAGGGGGCCGAAGAGGCCGGTGCTACGCGCGGTCATTTCGGCTTCGAAATCGGCCACATCCATGCGCGAGAGGGCATCGGCGCGGGGGGCGCGTTCCATCCAGACCACGGCGGAGGAGGGTTTGCCCTCGTAATCGGGGAGCGGCACGAGGGTGAAGGGGCCGCCGGAGCGGTGCACCTCGGTCGAGACATTCTCGTGCGGGATCGGGTGGGTCACGGCGAAGGCGAGGGCCTTTTGACCGTAGCGGGTTGTGTGGACCTTGATCCCGGCGGCCTCGCGCATGGGAGAATTGCGGCCATCGGCGGCGATGACGAGGCGGGCGGTGGTTTGCGAGCCGTCCGAAAGGGTCACGCGGGCCGAGTCTGTGCGGGTCAGGAGGGCGGTTGTCGCGGTGCCGAGGCGCAGGTCGACAGTCTCCATATCCCGAAGGCGGGCGACCATTTCACGACGCAGGAGCCAGTTGGGCAGGTTCCAGCCAAAGGGATCGCCGGAAATCTCGGCGGCGACGAATTCCTTGACCATGCGGGCCTCGGGGCGATCGCCACCCGCGTCGATGATGCGCATGATGTCGAGCGGCGCGGCATGGGGCGCGAGGCGATCCCAGAGACCAGCCTCCATCAGGAGGGTGCGGGCCGGTTGCAGGAAGGCGGTGGTGCGCAGGTCCGATCCGGCGCTGTCGCGATCTGTGATCGGCGGGGCGGGGTCTACACATTGGACGGTAAACCCGGCGGATCCGAAGGCGGCAGCGGCGGTAAGACCGGCGATTCCGCCTCCGGAAATCAGGATGTCGGTTTGGGACTGGATACTCATGGGCGCCTCCTGCGGCCTAACCTAGCGCCGGGCGCCGGAAGGTCCAAGAGGGGTATCAAGCCTTAGCCGAAAAGGGCGCTTAGCCCTTGGCGATGATAATCAGCAGTGCATACATGACCGGCACGAAGCACAGTGCCGGGATGTAGAGGCCGGGCACACCATAGGCGAAGATGGCCGAGCCCCAGGCAACGACAACAGCGGCGAGAACGGCGAAGATCGCCTTGATGGTCGCCGGGCTCACCTCGTCATGATGGGCGTCGGTGGCGGCTTCGTTTTCGATCGTCGGGTTGGTGTCGGTCAGGCTCATTGGTAGCTCTCCTTGTCTGAACGTGAGGGGTAGGTAGAGGGCTTGCATTTTGCTGGCAACACATATTCTAATATGTGAATTATATGTCGCACCCTTTAGCATGTGAAATGCTCATATGTGAAGGATGCGGGTGCTCACACGATTTTCCCGAGGAAGGTTGGAAGGTCGTCAGTGTGATGATGGATATGGTCGCCGCCGTCTGGGCGGGGCGCCGGGGTGGGGGCCACGTGAACGGTTTTCATGCCCATCTCGTGGGGCACGCGGAGATTGCGGGGGTCGTCCTCGAACATGGCGGCGGTTTCGGTTGTGACGCCATCGCGGGCAAAGATTGCCTCGAAGGCGGCGCGTTCGGGTTTGGGAAGAAAGCCCGCGTGTTCCACGCCGTAGACGGCATCGAACAGCCCCGAGAGGCCGCGGGCTTCGATCACGCGTTCGGCGTAGGGGGCAGAGCCGTTGGTATAGACGATGCGCCGCCCCGGCAGGGCACGGATACGTGCGGCAAGGTGCGCATCGGGGAAAAGCGGGGCAAAGGAGATGTCGTGCACGGCATCGAGATAGGGAAGAGGATCGACATCATGTTCACGCATCAGCCCGGCCAGCGTCGTGCCATATTCGCGCCAGTAGTGTTTGCGCAGATGGTTGGCGCGCGGCGCGTCGACCCCGAGGGTATGCATGACGTAATCCGTCATCCGCGTCTCGATCTGGTCAAAAAGACGCATCTCGGGCGGATAGAGCGTATTGTCGAGGTCGAAGACCCATGTAGAGACATGGGAAAAATCCTGTTTGGGCATAAGAGACAGATAGGCCGGACAGGAGATGTATTCAATGGTGCGCTTGCGTTGGGCGAGGCCGGATGGCTATGGTCCTCCGGTTGGCGCCGCCAGAGCGCAAGAGGGAGAGGGACATGTCGCAGGTGAAACCGTCGCAGAAGGACGCCTATACGCTGATACTTGAGGCGATTGATGTCGGGGTGTTCAAGCCCGGCGATCGTCTTGTGGAGAGCGACCTTGCGGATCGTTTCGGTGTGTCGCGCACGCCGATCCGGGAGGCGTTGCAGCGGCTTGAGACGCAATCCTTATTGGCGCGGGATGGGCGGAGCCTCATCGTGTCGTCTCTCGATCATAACCAGATGGCCGAGCTATATGTGGTGCGCGCCGAGCTTGAGGGGCTTGCGGCGCGGCTTGCGGCGCGGCACGCCACGGAGGAAGAGGTTCGGGTGTTGCGCGACATGGTGGCGGAAGATCACAAGCTCGTGGCGGATCCGGCAGCCTTGGCGCGGGCCAACCGGCGGTTCCACAAGCAGATTCACCTTGCATCGCATAACCGGTATCTCGTGCAGCAGCTTGACCTCGTGCATCGGTCCATGGCGCTTATGGCGACGACCTCCATTGCCGCCGAGGGGCGGGGCGAGGACACGCTCATTGAGCATGACGCGATTGTCAGCGCGATTGAGGCGCGTGATGAGGCGGGGGCTTACAAGGCGTTGCGCGATCACATCTCGCAGGCTTTTGTCACACGGCTTCGCCAGGAATCGCAGGAATAGGCGCGAGATCTTCCGGCAGGGCGTGGGCGGTGGCCTCATGGGTTTTGCCGTGGGCGGTTTTGTCCCAGTAGAACGGATTGGTGATAAGCTCGTAAAGCGCCTTGTAGGCGGCGAGTGTGGCGAGCGGGAAATAGGCCCCGAGGGTGAAGACCCATGGGAAGAGCCGCGCATTGCCCCGGCGCGCCACGGCGCGGATGAAGATCATCGCATTGATGACCCCGAAGACGAAGAACAGGAGCGGGGTTCCGGGCGGCGCGAGATTTTCCGAGAGCAGCGGCATGCCAAAGACCCCGGCCCAAAAGAGCCAGATCAGCGGCGCCAGAAGGAATTGCGAGAGGGTGCAGGCAAAGATCAGTTGCATGCCAAGGAAATGCCAGATGCCGACATCGCGCAGGAGGCTAATTGGTGTTCGCATATGCACCAGCCATGTCACCATATAGCCCTTGAGCCAGCGTGAGCGTTGTTTGACCCATGCGCGCGGTTGGCAGTTGGCCTCTTCGTGGGTGACGGTCGGGATCAGTTCGGTGCGATAGCCAAAGCGTGAGATGCGGATGCCGAGATCGGCGTCTTCGGTGACGTTATGGGCATCCCAGCCGCCCAGTTCCTCAACGGCGGCGCGGCGCATGAAAAGCGTGGTGCCCCCAAGCGGCACCGGCAGGCCCATACGGGCGAGCCCGGGCAGGATCACCCGGAACCAAGCGGCGTATTCGATGGTGAAGCAGCGTGCGATCCAGTTGGTTTCCGGATTGTAGTAGTCAAGCACCCCTTGCAGGCAGACCACTTCGGGCGGGGCCGTGGCGAAACCGGCGGCGACGGTTTCGAG
>JAAEZB010000120.1 GCA_018223085.1 Paracoccaceae bacterium
GCGCGCACCGCATCTGCCAGCGGCCCGGTCATGTAAGACGTCGTGATCCGCGTCACCACGCCCTCGCGCAGGAACGGAATCAATGCCTCATGACAGGGGAAAAGCGACGAGGGCGCGATATGCAAATCCCGCAGCCCCATAGCCGCACATTGTGCCAACACCTGCCGCATCACGTCGTCGCCATTGCGCAGGTGATGATGGAAGGACAGCGTCGCGCCGTCCTTCACATCCGCATGTTCAATCGCCGCGCGGATCGCGCGACGCGCCGCCTCAGGCACGCACCAGTGCCTCGTAATCCTCGGCGATCTCGCGGGTCAGCGCACCAACCTCAAAGGTATAGTCACCGATCTGACCAACCGGGGTGACCTCAGCCGCCGTGCCAGTAAGGAAGCACTGCTCCATATCGGCCAACTCTTCCGGCATGATCCGGCGTTCATGCACCGTGATGCCCTTGTCCCGCAGCATACCAATGACCGTCTGGCGGGTGATGCCGTTGAGGATCGCATCCGGGATCGGCGTATGCACTTCGCCGTCTTTGACAAAGAACACGTTCGCGCCGGTCGCCTCGGCCACATAGCCGCGATAATCCATGAACAACGCATCGGAACAGCCCTTGGCCTCGGCCGCATGCTTCGAAATGGTGCAGATCATGTAAAGACCGGCCGCCTTGGCCGCCGTCGGGATCGTCTCCGGCGAGGGGCGTTTCCACTGCGCGATGTCGAGCTTGGCACCCTTCATCTTGGCATCGCCGTAATAGGCGCCCCATTCCCAAACCGCGACCGCCATGCGCACCGGGTTCTTCGACGATGCAACGCCCATGTCTTCGCCCGACCCGCGCCACGCAACAACACGCACATAGGCATCCGTAAGCCCATTGGCCTTAAGCGCCTCTTCCTTCGCCGCCTCGATCTCGTCCACGGTATAGGGGATCGGCATATCGAGAAGTTCGCCCGATTTCAAAAGACGCGCCGAATGTTCGCGGCTCTTGAAAATCTTGCCGTTATAGGCGCGCTCGCCCTCAAAAACCGAACTCGCATAATGCAACGCGTGGGTCAGGACGTGAACATTGGCATCGCGCCAATCGACAAGTTTCCCATCCATCCAGATCTTGCCGTCGCGATCATCATAAGATCCAGCCATGGCCACCCCTCCAGCTCATTTATTTCCATTTGTTGCGCGTCTTACGACCGGACCGGACATAAAATTGCGCAAAATCTGCGATTCGCTATCATTCCGCTCTTGGAGTGTCAACAAAGCTGACGTATTGTGACGGCACAGAGAGCAAAATGTGAACGATCGGGGGGAACATGCCAGACTCTCATAGCGGCGAAAGCCTTCTCTTTCTGACCGACGAACAGCTCAGACAAGGGATTGAGGCGGTGTTCTTCGCCTATCAGGGCTTTACCGCCGACCCCGACCGCATCCTTGCCACCATGGCCTATGGCCGCGCCCATCACCGCGCGATCCATTTCATCAATCGCGCTCCGGGCACCACAGTGACCAACCTTCTGGCGATCCTTGGTGTCACGAAACAATCGCTCAACCGCGTGTTGCGGACCTTAATTGAGGATGGCCTCGTCGAAAGCCGCGTTGGCGCCTCTGACCGACGCGAGCGTAATCTCTACCTGACCGAGGCTGGTCTCGCGCTCGAAAATCGCCTTTCGGATGCCCAACGCACCCGCATGCGCGCCGCCTATCGCGACGCTGGACCCGAGGCCGTCGCAGGCTTTCGCAGGGTGCTTGAGGCCATGATGGACCCGGAAATGCGCCGCCGCTATGCAAGCCTGCGGGAGAGCAGCCAATGAACGACCTTGCCCCGCATCTTTTGATCGTTGATGACGACGAGCGCATCCGCGATCTCCTGAAGAAATTCCTCATGCGCAACGGTTTCCTCGTCACTGCCGCGCGCGACGCTGCCCATGCGCGGCGTATCCTCTCGGGGCTTGATTTCGACATGATCGTGCTCGACGTGATGATGCCCGGCGAAGACGGCATGAGCCTGACCCGCGCCATCCGCGAAACCTCAACAACGCCGGTGCTTCTCCTGACCGCCAAGGGCGAGACCGAGGACCGTATCATGGGGCTTGAGGCCGGGGCGGACGATTACCTCCCCAAACCGTTCGAGCCCAAGGAACTCCTCCTGCGCATCAACGCCATCCTGCGCCGCATGCCCGAAACGCAAGAAGCCGACACCGCGCCGAAAATGCTCAACCTCGGCCCGATCCGGTATGACATTGAACGCGGCGAGATGTGGCAGGGCGATGAAATCCTCCGCCTGACCGCCACCGAAAGCCAGTTGATGAAAATCTTCTCGGCAACCCCGAGTGAGCCGATCTCGCGCGCCAAACTGGTCGAAGACCTCGGTCGTGATCGGGGGCAGGCCCAGGAACGCGCTGTCGACGTGCAGATCACCCGCCTGCGCCGCAAGATCGAAACCGACCCAAAGCAACCCCGCTACCTCCAGACGGTGCGCGGCGCGGGTTATATGCTCGTCCCCGAATAACCCCGCAACGGGGGCTGGTCTCCCGCGAGACACAGGTCTACCCTCCCTCTGAAACAACCAAGGGAGGCCGCGATGAGCACGGCGCTTTTCACCCACGCAGACTGCCTTCAACACCGCACACCGCCGGGCCATCCCGAACAGGTGGCGCGCCTCGAATATATCGCCACGGCCCTCGGCGCGCCGGGCTTTGACGCGCTGGACCGTCGCGAGGCCCCGCTTTGTAGCGACGACGATATCCTTCTGGCGCACCCCCAGAGCCACCTCGACACCATCATCGCCTCCGAACCGCAGGACGCCATCCGCGCCCTTGACGAAGACACCCACATGTCGCCCGGCTCCATGCAGGCCGCCCGCCGCGCCGTCGGCGGGGCGATTGCCGCCGTCGATGCCGTACTTGGTGGCGATGTGACAAACGCCTTTGTCGCCACCCGCCCGCCGGGCCACCACGCCGAAACGCAAACCCCGATGGGGTTCTGCCTCTTTGGCAACGCCGCCATCGCCGCCCGCCACGCCATGGAGCGCCACGGCCTCTCCCGCGTGGTGATCGTGGATTTCGACGTGCATCACGGCAACGGCACACAGGCGCTCTTGTGGAACGAATCCCGCGCGACCTTCTTCTCCTCGCACCAACATCCCCTTTGGCCCGGCACCGGCTTTCCCGAAGAGACCGGCGGCCATAACAATATCCACAACATTCAATTCGCCCCCCAAACCGACGGCAGCACCATGCGCGCCGCTTATGAGGCCGAGGTCTTCCCGGTGATCGAGCGCGTAAAGCCTGAGCTCATCATTATCTCCGCCGGCTTCGACGCCCACGCTGCCGATCCCCTGGCGCAACTCAACTGGGGCCTTGAGGATTACACCTGGCTGACGGAAAACCTCTGCGCACTGGCGGAGAAACACTGCAACCGCCGTGTCGTCTCGCTGCTCGAAGGCGGCTATGACCTGACCGCGCTCGCCGCCTCCGTCGCCGCCCATGTGACCGTGCTTCTGGACCGGGGTGCATGACAACCGCCCT
>JAAEZB010000121.1 GCA_018223085.1 Paracoccaceae bacterium
CGCGCCCGATCCCGAGGGTGGGTGCGGAACGCGCCCGCCCATGGGGGCGGGTCGGGCGCGTGCGGGATGCGCGCATCCCGCATCCTGCGGCACTCAATGGCAATGATAAGGCTTTGACCCCGCGTGACAGCACTTGCCCGGCGGCGACGATTTCCGACACCCACCCCCGTGATAGACTTCCTTCACTCGAACACTTGCCCCCCACTGAGACAAACCTTCCGCAGCTACCGGTGAAAAAGCTACGGAGAAACAAACTACAAAAGAAAAGAGTATATACTTCATAAGTTAACTCCATTAACGAAGATTAATAATTCGTTAATGGAGTGCATTTTTATATCATTTGTCAATTAAATATACATATCGCCCTCACGGGCCGGGCGCGAACCTCTGTTCTTCTCACAACGCCCCGTAGGGTGGGTTTTCAACCCACCAATACCCCCGCCGGACGTCCACCCGGCACCACACATAAAAACGGCGGGCAAATGCCCGCCCTACGGCCCGAAACCCGCACCACCGCGATACATACGCAATACCGACGCGATACAGACCCGCCTATTCCCCCGCCAAACCCGCCAATCGCGTCCCCGTCAAATCCGCAGCCCGGAGCGACGGCACGACCGCCTCGGCCCCGCTGAAATCATCCGTCTCGGTATAAACCGACGGCGTCACGATCACCGGAACCCCCGCCGCTACGGCCGATAAAACCCCGTTACGGCTATCCTCCAACGCGACACACTCCGCCCCCCGAAGCCCCAACCGCTCAAGCGCCAAGTCATACACATCCCCCGCCGGTTTTTTCGCCGCAACCTCGTCCCCGGCGGCGATCACGTCGAACACATCCGCCCCCGACGCCCCCCAACAACACCGACAGAGCGCCTCGACATTCGCCCGCGAGGTCGTCGTCGCCACCGCGACCCGCAATCCCGCCCGACGCGCCGCCGCGATCAAATCCCGCACCCCGGCCCGAAGCGACAAATCCTTCTGCGCCAGAATATCAACGTAATACCCTGTTTTGACTTGATGAATCCGCGCAATCTCTGCCTCGGAGAGCGCCACGCCGCCCGCCTCCGGCATCTCGCAAAACGCCCGGATTCGTTCCTTCCCGCCGGTGGTTTTCAACAACGCACGGTAGTCCCCCACCGACCAGTGCCAGCCCAGACCCTCCTCGGCAAACACCCGGTTAAACGCCGCACGATGGGCCTCTTCCGTCTCCGAAAGCGTCCCATCCACATCGAAAATCAACGCCTTGAGCGTCACGCGAAAACCTTGTCCGCGATCTCGGGCAGGTGCCGGAAATCATCAAACGCATGGGCATGGGTCATCTCGTCGATCCCCACCTTGCGATACCCCTCGGTAAAGAGCGCAAAGGGCACGCCCGCGCGCTCGGCGGTCTCGGCGTCAATCTCGCTATCCCCGACATAAAGCACCGCGCCCCCAAGCGCCTCCATCGCCGCCTTCAAAGGCAATGGATCGGGCTTTTTCGCCGCCGTGCTATCGCCCCCGATCACCACCTCGAAAAACCCAGCAAGATCAAGATCATCAAGGATAATCACCGCCGGCTCATGCGGTTTATTCGTGCACACGCCGAGCCGATACCCGGCCCCTTTCAGGCGTTCCAGAACCTCAACCATATGCGGATATGGCCGCGTCAGATCGGCCGCCGACGCATTATAAATCGCCAGCACATCCGCCGCGATCCGGTCGAATTCGCCCATATCCATCCCGACGCGCTTCATCACCCGCTCAACGAGTTTCGGCAGACCATTGCCAATGAACGACGTCACCGTCGCCAAATCCAACGCCGCCCGCCCCTCTGCGGCCAGCATCTTGTTGACCGAGGCATGAATATCCGGCGCGCTGTCGATCAACGTCCCGTCGAGGTCAAAAATGATCGCATTCATGCGCTTTCCTTCCACTTGATTGAACAGCCCATGGACGGCACCTGATCCTCTGGCCCCTGCCCCGTCTCGGCGACCTGCTTCATCGCCTCATACAAATCGCGCCGCAAATCCGTCGGCCCCGCTTCCTTCCTCGACGCATCAAGACGGCCGCGATATTGCAGGCCCCCATCTGCATCAAAACCAAAGAAATCCGGCGTGCACACGGCGTCATAAGCCCGCGCAACAGATTGATCTTCATCGTAAAGATAGGGAAACGGCAGGCCGAGCTTAACCATCTCGTCAAACCCGTCCTGCGGATAGGCCTCGGCGTCGTTCGAACTGATCGCCACAACGCCGATGCCCAGTTTTCTGAGGTCTTCCGCGTCCCGCACAATCCGATCCAGAACCGCCATCACATAGGGACAGTGGTTGCAGATAAACATGATGAGCGTGCCGCACTCGCCGGCCACATCCCGCAATCCATAGGTGTTTCCATCCGTGGCAGGGAGCCTGAAATCAGGCGCCTGCCATCCGAAGTCACAGACAGGTGGGATTGCGGCCATGCGATATCTCCATGTTAGGCGCCTTCCGGCACAAAGCGATAGGCCCCTTCCGCCCGCTCGACGCGGCCCATGCCGCCTCCGGGCAGGTGGTAGCCGATGATACGGGTTTTCTCCGTGGCAAGCTGATCCATGAGGCCAAGCCGCGTCTGGGCCGCCGTGTCGCGATCCTGATCCGACCCAAGCCCAAGCCCCGGCGCCATGAAGGCCGCGTGATGGTTGCCGACACAATCGCCAAGCACCATCAGGCTCTCGCTGCCCGAACGGACCTCGAACGCCATATGCCCTGGCGTGTGGCCATAGGTGGCACGCGCCGCGATACCGGGCAGGATTTCCTCACCATCATCAAAGAACGCAATGTTGTCCTCGATGACTTCCATGCGCCGCTTGGCCCCTACGGCCATTGTGGCACGCGACTGTTCAATCGTGTCGACGGTCGCCGGGTCCCACCAATAATCCCATTCCTTGCGCCCCATCATATAGGTCGCCTCCGGGAAAAGCGGATCGTCGAAATCGTCCAAAATCCCCCAGAGATGATCCGGATGCGCATGGGTAAAGACCACATGGGTGATGTCGTCGAGCGCCACGCCCATCTCGTCAAGCGCATCAGGCAAAAGCCCCACGCTATCCATAAATGCCGGGCCGGACCCCGCATCGAAAAGCACCGTGCGCTCGCCATCCTGAAGCAAGGTCACATTGCATTCGGGCTCAAGCATCCCGTCGCCAAAACCGAATTCTTTGAAGATCGGCGCGCGATCTACTTCCGCGACCCCACCAAATGTGAAATCAACCGGCAGCACAAGGTTGCCGTCCGAAAGCGTGGTGATCTTCATATTGCCAAGGCTCGCGCTGTCCGAAGCAAAGGCCATCCGGCCCCCAAGCCCCGCAAGCGCCGTTCCCGCCACTGCCCCCTTGAGAAGGGTCCTCCGCGTCAGTGTCATGTGAGCATCCTCTTAATCCTGTTCGAGATGCTGAACATGCTGACATTCAAAGATGTGAATGGCAATGGCCTCATGCCTTCGCGGCCGCCTCGCGCAAGGCGCGGATGTTGGCGCCGTAGACCTCGGGCAT
>JAAEZB010000122.1 GCA_018223085.1 Paracoccaceae bacterium
AGTGCCCCCATATCCTTCTGCCGCTGACAATTGTCGCGGCGGCTGTGATGGTTGTGTTGGTGGCGATATGGGCGTGGGTTTCGCCACGCACGCCAGTGTAGGCAGATTAGCCCGCGTTCATGCGTTCGATGTAGCTTCGCATTTCTTCGGCTTCGTGGCGTGCGTCGCGGAGGCCGTCCATGGCGGCGGAGAGTTCGGCTTCGGTTTGGGCGAGCTGGTTGGTGAGCTCGGCCTCGCGTTGTTGCAGGTAGGTGATGGCCTGATCGCGGGTTTCTTCGGCCTCGTGGAGTTCCTGGCTCATGCGTTCGAGTTGGTCGACATCGGCCTGTGACACGCGCGAAAAGCGGTGCACGAGCCAGTTGGCGAACCAGCCGACACAGAAGGCGACGAAAAGGATGACGGCGGTGGCGATGATGAAATCAGTTCTGGTCATCTGGGTCGGTCTCCTGCGGGGCGGTTTCCTGTGCGCCCTCTGTGGTGTCTTCGGCGGTCTCGGCGGCGGCGTCGGCCTCTTGTGAGGCGGTATCTTCGGGGCGGATCAGGACGAATTCAATCCGGCGGTTGGCTTCGCGGCCCTCTTCGGTCTCATTATCAGCGATGGGCGTGGTTTCGCCATAGCCGACAGCGGTAAAGCCCGAGGTCAGGATACGGCGATCATGCAGGGCGTTGAGGACCGATTGGGCGCGGGTCTGGCTCAGGGCCTGGTTCATTTCCTCACGGCCCTGGCTATCGGTATGGCCCTGAATTTCGAGCCGGAGGGTGATTTCCTCGCAGCCGCGCAGGATTTCGGCGATTTCGTCGATCACCGGTTCGGCGGCGGCGTCGAGCGTGCCGGAGCCGGGTTCAAAGGTGATCTTCTGGGCGTCGAGCACGGCTTTGACCTTGGCCACGCATTCCTCGGGGGTCGGAAGTTGGGCGATCGGGTCCAGCTCTTCGAGATAGGCAACGTCGATGGAGAAGTGGTCGGTCTTGTCGAGCTTGTCGGCGAGGAGGCGGGAGATTTCATCTCCGGCGCGAGGGTCGCCGGTTTTGCCGATGACGGCGACTTCTTCGCCGGTCACGGTCAGGACGCCGTTGCTCAGGTAGGAGAGGGCATCAAGACCGGCCATGACGCGCAGGCTCCATGTGGCGGGGAGCTTTTCGTCGAGGCGGGCGGCCATGTGAATGCCAGCGCTGCCAAAGCGGGAGGCGGCGTAGCTTTCGGTCATGGTGCGGGTGAGATCGTTGGGCAGGCGACCGCGCATTTGCAGGAGGCCCTCGGGGCTTAGCGTGGCGGTGAATTCAGGCGCTTCGCCGTCTTCCTCGACCGGGGTCGGCAGGGTTGAGTGCAGGGCGAAGACCTCGGGGAGGGAGGTCTCCATTTCGCCAACGACGCGGTCAAAGAGATCTTGGTCGGTGCCGATATGGGCCACGAGGGTGATGTCGGCGTCGGAGAAGGTCACGGTGCCACCGCCAAGGCGCGAGAGGCCGGAGAGGGCGGTTTCTACCGCGTCGGCCCAGCGGGGCGTGGGCACGCCGAGGCCGATGGTGCAGGTGGTGTCGCCTTCGAGGCCCGCGGCGCGGGCGGCGGCGAGGATGCGGTCACGGGTTTCCACGGTGTCGGCGGAGCAGGCGTCAAAGCGCGCGCCGTCTTCGTCGATCAGGAAGCGCAGGGTAAAGGGCGTGATGACCGGGCGCGGGGCGGAGATGTCGAGCACGAGGTCGAGCGTCGGCGGGGCCTTGCGGCGCAGGCGTTGTTCGATCTTGCGGCGGTCTTCGGCGCTGTCGGACATGGCGATGATGGACACGCGCCCGGCCTCAAGGGAGATTTTTGAGCGCGGCAGGTCTTCGAGGGCGGAGAGGGCAAAGGTTAGCGCGGATTGCCAGCCCTCGGGCATGTCATAGGCGGCGGTTTCGAGGAAGTCGGTGACTTTTGGAGAACCGTCGAGGCGGCGCAGGTCTTTGAGGATGCGGTCGCGATCGGTGCCGCTTGGGATCAGGCCGATGAGTTGAATCCCGGCGTCGTTGCGCAGGATTTCCACCGAGAAGCGCGGCGGGGCGATACCGGCGGTGGCCTCGATCTGCATGTTGTCGATGACGCGGGCGGCGTCGACGATACGTCCGGCCGCCGAGATGGCCTTGAAACGTTCGGCCTCTGTCGGGGCGATGCCGGTCAGGAAGACCTGAAGGCCTTCGGCATGGACGTCGGCCCATGTCATGCCTTCACGCGCCAGTTCGGATTGCACGCCCCGTTGGGACGCGTCCTCAATCATGTCGGCCGACAGGATAGCCGCGAAGACCGAAAGCACGGCGGCGATCGCGAAGGCGGCAACAGGGATCAGATAGGAGGAAAGGCGCATTTGGGGCCGGTCGTTTTTCTATGGGTTGCTGCTAGATACGACGCCGGGAAGGCGAGGGCAATCAAAGGAAGCAGGCAGCGGCGAAAAACAGCAAGGGGATCAGGCCGGTATCGCGATTTGCCCGGAACAGCATCATCAGGAGATGGTTGTTATCGGGGTCAAAGCGGCGCAGTTGCCATTGCATATGCCAGCCCATGGCCCACGGTCCGGCCAGCGCCACGACAAGGGCGAGGGGACTTTGATCGCGGGCGGCAAGGAACACGGCGACGCTCATGAGGGAGACCGTGATGACGAGGAAGGCCTGAAGCCATTGCGGGGTTTTGTCGGCGAAGAGGCGGGCGGTGGATTTGACGCCGATCAGGGCGTCGTCCTCTGTATCCTGATGAGCGTAGATCGTGTCGTAAAAGAGCGTCCACGAAATGCCGGCCACATAGAGCACCACGGCAGGCCAGCCGAGAGAGCCGGTATGCGCTGTCCATCCCAGAAGTGCACCCCAGTTGAAGGCAATGCCAAGGAAGACCTGTGGCCACCATGTAAAGCGTTTGGCGAAGGGGTAGATCGCCACGGGCGCAAGCGACAGGATGCCAAGCAGGATCGCGTTGGTTTGGAAGGTCAGCAGGATCGCAAAGGCGATGAGGGCCTGTGCGGCCATGTAGATGGCGGCCTGTTTCGCGGTCACCTGCCCGGAGGGAATAGGGCGCGAGCGGGTGCGTTCGACGCTCCCGTCGATGTCGCGGTCGGTGATGTCGTTCCATGTGCAGCCCGCGCCACGCATAAGCCATGCGCCAAGCGCGCAGCCGATGGCGATCCAGAGGTCTTCCCAGCGGGCCTGTCCGTCATGCAGCATGGCGAGGAGGAGGCTCATCCAGCAGGGCAAAAGCAGGAGCCATGTCCCGATCGGGCGGTCGGCGCGCGACAGGCGCAGGTAGGGGCGCGTGGGGGCCGGGGCGATATGGTCGACCCAGTTGCCACGCACGGCATCGGAAACCTGTCCTTGAGGCTCTGGCGTTGTGGGGGTGTTGGCCATAAGAAGGTTTCCATGAAACAAGCAAAAGTCAGGCTTTTTGTAGAGCACCCGTTGGGGGAAGGGCAATCGGTTCCTCTG
>JAAEZB010000021.1:0-8898 GCA_018223085.1 Paracoccaceae bacterium
TGAAAAGGGCGGGGAAATCCCCGCCCTTTGTTTTTGAAATCAGCCGCCGAAATCGTCGAGCATGATATCCTCGCGGTCCACACCCAGATCTACGAGCATGTTGATGACCGACTGGTTCATGATCGGCGGGCCGCACATGTAGTATTCGCAGTCTTCCGGCGCCGGGTGGTTCTTGAGGTATTCCTCGAAAAGAACGTTGTGGATGAAACCGGTATAGCCGCCCCAGTCATCCTCCGGCAACGCATCCGAGAGCGCCACATGCCATTCGAAATTGTCGAACTCTTCGGCAAGTTGGTCAAAGTCCTCGACAAAGAACATCTCGCGTTTAGAGCGTGCCCCATACCAGAAGGTGATCTTGCGATCCCGGTTCTCAAGGCGCTTGAGCTGGTCAAAGATATGACTGCGCATCGGCGCCATCCCTGCGCCCCCGCCGATAAAGACCATTTCCTTTTGCGTATCGCGGGCAAAGAACTCGCCAAACGGGCCGGAAATCGTGACCTTGTCACCGGGTTTGAGGTTGAAGATGTAAGACGACATCTGCCCCGGCGGAATGCCTGTGGAGCCCGGCGGCGGCGAGGCCACGCGGACGTTGAGCATGATCAGCCCTTTTTCTTCCGGATAGTTCGCCATCGAATAGGCGCGTTCGATGGGCTCATTGACCACCGATTCATACTGCCAGAGATTGAAGTGGTCCCAATCCGGTCGATACTCTTCTTCGACGTCAAACTCTTTGTACGAGAGTTTGTGTGCAGGCGCTTCGATCTGGATATAGCCACCGGCGCGGAAATTGACGTTCTCGCCCTCGGGCAATTCAAGAACGAGGTTCTTGATGAAGGTCGCGACGTTTTCATTGGAGCGCACGGTGCACTCCCATTTCTTGACGCCAAAGACCTCTTCGGGGACTTCGATCTCCATGTCCTGCTTGACCGCCACCTGACAGGACAGACGATCACCACAGGCTGCTTCGCGTTTGGTGATATGGCTTTCCTCGGTGGGCAGGATCGACCCACCGCCCGAATGCACTTTGACCCGGCACTGGGCACAGGTGCCGCCGCCGCCGCAGGCCGAAGGCACGAACATCTTTTCCGCCGCCAGCGTCTGCAAAAGCTTGCCGCCCGCCGGAACCGAGATGGTCTTTTCGCCGTTAATGGTAATATTGACGTTGCCGGACGACACCAGCCGCGACCGCGCGGCGAGGATGATCGACACCAGCGCCAGAACGATCAGCGTGAACAGGATGACGCCGAGAGTGAAAGTTTCCATCGCTCAATGTCCCCTTAAAGTTTCACGCCCGAGAAAGACATGAAGGCCATCGCCATCAGTCCCGCGGTGATAAAGGTGATGCCAAGGCCCTGAAGCCCATCCGGCACATCCGAATATTTGAGCTTCTCGCGCACACCCGCCATCGCCACGATGGCCAGCGCCCAACCAAAGCCCGACGAGACGCCATAGGTCGCCGCTTCGGCAAAGTTGTAGTCGCGTTCCACCATGAAGAGCGAGCCGCCAAGGATCGCACAGTTCACCGTGATGAGCGGCAGGAAGATCCCCAACGCGTTGTAGAGCGGCGGGAAATACTTATCGAGCGCCATCTCAAGGATCTGCACCATGGCCGCGATTACCCCGATATAGGAGATCAGACCAAGGAAGGTCAGGTCCACATCCGGGAAACCCGCCCAGGCAAGAGCACCCGGTTTCAGGAGGTAGGTGAGAAGCAGGTTATTGGTCGGCACGGTAATGGCCTGCACGACCATGACCGAAATCCCAAGCCCAAGCGCGGTCGAGATTTTCTTCGAGACGGCGATGAACGTACACATGCCGAGGAAGAAGCTGAGCGCAAGGTTCTCAACGAAGACCGCTTTGACGGCCAGTGAAATAAGCCCTTCCATCAGTGACCCTCCACCGTCTGGATTTTGAATTCACGTTCTTCGACCTGCGCCGGTTTCCACGTCCGGAACCCCCAGATCAAAAGACCAATGACGAAGAAGGCCGAGGGCGGCAGAAGCAACATACCGTTCGGCACATACCAGCCACCGTTGTTCACGGTCTCAAGGATAGTAATGCCAAACAGGCTGCCCGCGCCGAACAGCTCGCGGATGACGCCAACCATCATCAGGATCAAGCCATAGCCCATCCCGTTGCCAATCCCGTCAAGGAACGCCGCACCCGGCGGGTTCTGCATCGCGAACGCCTCTGCGCGGCCCATCACGATACAGTTGGTAATGATAAGGCCGACGAAAACCGACAGGGTTTTGGAGATCTCAAAGGCATAGGCCTTGAGCACCTGATCCACCAGGATCACCAATGAGGCGATGATGACCATCTGCACGATGATCCGGATCGAACTCGGGATTTGGCTGCGCAGGATCGAGATGAACAGCGACGAAAACGCCGTCACAAATGTCACCGCCAGCGCCATCACAAAGGCAACCTTGAGCGACGAGGTCACCGCCAGCGCCGAACAAATCCCCAAAACCTGAAGCGTGATCGGGTTGTTATCGACCAGCGGGTCGAGCAGAAGTTCTCTTCTTTTCTGGGCCATCAGATTTCTCCTGCCTTGAGTTTCGCAAGGAACGGGGCGTATCCCTGATCGCCCATCCAGAATTTCACGAGGTTATCGACCCCGACCGAAGTCAGCGTCGCACCGGCCAGCGCGTCGATATGGTGGTCCGGCCCGGCAGCCCCTTGCGCCTTAGCGACGGAAATCTGCAGATCGCCATTGCCATCGCGCAGCTTCTTGCCACTCCAGAGCGCCTTCCAGCGCGGGTTGTCCACTTCGGCGCCAAGGCCGGGCGTCTCGCCGTGCTGATAGAACTGGAGACCAAAGATATCGTTGCCGTTCTCTTCAACAGCGATAAAGCCGTAGAGCGTCGACCAAAGGCCGTAGCCATGGATCGGCAGGATCACCTTGTCGACTGCCCCACTCTCATCCTTGAGCAGGTAGACCGTGCGATACTTGGCCTTGCGGCCAATGCTCGCCGGATCATTGTCGAGCGCCACGCTAAGCGCCGGGTCATTGGCTGCTGCGGCATCGTCAAATGTGGTCGCGTCGAACTCATCCGAGAATGCGCCGCTCGCCAGTTCAAGAACCTTGGGCTCGAAGCTGGCAAAAGCTTCTGCAACATCCATCCCCGGCTCATAGACGCCGGCAACCTGCAACACGTTGAGCTGCTTGTCGCGCAGTTTGTTGGCTTCCTGCACCGGGCGCAGGCTCACGGCGGCCACGGAAACAATCATCGAGGCAACAAGGCAGATCGCCACCGCGACAAAGATCGTTTTGCCAACCGAATCCGGCGATGCGGCAAGGAAACGGGCAATCGCGCCCTTGGGGGCCTGAGGCGTTTGCGTATCAGACATGGCGACGCGCCCTCCGTTTGATGTTGGCCTGCACGACGAAATAGTCGATCAGCGGTGCAAAGACGTTGCCGAACAGGATCGCGAGCATCATGCCTTCCGGGAAGGCCGGGTTGATGACCCGGATCAGGACAACCATGACCCCGATCAGCGCGCCATAGATGAGACGGCCCATATTGGTGTGGCTGGCCGAAACCGGCTCGGTCACCATGAAAGCAAGGCCAAAGGCATAGCCGCCAAGGACCAGATGCCAATGCCACGGCATGGCGAACATCGGGTTCGTGTCCGATCCGATCATGTTAAGCAGGAACGAAAACCCGATCATCCCCGCAAGACAGCCAACAACAAGCCGCCAGTTGGCGATCTTGGTCAGGAGCAGGAACGCCAAACCAATGGCACAGGCCAATGCCGAAGTTTCCCCGAACGAGCCTTGGATCGTGCCAAGGAACGCATCCATCCAGGTGATCCCTTCGGCGGCCAACGCCTCAACGCCGCGCGCGGCAGTGACGCCAAGCGCGGTCGCGCCCGAGAACCCGTCCACCGGGGTCCAGACCGCATCGCCCGACATGTTGGCCGGGTAGGCAAAGTAGAGGAATGCCCGCCCGACAAGGGCCGGGTTGAGAAAGTTCTTACCGGTGCCACCAAAGACTTCCTTGCCGATGACCACGCCAAAGGAGATCCCGAGGGCCACCTGCCAGAGCGGCGCCGTGGCGGGCATGATGAGCGTGTAGAGCATCGAGGTCACAAGGAACCCTTCGTTGACCTCATGACCACGCACCGTTGCAAAAAGCACTTCCCAGATACCGCCCACAACCAGCGTCGTGAGGTAGATCGGCAAGAAGTAGAGCATCCCGTGGGCAAAGTTCGCCAGCGGGTTCGCCGCATCAAGCGAGATGCCGAGCGTTTGCAGAATGGCAATCCGCCAGCCCGCCGCTGACCCTTCGCCAAGTGCCGCAATGGCGGCATTGGCCTGATAGCCGGTGTTGAACATGCCCCAGAGGATACAGGGGATGGTCGCGATCACGACATAGGTCATGATCCGTTTCATATCCACGTAAGACCGGGCATGCGGTGCGACCGAGGTCACGGTCTTGGGCGTATAGACCAGCGATTCCACCATTTCGTAGATGGGGAAATACTTTTCGTATTTGCCGCCCTTTTCGAAATGCGGTTCGATCCGTTCAAAGAAGCTGCGCAATCCCATGGCTCAGCCCTCCTTTTCGATCTTGGTCAGGCTGTCGCGAAGCGCGAGCCCGTATTCATACTTGGCCGGGCAGGAAAAACCGACGAGCCCGAGGTCTTCCTCGTCAAGCTCCATCGCGCCAAGCGCCTGCGCCGTGTCCGTGTCCATCACAAGAAGCGCCCGCAAAAGCTGCGTCGGCAGGTAGTCCTGCGGCATCAGCGTTTCGAACGTCCCCGTTGGCACCATCGCCCGGCGTCCGCCATTGAGGTTCGAGGTGAGCGGGAACAGACGCTTGGAAAAGGCCGAGGCCAGAACCGGCTGCACCGCGTATTTCTTACCCATCGGAAGGATCCAGCCCAAGGTGTGCTTGTCCTTGTCTTCACGGATGAGGGTGACCTGACGCGCGAAGCGGCCGAGATAGGCAAACGGCCCATCCGCCTGATCGCCCGACAGGATCGACCCGGAAATGACGCGCGGCGTCTCGGTGCCGATCTCGCCCTTGGTCAATTCGTCGGTCGACGCGCCCATCACCGTGCGCACAAGGCGCGGGTTGGTCGCTTCCGGTCCGCAAAGCGCGATGACACGCGACGGATCAAGATGCCCGCTCTGCATCAGGCGGCCAATGGCGATCACGTCCTGATACCCAATGGTCCAGACCATGTCTGCCGCCGTCACCGGGTGCAGGAAGTGGATATGCGTGCCCGCAAGACCCGCCGGATGCGGCCCTTCGAAGGATGCCGCCTCAACGCCCGGAACCGACGCCAGCTCAGCCCCCGGTGCCTGGCAGAGATAGGTTGTGCCTTCGGTGAGCTTGGAGATGGCGGCAAGGCCCGCTTCGAACGCGTCTTTGGCATCGTTGATGATGACCGCTGCATCCGCCGCCAGAGGTTCGCTGTCCATTGCGGTCACGAAAATCGCCTGCGGAGCACTGCCCGGCACCGGCATCTTGGAGTAAGGCCGGGTGCGCAAGCTGGTCCACAGACCTGCGGCACAGAGCTTCGCAGTCACGCCCTCGGCGCTATCTGCATCGCCAACGCCGCTGAAATCCTGGCCCGCATCCTCGGCGTCCGTGATCTCAATCACCACGCTCTGAAGCACACGCCGCGCGCCGCGATTGATCTCGACCACCTTGCCGGTCATCGGCGCGACGATCTGAGCGTCTTCTGCGTCCTTGTGAACAAAGAGGGGATCGCCCCGGCGCACGGTGTCGCCTTCCTGAACGATCATCCGGGGCTTGAGACCGATGATGTCCCGCCCGAGAACCGCAACCCGCGAGATGGCGGGGCCTGCGTGAATGGTCTGGTCCGGCGCGCCTGTCACAGGCAGGTCCAGACCCCGTTTCATTTTGAAATGCCGCATATCCTGAGTTTTCTCTTAGCCTTTCGACCTATTGCTGGCGCCAATACATCGCAGGTCAGGCATCCGGACCACGGGATCGCGACCGTCCGGGAATTGCGGAGAGGGCCGCGAGAGCGCAAGCGGGATGCCGTTGCGAGTCGGGGCTGGCATAGACAAGTTGTCGCGGATTGACCACCGCCAAAGTCGCAAAAAGCACCAGTTTTTCTGACTTTCAGCGCTAACAGGCGATCATGTGCAAGGTTTTGAATTTATTGCGGCATTTTTTTGTGCGGTGGCGAAAGCGTCGGGTAATTTTCTTGCGCAGACGCGGAGCGTAGGTCGCCCTGTGGGGGCCGTATCGACAAAGGACAAGGGGGATGCGGCATCGCAGGATCTGAAGGTGCGGATCGACCCGCAGTATTACAATATTAAATACCTGCGCGTTTTCTCCCCCTGTGCTATTTTGTCAACATGTTCAGTCTTCCATTGTATACAAATCATGATTACTGAATATATCTTATCCGGTCACGTGATCCTGCGGAGGAGATATGCACCCGGATAAAGCCGTTTAACCCAGACGGCATGGCAGGGATGGCGCGTGCGAACGGGCGCGCCTACCGAAACTGGGGGACCATTGGAAACCGCAACATGAGGATATCATGACCAAGGAAACGCAATTCTCACCATCCCGTCGGGGCTTTCTAAGCCTTGCTGCGGGGGCTGGTGTGCTCGCCGCCGCAGGGGCAGGGCAACAGGTTCGGGCGCAAGTCGCCACCAAAGCCCATATCGTCATTCTCGGCGCAGGCGCGGCTGGGGCCGCCCTTTCAAATCGCCTCGTTGAGCGCCTTGACGGCGCCAAAATCACTATCGTCGATGGCCGCAAGGAACATTGGTATCAGCCGGGCTTCTCGCTGATTGCCGCAGGCCTCAAAAAGGCGAACTATTCCGTCTCAAACACCACCGACTGGCTGCCTCGTGGTGTTGACCTCAAGACCGAGATGGCCACGAATATCGACCCCGAGGCGAAAACCGTCGCCCTCGGCAATGGTGAGGTGCTGACCTACGACTACCTCGTGATCGCCACCGGTCTGACTCTCGATTACGACTCCATCGAAGGTTTTGAGATGGACATGATCGGCAAGGATGGCGTTGGCTCGCTCTACGCCGGACCGCAATATGCCGCTAAAACATGGGAAGCGGCTGGAAAATTCGCCGAAGAAGGCGGTGTTGGCCTCTTCACCCGCCCCAATACGGAAATGAAATGCGCCGGGGCACCGATCAAGCATACCTTCCTGATTGACGACATCGCCCGTCGCAACGGATCGCGCGGCAAGGCTGACATCACCTATTTTGCCAATAACAACTCCCTGTTTGGGGTGCCGATCGTGTCCGAAAAAATCCGCATGGTTTTTGGTGATCGCGGCATCAACCACGAATATGGGCATGTGGTGAAATCCATCGACGCCGGTGCGAAGAAGGTGACTTTCGCGACCCCGGATGGCGATTATGATCGGGACTATGATTACGTCCATATCATCCCGCCCCAGCGCGCACCGGAAGTGATCCGCAACTCGGGCCTGTCCTGGGCCAACAAATGGACGGATCAGGGCTGGGTCGAGGTCGATAAACATTCCCTGCGTCATAACCGCTATGCCAATATCTTCGCCGTCGGCGACGTGGCGGGTGTGCCCAAGGGGAAAACTGCGGCCTCCGTTAAATGGCAGGTGCCGGTGGTCGAGGAACACCTCGTCGCCGACATCTCCGGCACGACGTCGGACGCCTCTTATGATGGCTATACGTCCTGCCCGCTGATTACCCGCATCGGGCGCGCCATGCTGATCGAGTTCGATTACAAGAACAACCTGACCCCCTCCTTCCCGGGCGTCATCGCTCCGCTTGAAGAGTTGTGGATCAGCTGGCTGATGAAAGAAGTGGCCCTCAAAGCCACCTATAACGCCATGCTGCGTGGCAAGGCCTAAGGAGACAGGACAATGAAAGAACTTACATTTGGTACCCTGATTGCCGTCTTCGAGGAAATCTTTGGCCGGGGCCTGTTCTGGATCATGGTCGCCGCGGCGGTGATTGTGACACTGGCTTATTTCTACGTGCTGATCCGCGACCGCTCGGTGAGCTGGCGCAAATTCCTCTGGGCTCAGCTCTCCATGCCCTTCGGCGCCGTCGCCGCCGTGCTTTTCGTGCAATTCATGACCCACTCGGCCTTTTCCGATATTGGCGGGCCGATTGATGTCATCGTGTTGCTTGGTGTGGCCGTCGCGGGGGCCATCGGTGCTGCGATCCTCGTCTACACGGCGGAATCGCTTCTGCGTCCGCAAAAGAACCACGACGCCTGACAACGCCGCCGCCCCAATCGGGGCGGCGTGCTCCCATCCCGATGCGCCAATGCCGCAACGGAACCCCCACGCCCTCTTGGACAAGTCGCCTCATGCGTGTTTGGATGCGCTCGATAAACACGGGCCTTTTCTGGGGAGGTGGGGCGTGGAGGTTGACTATATCATCATTGGTGGCGGCTCTGCCGGGTCGGTCCTTGCCGCACGGCTAAGCGAGGACGCGGATGTCACGGTCTGTTTGCTCGAAGCGGGCGGGGCAGGGCGGTCATGGCTGATCCGAACCCCGATTGGGGCCGTCGCCATGGTGCCGGGCTTTGGCAGGATCAACAACTGGGCCTTTCGAACCGTGCCACAGCCGGGCCTCAACGGACGACGCGGCCATCAACCGCGCGGACGCGCGCTTGGCGGCTCTTCCGCGATCAACGCCATGCTCTATACCCGCGGTCAGCGCGAAGACTATGACGGCTGGGCCGCTCAGGGCTGTGCCGGATGGGGCTGGGATGATGTGCTGCCCTATTTCCGCAAGGCTGAATGCAACGAACATGGCGCGAATGCCTTTCACGGCGATGACGGCCCCCTGCGCGTCTCCGATCAAAAGGCCCCGCGCCCCGTTGCCCGCGCCTTCCTCGACGCCAATGCCGAAACGCAAATCCCGATCACCGAGGATTTCAACACCGG
>JAAEZB010000021.1:9353-28584 GCA_018223085.1 Paracoccaceae bacterium
TGCGCCAGTGGCGGCGGACCGGCAAATCCATGGCCGCCTCGACCTTTGCCGAAGCCGGAAGCTTCTTCAAAACCGATCCGACCCTTGATCGCCCCGACGTCCAGACCCATTTCGTGACCGCCTTGGTCGAGAACCACGCCCGCAAGCTCATCTGGGGCTATGGCTATTCCTGCCATGTCTGCGTGTTGCGGCCCCACTCGACGGGTACGGTCACCCTGCAAAACGCCGATCCCCTGAATGCCCCCCGCATCGACCCGCGCTTCCTCTCTGATGAGCGCGATCTGACAACGCTTCTCGCCGGTGTGCGCAAAACGCTCAACGTTATGGAAGCCCCGGCGCTCGCCCCGTTCCGCAAAGCCGAACTGCACGGCATCACCAGCGCCATCAGCGACGCCGCCCTGACCGCCCATATCCGCGCCCGCGCCGATACGATCTATCATCCGGTCGGCACCTGCCAGATGGGCACCGGTCCCGACGCCGTGGTCGATCCCTCCCTTCGCGTGCATGGTCTCTCAGGCCTGCGCGTCGTCGATGCCTCCATCATGCCGACCCTCATAAGCGGCAATACCAACGCCCCCACGATCATGATCGCGGAAAAAGCCGCCGACATGATCCGCGCCGCCCACGCGGCCTAAGAGTAAGGAGCTTCCCATGTCCCTCCCCAAAGACACCCGCGCGCCCCTCGATCAGGCCCTTGCCGAACTCGATGCTGCGAAAACCGATTGGGCCCGCACTCCCGTCGCAACCCGCATCCGCCTTCTTGAAAGCCTGAAAGACGGCGTCATGTCTGTTGCCCGCGACTGGGCCGAAACCTCGGCCCGCGCCAAGGGGATCGCTCTCGACTCTGAAATCGCCGGTGAAGACTGGATCACTGGTCCCTACGCCACCATGGAAGGCATCAGCGCCTATCTGCGCACGCTCGAACGCATGGAGGGACGGACCTTCCTAAACGACCTCAAGATGCGTGCGCTGCCAAATGGCCAGACCGCTGTGCGCGTCATGCCAGCGTCACTGCGTGATAAAATGCTTCTCCCCGGTGTCTCCGCAGACGTCTGGATGTGCCCCGGTGAAACGCCCGATACAATCCGCGCCAAGGCTGCCCGCCTCTACCAGACCCCCGAGGGGGACCGGCACGGTGCCGTCGCTCTTGTCCTTGGTGCTGGTAACGTTTCTTCTATTACGCCGCTCGACGTCCTTTACAAACTCATCGTCGAGAACCAAGTCGTCCTGCTCAAGATGAACCCGGTCAATGACTACCTGACCCCGCTCTTTGAGCGCGCCATGAAGCCGCTGATTGACGTGGATGCTCTGCGGATCGTCACCGGCGGGGCCGAGGTCGGGGCCTATCTCTGCGATCACCCGGTGGTCGAGGAATTGCATATTACCGGCTCGGACAAGACCCATGATGCCATCGTCTGGGGCGTGGGAGAGGAGGGCGCCAGGAACCGCGCCGCCGGAACCCCAAGAAACGCCAAGAGCTTCTCTTCGGAACTCGGCTCCGTCAGCCCGACTATTGTGGTGCCCGGCCCTTGGTCCGAGGCCGACATAGCCCATCAGGCCGAGAATATCGCCACGATGAAGCTTCAGAACTCGGGGCATAACTGTATCGCCTGTCAGGCGCTTTTGATGCCCGAAGGTTGGGACAAGGGAGAAGCGCTGCTTGCGGCGCTGAAATCCGTCCTTTCGGCTTCGCACCGTCCGGCTTGGTATCCGGGGACCGAGGAACGGTTGGCGGACTATGCGGCCCATGCCGATCACGTCGAAAAAATCGACCGTGGCCCCGATGCCCCCGCAGTTGTCATCGCCGAACTCGACGCCGATACCCATAACCGCGAGACCGAGGCCTTTGGCCCCGCGCTAGGGATTAAGGCTTTGCCCGCGCCCGATGCCGAAAGCTATCTGCGCGCCGCCATTGCCTATGCCAATGACGAGCTTTGGGGCACACTCGGAGCCAACATTCTAATTCACCCGGCGACCCTGCGCCAGATCGGCCCCGCACGCTTCGAAGAAATCCTCGCGGATCTGCGTTACGGCACGATCGGTATCAATGGGTGGTGTGGGTTTGGCTTCTTCATCACAAATGCGCCTTGGGGGGCATTCCCGGGCCACACACCCGATAATATCCAGTCCGGCACCGGCGTCGTCCATAATGCTTACATGCTCGAAAACACCGAACGTACCGTGGTGCGCGCGCCTTGGGCGCCTTTCCCGCGTGGCTTTTTTAGCCGCGAAATGACTCTCCTGCCGCGCCCGCCCTTTTTCATCACCAACCGTAATCAGCTTCGCATCGGAAAGGCACTGATCCGGTTTCAATACCGGCCAAGCCTGCGCAGGATGGCCAAACTATTCCGCGAGGTGATGCGTGGCTAATACGGGGTGGGAGGGTCTCCTCCAAGGCTGAAAACCGCGCTATTTCCGGATCTGGTGCAGCAAATTTCGCACCACCGCGATACGTACGCGATGCAGACGCAATACCGACGTGCGTTTTGCGCCAAAATCAAAGGGCCAGCAGCCCCCACGACCGCCGGCCCCCTGCCTCAATTGCTCCGTGAGTGGAAGTAGTTGAGTGGCAGTTTTAGATAGGATCGACCGTTCTCCTCGGCCTCCGGCAGGCGTCCGCCACGGATGTTGACCTGCAACGCCGCCAGCATCAGTTTCGGCAATGGCAAAGTCGCATCTCGCGCGTCCCGCACCTCGCGATATTGGGCTTCTGACGGTGCGCCCCGGAAGTGAATATTGGCCGCCTTATGCGCCGCCACCGTCGCCTCGCAAGCGGCCTCTCGGCCTTTAGGGGCATAGTCGTGACCGACGAAAACGCGGGTCTCATCCGGCAGGGAGAGGATCGCCTGAATGCTCTCATAAAGCGCCTTGGAGCTGCCGCCGGGAAAGTCCGCCCGGCTTGACCCGCTGTCGGGCATCATCAATGTGTCATGCACAAACGCCGCATCCCCCGCCACATAGGTGATCGAGGCCAGCGTATGCCCCGGCGAGAACATGACCTTGACCGGAATCTCGCCCACCATGAAGCTCTCCCCGTCTTTGAATAGGCGGTCCCACTGGGTGCCATCTGTCGCGAAGTCATTGGGAAGATTGTATATTTCCTGCCATAGGGTCTGAACGCCTTTGACATGCTCGCCAATCGCGGTCGGCGCGCCGAGTTGCTCTTTGAGCCAAGGGGCGGCCGAGAAATGGTCCGCGTGCGGGTGGGTGTCGAGGATCCAGACCACCTCGATCCCGGCGTGTTTCACATAGTCGAGAAGGCGCTCGGCATTGGCCGTGCCAGTGGCTCCGGCCAGCGGGTCGAAGTCAAGCACCGGGTCAACGATGGCGCCCTTCATGGTGGCCGGATCGTGGAACACGTATTGCCAGCTACCGGTGGCTTGGTCCCAAAATGGTTTGACGATGGGGGTGCTCATGCGGTGTCCTTTCTGTCTTGGAATGGGAAGGGCCCCGGACGGTTCGCGCCGCGTCCGGGGCAGGGGTCAGCGCAGGCTGGCCTTCATCATCCAGAGTTCTTTTTCGTGCCACTCAAGACGATCTGTCAGCAACCCCGCCGAGACTTCGTCGCCGACCTCACCTGCGGCCTCAATGCCAGCGCGGATCGTATCGGCAATGGCTTCATGGGCCGAGACCAACTTATCCATCATATCCGCCGCCGACTGCGCCGGTTCCGCCTCAGCCCCCGCCAACGCCATCAATTCCGCCACCGTCCCCGGCGCATAAGCGCCCTGCACCCGGATGCGTTCCGCGATCTCGTCAAGCGCGCCCCAGAGGTTGGTGTAATGCTCTTCAAAGAGCGTGTGCAATTGGCGGAATTCCGGACCTTCAACATTCCAGTGATAGCCGTGTGTTTGCACATAAAGGCGGAAGGTTTCGCCTAGGATGGTTTTCAAGCTGTTGATATTGCTTTGAACTTTGGTGGTCATGGCGATGTCTCCGAACGATGTGGGGGAGGGAAGGCGGCCCGCAAGGGGCCGCCTCGGAGTGTTAGAGCGCGCGGGTCGAGAAGTACCAATCGACCGTGTTGTAGCCCTCTTCGGCGCGGGCCATTGCGGCCTCAGGGGTTGCCGGGGTCGGCACGATCACTTCGTCGCCGGGCTTCCAGTTTTCCGGCATCGCGCATTTGTTCTCGTCTGCGGTCTGAAGCGCGACGAGCAGGCGGTGGATTTCATCAACCGAACGGCCCGCGTTCATCGGGTAATAGACCATGGCGCGCAGCACGCCTTCGGGGTCGATGATGAACGTCGCGCGCACGGCGGCGGTATCCGAAGCGCCCGGCTGGATCATGCCATAGGCTTGTGCGACGGCCATATTCAGGTCGGCGATGATCGGGAACTTGATCTCGACGCCGAATTTTTCCTTGATGTTGAGCATCCAGGCAATGTGGCTGTAGTGGCTGTCGATCGACAGGCCGAGGAGCTCGGTGTTCATGGCGTTGAACGCATCTTGCTTCTTGGCGAAAGCAATGAATTCGGTGGTGCAGACAGGCGTGAAGTCGGCCGGGTGCGAGAACAGGATGAGCCATTTGCCTTTGTAGTCTTCGAGGGTTTTCTGGCCATCGGTGGTCGGCGCGTTGAAGGCTGGGGCGGCTTCGTTCAGGCGGGGCCCTTGGGCTTGGACGGTGTCGGTCATCTTGGTGTCTCCATCAGTGTTCGTTGCGATGACCAAGAGATAGAGACTTGCTAAAAATAACTGAAATCAATTAAAAATATAAATATTATAGAGAAAGACGATCAATGATTACACTCAGACAACTTCGCTTTCTCGTGGCTGTCGCTGATACGCTTAATTTCTCGCGCGCTGCGGAAACTTGTTTCGTGACCCAGCCCACGCTCAGCGCAGGGATCAAGGAACTTGAAGAGCGTTTGGGCGTGATGCTGGTCGAACGCACACGGCGCAGCGTGATGCTGACTCCGGTGGGGGCAGAGATTGCCGAGCGCGCGCGCGCACTTCTCCTGGATGCCAATGATATTGAACGGATCGCCGAGGCGCATCTCAACGTGGACGAGGGGGATCTTCGTATGGGCTCGATCCCGACCATCGGTCCCTATCTGATCCCGGCGGCGCTTCCGGCGTTGCGGGCACGGTTTCCACGACTCAACATCTACCTACGCGAAGAGATGACCGAGAGCCTGATCGAAGGGGTGATGTCTGGGCGGCTGGACCTGGCTTTGATCGCGCTGCCTTTCGATGTTGGAACGCTGGAAGTGCACCCACTCTTTGAGGACGGGTATCATCTTGCCGTGCCAGAGCCATGGGCAGAAGAGCAATCGGCCTCGGCGGCGGAGGAGTTGGAAGGCGGCAAACTGATGCTCTTGGAAAAGGGGCATTGCCTGCAGCGGCATGCGCTTGCGGCCTTTCCCGACCGCAACTTGCAACAGGACGAGAGCTTTGCTGCCACGAGCCTGACGACTTTGATTGCCATGGTCTCAGAGGGGCTTGGGATTACCCTGCTGCCCAATCTTGCGGTAGATGGGGGCGTAGTCAAAAATGCCGATGTGGCGCTTCTGCCGCTGCCGGATGCCTGCCCACGGACCGTTGTGCTGGTCTGGCGCCAGAGTTCGGCACGCAAGGTGCTGTTCGAAGAAATCGGTGCCATTCTGACCGAAATACGGGATGATCTTGCCGGGAACTAACTCTGACTAAATGGCGCTTTGGCGCAGAGTTTCGACCATATCAACGAGTCTGGGACCAAACGTATCGAGCATATTATCCTTGGGCAGATATGTCGCCGGGCCGCCAAGGTTGAAGGCCATCAACGGCGCATTGCCTTGCTTGCTTCGGAAAGGAACCGCGACGGCATTCACACCGGGCTGCCATTCGCCGATGTTTGCATAAAATCCACGCGTGGCGATCTCGTCTTCGGCGCGTTTGATCCCGTCACGGATGACGGGCCAAAGCTCGGGATCGGAGCGGCGTTCGATACCATCGAGAAGGTCTGCCTTCTCCTCCGGCTCGCAAGCCGCGATATAGGCCCGTCCCATGGCGGAGCGGGCAAGTGAAATGCGCGACCCTACGTCAAGCTGAAGCGAAATGACCGAACGTGAACGTGCGGCTGCGAGGTAAGTCATGGTGAAATCGACGCGCCCGCCAAGCGCGACCTGCACCCCTTCGCCGCATTCATTGGCCAAGTCCTGCATATATCCCTGCGCCGCGTCCCGCACCGGCAGGCCACTCAGGCAGGCATAACCAAGGCTCAGGACCGGCACCCCCATGCGGTAGCGCCCGGTTTCCTTATCATAAAGAAGATAACCGGTTTTCAACAGCGTGTAAGTCAGGCGCGAAATGGTGGAGTTGGGCAGACCGGTGCGCTCAGAGATATCGCCATTGCTCAGACCAACACGATCCTCCGGGCGAAAAGCGCGCAGGACTTCGAGGCCACGATATAGCGAGGTGATGAACTGACGGTCTCCCGCTGTGGCTTCTGACTCGCCGCTTTCTCCGGTTCTTTTTCTCATGCCCGCACTCCTTGCCCCAGTCGTTACCTTTGGAGCCTATACGTTCAAGAAACTAGACGTTTCCCACCTGCGCCACCAGCTTATTTTCCGCTCTGCGAAAAGAACGCCACGTCTTTATTTCGCTTAGCGAAAAAAAATTCTGCAAAAGTTGACTTCACATGCCCAGACTGTATCAGACGAAACTGAAGGGGAATGCGTCGCGTTGGCTCGTCACAGGACATTTGGGGCACGCGTCTGTTCCGTGCGGACGGTGTCTCGATCTATGTTGCAGATCAGGCAGTCGGGGCCGACGGCGTAGAGATCATCCGCTAAGGCGGTTTAGATACAGACTTAAAGAAGAGGACATACAGAGAGATGCAGGATCAGGACATCAAGTCGGTGAAAACGGAAATCGTTGGCGATATCGCGCTCGTCTGTGTCGACAATCCGCCGGTTAACGCGCTGAGCGTGCATGTGCGCCGCGGCATTCAGGACGCCGTTGCCGAGATCAATACGGCGCAGTCGGCCAAAGTCATTGTGCTCTATGCTGCTGGACGCACCTTTATCGCCGGGGCGGACATCACGGAATTTGGCAAGCCCCCGATGGCACCGGCCCTGCCGGATCTCCTGAATGAGATGGAACAGAGCGCCATCCCCGTAGTCTGTGTTCTGCACGGGACGGCGCTTGGCGGTGGTCTTGAAGTAGCTTTGGCAAGTCATGCGCGTGTCGGGATCAAGGGGCTGCGTATCGGTCTTCCCGAGGTTCTCATCGGCCTCCTGCCCGGGGCGGGCGGAACGCAGCGCGTGCCGCGTCTGGCGGGCATTCCCGTGGCGCTTGATATGGCGCTTTCGGGGCGTCAGGTGCCTGCACAAGAGGCGCTAGAAATGGGGCTTTTGGATGCGCTGGAAGAGGGTGATCCGCGCGACGTGGCACTTAAGGCTGGCCAAGAGGCGCTGGATGGCAAGCTTGTCACGCGCCGCACCGATATGATCGAAACCAAGCCGGATGACGCCGCGCTTGACGCCGCGCGCCAGATGGCGGCGCGCAAATTCTCCAACCTCGTCTCGCCACAGCGCTGTATTGAGGCCATTGCGGCTTCGACCGGCCCCATTGCCGATGGCCTTAAAATCGAACGCAAGGCTTTCATGGATTGTCTCGACACGCCGCAGCGCGCCGGTCTGATTCATGCCTTTTTTGGCGAGAGAGCGGTGGCCAATATCCCCGAGAAAAAAGCCCCGCCTCGCGAGATCAACGCGATTGGTGTGATCGGTGGCGGCACTATGGGGTCCGGCATTGCAACGTCCGCGCTTATGGCGGGTCTGCCGGTGACATTGGTCGAGGTGAAGGAAGAGGCGCTGGAGCGTGGTATTGCGACCATCACCAAGAATCTGGACGGTGGCGTGAAACGCGGCAAGCTCAGCCAGAAGCAGCGTGATGCCATGGTCGCCAATCTCAAGGGGGCGACGGATCTCGCGGCGTTCTCTGATGTGGACCTCGTGATTGAGGCCGTATTCGAACAGATGGATGTGAAGAAAGAGATTTTCACTACACTGGATTCCGTCTGTAAACAGGGCGCGATACTGGCGTCGAATACCTCCTATCTCGACATCAATGAAATCGCAGCGGTGACATCGCGCCCGGCGGATGTCATCGGGTTGCACTTCTTCTCGCCTGCCCACATCATGAAGCTTCTCGAAATCGTGGTGGGCGACAAGACCGCGCCCGAGGTTGTTGCAACCGGCTTTGCTCTTGCAAAGCGGCTCAAGAAGATTGGTGTACGGGCTGGGGTGTGCGACGGGTTCATCGGCAACCGCATCCTTGCGCATTATTCGAAGACTGCGTCCTATCTTGTGCTCGACGGGGCCACGCCGCAGCAGGTTGATGATGCGCTTGAGGCGTTTGGCTTTGCCATGGGGCCGCATAAGGTTGGTGATCTGGCAGGTCTCGATATTGGCTGGATGACCCGCAAGCGCAAGGCGGCGGATCGCTCGCCGGAGGAACGCTATGCCGGTGCCGTGGCGGATCGTATCTGCGAGAACGGCTGGTTTGGTCGTAAGGCAGGGCGCGGCTACTACATCTATGACGAGGGCGACATGCACCCCAACCCGGCAGTGGCCGAGATCATCGCTAAGGAACGCGAAGAGGCTGGTATTACTTCGCGCACCTTTACCGACGAAGAAGTTGTGGACCGCTATATGACTGCAATGATCGTTGAAGCGGCCCGTGTCGTCGAAGATGGCATCGCGCTGCGTCCGGTGGATGTCGATGTTGTGTTCCTGTCCGGTTACGGTTTCCCGCGGTTCCGCGGCGGGCCGCTGCATTATGCCGATACGATCGGAGCGGCGGAACTGGTGCGTCGGATTGAGGACTACGCCAAGGAAGATGCATATTACTGGCAAGTGCCGACCCTGCTGCGCGACATGGCTGCAAGTGGCAAGAGCTTTGACGACATCAACAAGGGAGGCTGATGATGGATCTGTCCTATTCACCCGAGGAACGCGCCTTCGAGGAGGAGGTGCGCGATTTCCTCAAAACAAGCCTGCCCGATCACATCGCCGATGCGGTGCGTTCGGGAGGGGAACTGACCGGCGAGATCATGCAGGAATGGCATCGCATCCTGTCGGCGAAGGGTTGGCTCGCGATTACGTGGCCGAAGGAATATGGCGGCCCCGGCTGGACCCCGGTGCAGCGCCATATTTTTGAGGTCGAGTGCAACCGCTTCCACGCCCCGAGGATCGTCCCCTTCGGCCTTGCCATGCTGGGGCCGGTGATCCAGATGTTTGGCAATGAGCGTCAAAAGAAAGAGGTCCTGCCGGGCATTCTTTCGGCCGAGGATTGGTGGTGCCAGGGCTATTCAGAACCGGGCGCCGGATCGGACCTTGCATCGCTCAAGACACGTGCGGACCGCGATGGCGACCACTATGTGATCAACGGCCAAAAAACCTGGACCACGCTGGGCCAATTCGCCAATAAAATCTTCTGCCTTGTGCGTACGAAGTTTGACTGCAAGCCGCAGGAAGGCATTAGCTTTGTGCTTGTCGATCTCGACACGCCGGGCATTGAAATGCGCCCGATACGCCTGATCGAGGGCGGTTACGAAGTCAACGAGGTGTTCTTTACCGATGTGCGCGTGCCGGTCGAGAACCTTGTTGGTGAAGAAAATCAGGGTTGGACTATCGCCAAGTTCCTACTCACCCATGAGCGCACGAATATCGCCGGTGTGGGGATTTCGATGCAGGCTTTGGAAGAGGTCAAGGCGCTGGCGCGTAAGACCCGTCGCAATGGGCGTCCGTTGATCGAAGATCCGCTTTTCGCGGCCCGCATTGCGCAGGTTGAGATCGATCTCGAAGCGATGAAAATCACCAACTTACGGATGCTCTACCAAGCCCAAAAACAAGGTCATCCGGGGCCGGAAACGTCGATCCTCAAGATCAAGGGCACGGTCATCAATCAGGAATTGCGCGATCTCGCGCGTCGGGCGCTTGGGCCTTCGGCGGCTCCGTTCCCCGGTGCTGTGACCGATGGCAATCTCGCGCTGTCGCCGCCGGATACGGCCAACAACGCCGCGCGCTATTTCAATAATCGCAAGACGTCGATCTTTGGTGGATCGAACGAGATTCAGCGCAACATCCTCACCAAAACCATGTTGGAGCTCTGAGATGAACTTTGATCTGACAGAAGACCGCCAGATGCTGGCGGACACGCTGAACCGTTATCTCGCGGATCAATACGGTATTGAGGCGCGCAACGCTTCTGCCTATGAGGCACCGTTTCATGACCCAACCAAATGGGCCGAGATGTCCGAGCTTGGCATCGCGGGGGCGCTCGTGCCGGAAGAGCAGGGCGGCTTTGGTGGCACCGGGTTCGACATCACCGTGGTGTTTGAGGCGCTTGGCAAAGGGCTGTGCCCCGAGCCGTTCCTCGGTACGTTGATGGCGGCGCGCCTCCTTGGTGCGGCGGGGGCTGATATGGACGCGCTGGTCAGTGGCGAGACACGCTATGCCGTTGGTCTCGGCGAGATTGACGCGGCTTATGACTTTGAGAACATCGCGACTACTGCGACAGCATCCGGCGAGGCCCACGTCCTAAATGGCCGTAAGAGCGCCGTCTATGGCGGGCAGGGTGCAGATGTGATCCTTGTTCTGGCCAAACTCGGCGATGCGCCCGCGATCTTCTCCGTTGCGGCGACAGAGGCCAATATTGTTGGCTATGGCATGATCGACGGTGGCGGTGCGGCAGAGGTTCTGCTCGAAGACACCCCGGCGACACTGCTCCTTCAGGACGCAGGCGGCGCCGTTCAGGATGCTGTGAATGCTGGCCGTTTGGCTCTTTGTGCCGAAGCCGTTGGCGCGATGGGTGCGACCTATGAGGCGCTTGTGGACTACCTTAAGACCCGCAAGCAGTTTGGCCGTCCGATTGGGACATTTCAGGTCTTGCAGCACCGGACTGTGGACCTCCTGACCGAGATTGAACAGGCGCGTTCGATCACTATCAGCGCAGCGGCCAGCCTCGAGGACGCAGATGCAACCCTCAAGATCGCCATGGCCAAAAACCTCATCGGGCGCGCCGCGCGGCTTGTTGCCGAAGAGGCGATTCAGATGCATGGCGGGATCGCGATGACTTGGGAGTATTCTGTGTCCCACTATGGCAAACGACTCGTCATGCTGGATGCGCAGCTTGGCGATACCGATCAATGCCTCAGCGAAGTGATGCAGAGCTACGCGGCCTGACCCGGCCAGCATGAAAAAGAAACGCCCCCGCGATTGGCGGGGGCGTTTTTGTTTGTCTGGTAGGTCAATCAGAGCACTTCGAAAAGCCCCGCCGCCCCCATACCGCCGCCGACACACATGGTGCAGACCACATATTTCGCGCCGCGCCGTTTGCCTTCGATCAACGCATGTCCAACCATCCGTGCGCCGGACATGCCATAGGGGTGGCCGACAGAGATTGCGCCGCCGTTGACGTTCAGGATCTCGTTCGGAATGCCAAGAACCCGCGCCGAATGCAGTACTTGGCAGGCAAAGGCCTCGTTGAGTTCCCACAGGCCGATATCATCCATGGTAAGACCATGTGCCTCAAGGAGCTTCGGCACCGCGTAAATCGGACCGATGCCCATCTCGTCGGGCTCAAGACCTGCGGCCATCACGCCGACATACCGGCCAAGCGGTTCCAGTCCGCGCTTTTCGGCGAGCTTGGCCTCCATGATAACGCTGGCCGAGGCCCCATCAGAAAGCTGCGAGGCGTTGCCAGCAGTGATGTACTGGCCTTCTGTGACGGTTTGGCCGTCTTTGAACACGGGTTGTAGCCCGGACAGGCTTTCGATCGTCGTGGAAGGGCGGTTGCCCTCATCCTTTTCAAGCGTCACATCATGGGAGGACACTTCCTTGGTCTCTTTGTCCATGACGCCCATTGAGGTTGTCATCGGCACGATTTCATCATCAAACTTGCCCGCATCCTGCGCTGCGGCTGTGCGTTGTTGCGATTGCAGGGCATAGGCATCCTGATCCTCGCGCGTGACGCCATAGCGATCGGCGACGATTTCGGCGGTTTCCAGCATGGACATGTAGAGCGAGGGTTTGTGCTCGTTAATCCAAGGATCGCGGGCGCGGTCGGCGCGCATGTTCTGAGTTTGCACGAGGGAGATCGACTCGACACCGCCGCCAATGGCCACGTCCATGCCGTCATGCACAACCTGTTTGGCGGCCGTTGCGATGGCCATCATGCCGCTAGCGCATTGCCGATCCAGAGACATGCCTGCAATCGATACGGGCAGTCCGGCGCGGATCACGGCCTGACGACCAATGTTGCCGCCACTCGATCCCTGTTGAAGAGCGCTACCGATGACACAATCCTGTATTTCCGATCCGTCGAGCCCTGCGCGACCCACAGCATGGCTCACGGCGTGGCCGATAAGAGCCTGTGCCTGTGTGTTGTTGAATGCGCCGCGATAGGCTTTGCCAATCGGCGTGCGCGCTGTTGATACGATAACGGCATCCCGCATAAGGGGTCCTCCTCCCGTTTTGTTGTGTTCAGAGTGTTGTCGCTTGTGGGCGTTCAGCCCATCAGCTTTTGTTTTCGACGCGTAATGAGCGCCACTTGGCCACCAGTGCCGGTTTATCCTTGCCGTCGATTTCGACAGTCACGTCCCAGCAGAGCTTGCGTGCTCCCGGATGTGGTTCGACATAATCGTTCAGTACGAAACGCCCTCGAATACGAGAGCCTGCTGGCACGGGAGTCACAAAACGGACAGCATCGAGGCCATAGTTAACTCCGGTGGTTTGTGTGCCGGGGCGGGTCATGCAGTCTTCGATCATCTTTGTCAGAAGCGAGAGAGTCAGAAACCCCTGCGCAATTGTGCCGCCAAATGGGGTTTTCCCGGCGGCCTCCGGGTCCGTGTGGATGAATTGAGTGTCGCCGGTTATGGCGGCGAAGGCGTCGATCATCTCTTGGTCGACCGTAATCCAGGAGGACAGGCCAATCTCGACACCGACGCTGTCTTTGAGGTCCTGCACGACAGCAATCATGATGCGTCCGATCCATGTCTTGGGGAAGGGCTCCCCCTTGATGTATTTTTGCAATGCAGAATTTAATTCCGCTATTAATGAGGCGCCAGTGAAGGCGCAAAAAAACATTCTGTCAAGTATGTCGCGCTGTGACGGGGCGTCCTTTTTAAGGAAAAAAGGCGTCCCACCCGAGGGTGGAACGCCAAGAAACAGCTATGTTCGCTGGATCAGAAGCGGATCACGTTGCGCTTGGCGGCGCCGGTTTTTGTATCGGCGATGGCTTCGTTGATCTGCTCAAGGGTCCAGCGCCCCGAGATTAGTTCATCAAGTTTGAGGCGGCCTTGTTGGTAAAGGTCGACCATCCAGGGGATATCGCGCTTGATGACCGTGTCACCCATTTTGGAGCCGACAAGGCTCTGGCCGGCATCGGACATGTTGATGGGCACATATTCGGCGCTCAGGCCTACGGCAGGCATTCCGACCATGACGATACGCCCCCCGGCAGCAAGATAGCGGGGAGCAGAGTTGTAGGCGGGGATCGCGCCAACGGTCACGATCACCGCGTCCGCCTTGCGCCCCAGTGCCTTGATCGCGTGGCGCCATGGTTTGGCATCACTCGCGAGAACGGCGTCGGTCGCGCCGAATTCCTTTGCGATTTCAAGCTTTTCCGGCACCATGTCGACGGCTACGATACGGCGCGCGCCGGCAAGTCTGGCGCCCTGAATCGCGTTGAGACCGATGCCACCAGCGCCGATCACCACGACGTCTTCTCCGGTGCGCAGTTTCGCGGCGTTCACAACTGCACCCACCCCGGTAATCACGCCGCAACTTATCAGTGCGGCGCAGTCCTTGGGCATGTCGGCGGGGATTTTGACGATCTGGCTCGTGTCGACGACAACCTTCTCGGCAAAGGCCCCGCAATCCATGGCCTGCATGATCTTGCCACCATCTTTCGTGCTCAGGGGGTGGGCGGTTTGGTCATGCGTCGTGGTGCAGATCGTCGGCTTGCCCGAGCCGCAATTGGCACAGCTTCCGCAGGCGCGGATCAGTGTGACAATTACGTGATCACCCTCTTCAAAACCAACGACTCCGGCGCCGACTTCGGTAACGCGACCAGCGGCCTCGTGGCCGTAGACGGCGGGGAGAATGCCACCAAACTTGCCCTCCCAGAAAGAGATATCCGAATGGCAAATCGATACTGCGTCCAGCGTGACCTCGACTTCGCCGGTGGCGGGCGGGGCGAGGTGGATGTCTTCGATGACAAGAGGCGCACCGTATTCATGGCACACTGCGGCTTTGATGGTTTTCATGGGTGAACTCTCCTCGCAATTTCCCCCACTTTGACGCGAAAAGGGCCAGAGGCAAAACGGAATATTTTGTTGTGACGCCGTGTCTTGATGGATTTGCGGAATAAATTTCCACAGACTGTTCGGAATCACGGCGCATCGGGCAAGACCCCTTTGCGGTGCGGGAGAACGAAGCGCGTTTCAGGGAGGGAACAAGATGAAAGCTGTCATGTGTGAAGAATTCGGGCCGCCGGAGCTATTGCAGCTACGCGACATAGAAGCACCGCAGCCGGGCAAGGGCCAGGTGCGGATCCGGGTGGAGGCATGCGGGGTGAATTTTCCCGAATCGCTCATCATTCAGAACAAATACCAGTTTAAGGTTAATCTTCCCTTTACGCCGGGTGGCGAAGTGGCCGGTGTCGTCGATGCCGTCGGGGAGGGCGTGACGGGGTATGCGCCCGGCGATGCGGTCATGGCGATGGCATTGACGGGGGGATATGCAGAGCAAATCGTGGTGGACGAGGACGCCATCATGCCCCGCCCCGACGCGATGCCCTCAGAAATAGCCGCAGGTTTCACAATGACTTATGGCACCTCGATGCATGCGCTGAAACAGCGGGCACAGCTTCGTGAGGGCGAAACGCTTCTGGTTTTGGGCGCTGGCGGCGGCGTTGGATTGGCGGCCGTCGAGATCGGAAAAGCGATGGGCGCGACGGTGATTGCGGCGGCGTCTTCGCAGGAAAAACTTGAGGCGGCGAAGCGGGCGGGGGCGGATCATGGGATCAATTATAGTGAGGAAGATCTCAGGGGGCGGATCAAGGAGATCACCAAGGGGCGGGGTGTGGATGTTTTCTATGACCCGGTTGGTGGGGATATGTTTGAAACCTGTTTGAGATCAATGGCTTGGGGTGGCCGTGCCTTGGTTGTAGGGTTTGCGGCGGGAGAAATCCCGAAAGTGGCGGTCAACCTGACGCTTTTGAAGGGATGTGCCATTGTTGGCGTATTTTGGGGGGCTTTCCGTAAAATTGAACCTAAAGAAGACGAGGCCAATTTTGCGCAGCTTTTCAAATGGTTCGAGGAAGGCAAGCTCAAGCCACAGGTCAGTAAAGCCTATCCTTTGGCCGAAGCGGGCGAGGCATTGAGCGCATTGGTTAATCGCGCCGTGGTGGGCAAGGTGATTCTTGTTCCCTGATGGTTCATGCTGCGAACGGCACGTCGGTATCGCATCGGTATTGCGTTTGTATCGCGGTGGTGCGGATTTTGGCCTTTTCGCCCTATGAAAGCGGCGTGATACGCGAATGGGCGAGGTTAAGGTTTCGAACGCTCGATCAGGAAGATAGAAAGGAGACGGACCCGTAAGGGGCCGACTCTTTCCCAGCATTAGAAAGTCGCGCCATGACCGCCTATCTTTTCGAGCCACCGAAAATCCAATCGCTCCCGGTTGAGGGGGAAGAGGCACGCTATCCGGTGGCGCGGATTTTCTGTGTCGGACGCAATTACGCGGCGCATGCGGCGGAGATGGGCAACGAGGTCGACCGCGAAGCCCCGTTCTATTTCACCAAGAGCCCGCAGGCGGTTCTTGAGAGCGGTGGCGTGCTGCCGTATCCGCCGGGATCGCAGGATGTGCACCACGAGATGGAGTTCGTGGTCGCGCTTGGCGCGCCGGTGTTCAAGGCCACGCGAGACGAGGCGGAGGCGGCGGTTTTTGCCTATGGCTGCGGTCTTGATATGACGCGACGCGACCTGCAACAGGCGGCGAAGGACAAACGTCGCCCTTGGGATCTTGGCAAGGATGGTGAGGGGATGGCCGTGCTTGGGCCTTTGACTCGCGCCGAGATTTTTGGTCCGGTCCGGGATCAGCGAATCTATCTTGGGATCAATGGAGAGACACGTCAGGATGCGCGGCTTGATGAGATGATTCACGACGTTCCGGCGATTATAGCGAATCTCTCGCTCTATTATCATCTTGGGCCGGGCGACATTATCATGACGGGCACGCCCGCAGGGGTAGGCCCGGTGACGGCAGGTGATCGCCTTATGGGGGAAATCGAGGGGCTCGCGCCGGTCTCTGTTGAGATCGGACCCGCGCAATAGGGGCGCTTCCAGCCTGTTACTTGCCGTTTTTGGAAATCAAAACCGCGAAACCTTCAGTTTACTTTCGCTAAAAGTATTTCATTCTGGGGCGGAACACAGGCTGAGGGACAAATGTCTCTTTCGTCTGGATGAACAGGAAATCGGATAGCGCGCTCATGAGGGGGTTGATGGTTACAAAAACAACCAATATTCCCACGTCTAAGAAAAAGGTTGTCATGTTAAGTGATTTCTGTCGAACCGGTGATCTGCGAAAGCATTTGCCATCACCGCGAGCGGAGGTTAATGTTTAACCGACCGGTCAGTCGGCAGAAAGGGTTTGAGTGCCCGCCATCAGGGCAGAGCTTCGCGGTTGCGATTACATGGCTCTGCCATATCATGGCCCCGACGCGCCGGACGTCCGCATGATTTGGGTATGCGGAGCGTTCCCGTCCCGATCCGGGGGCGGTGCGCGGCAAAGGAACAGGATACGGCCCGTTTCGAGGAGGAGCGGGCCGGTCACGCAAAAGACCGCCATTTTGGCACTTACATAGGTGCGCTTGCGCATCATCGTTGATCATCCAGGGAGGAAAACATGATCAAGAACCGTAGAAATCTTCTTAAATTCGCTGGTGCGGCGGCTGTTGCAGCGCTGTCGTTCGGCATCTCGGGCACTTCGGCGCAGGCGGCAGACGTCACGCTTCGTATGCACCAGTTCCTGCCGGCGCAGGCAAACGTGCCGAAAAACGTGCTTCTGCCCTGGGCCGCAAAGGTCGAGGCGGAATCCGAAGGCCGTATCAAGATCCAGCACTTCCCGTCCATGCAGCTTGGCGGTAAGCCGCCTGAGCTTATTGACCAGGTGATCGACGGCGTGGCCGACATCGTCTGGACCGTGGCGGGCTACAGCCCCGGCCGCTTCCCGCGCGCCGAGGTGTTCGAACTGCCCTTCACCATGACCGATGCCGAGGCGATGTCGAAAGCCTATTGGGATCTGGCCGAGGAATCGATGCTCGATCAGGACTTTAAAGAGTTCAAGGTTATCGGCGTCTGGGTGCATGGCCCCGGTGTCATCCACTCCAAAGAGCCGATCACGGCGGTTGGCGATCTCAACGGCACCAAGCTTCGCGCGCCGACCCGTGTCACCAACATGCTGATGAAGAACCTCGGTGCGACCCCGGTTGGTATGCCGGTTCCGGCGATCCCGGAAGCGCTCTCGAAGGGTGTTGTCGATGCGGCGATCATCCCGTGGGAAGTTGTTGGCGCTCTGAAAGTGTCGGAACTGGTTGAGAACCACACCATGTTCCCGAGCGAGGCGCTTTACACCACGACCTTCATCTTTGCGATGAACAAGGACCGCTACAACGCGCTTCCTGATGACCTCAAGGCTGTGATCGACGCCAACTCGGGCCTCGAATTCTCGGGCTTTGCCGGCAAGCAGATGCAGGCCGACGACATGCCCTCCTATGAGGCAGCCAAGGCACGTGGCAACAACATCATCACGCTCAGTGAAGAGCAGGCCGCCGAGTGGAAGGCCGCAGCCGCCGCCACCACCGAAGCCTGGACCGCGGATATGGATGCCAAAGGTCTTGACGGCACCGGTCTGCGCAAGCGCGCAGCCGAGCTGATCGCGAAGCACGCGGGCAACTAAGACACCCGAACGCGCCCCCGGATGGGTAAACATCCGGGGGCGTATCTATTTCTGGAGAAACGATATGCTCAAAATCGTGGAACGCGTTGCGCGCTTCATGGCCGTGATCGGAGGGCTTGTGCTTTCGGCGCTTGTTGTCCTGACATGTGTCAGCGTGCTGGGGCGGACGCTGAATACCATTGCGCATTCGGATGCGCTGGTGGGGCTATCCCAAGGTCTGGCTGATGCGCTTGTCGCGAGTGGCGTGGGGCCGGTGACCGGGGATTTCGAAATCCTTGAGGCCGGGGTGGCGTTTGCGATCTTCGCCTTCCTGCCGATCTGTCAGCTTTATGGCAGCCATGCCACGGTTGATATCTTTACCAACGCCCTGTCGCGCAAGGCCAACAAGGTGATTGCGGCGTTCTGGGAGGTGGTTTTGACGGCGGTCATTCTCCTTATCACCTGGCGGCTTTTCGTCGGTCTTCAGAGCAAATACGCCTATGGCGATACCACGTTTCTGCTGCAATTCCCGGTCTGGTGGGCCTATGGCGTGAGCTTTGCCGGTGCCTGTGTGGCGTCGCTTGTCGGGGTCTATTGCGCGATTGCCCGAGTGGCCGAACTGGTCACGGGGCGCAAATTCATGCCCTATTCCGAGGAGGCAGTCCATTGAGCATGCTTGAACTGGGCTTCTGGTCCTTCCCTGTCCTTCTCGTGATGATCTTCCTGCGCGCGCCGATCGGGCTTGCGATGATGCTCTGCGGGCTGGGCGGTCTTTATTTTGCTATGGGCGGGTCGCATATGTTCCTCGCCAAGCTCAAGAGCGAGACTTATACGACGTTTTCGAGCTATTCACTCACGGTTATTCCGATGTTCCTTCTCATGGGGCAGTTTGCAACGCTGTCGGGGATGTCGAAGGCGCTTTTCAAGGCGGCTGAAAGCTGGCTTGGGCACCGCAAGGGCGGGGTTGCGATGGCAGCGGTTGGCGCTTGTGCGGGGTTTGGCGCGATCTGTGGATCGTCGCTTGCTACGGCGGCCACGATGAGCCGGGTCGCCTTGCCGGAACTGCGCCGTTATGGTTATTCGGGCGGGTTCTCGACGGCGACGCTTGCCGCGGGCGGCACGCTTGGCATTCTCATTCCGCCGTCGGTGATCCTCGTGATCTATGCGATCCTGACCGAGCAGAACATTGCCAAGCTTTTCCTTGCGGCCTTCATTCCCGGCATTTTGGCTGCGATTGGATATGTCATCACCATTTCGCTCTATGTGCGCCGTCACCCGGACGCCGCAGGCACGCGCGAGCCGGTGCC
>JAAEZB010000021.1:28834-37181 GCA_018223085.1 Paracoccaceae bacterium
GGCTTCCTTGCTCTGACGCAGGTGCCGCAGGAACTCTCAAACTGGGTTGTCGGGCAGGGCTTTAGCCCCTGGACGGTTTTGACGCTGATCCTTGTCTTCTACCTGATCTTTGGGTGTCTGATGGATTCGCTTTCGATGATCCTTCTGACGATCCCGATCTTTTTTCCGGTCATCAGTGTGCTTGATTTCGGCATGCCGGCGGAACATGTGGCGATCTGGTTTGGTATCCTTGTCCTGATCGTTGTGGAGGTGGGGCTTATTACGCCACCTGTTGGGATGAACCTTTTCATCATCAACGCGATGGACCCGCAGACGCGCATGACCGACACCTACAAGGCGGTGATGTGGTTCGTGACCTCGGATATCCTGCGGGTGATCCTTCTGGTGCTATTCCCGATTATCACGCTGGTGTTCATTCCCTGATCCGGGACTGCACAGACACAAAGAGAACGCCCGGCCCGCAAACGGCCGGGCGTTTTCGTTTGAGGCCGCAGGCGGCGTCTTTCCTGTCGCCTTCGAGGGTGCGCCCGATTATGAGATGGCGACACTAGGGCGAAACAGGAAGGAAATGCGCGATGACCGACGGGATCGACGAGGCGGAAAAGAACCGCCAGCACAATGAGCGCATGAAGCAGATCAAGGCGATGCGCGATCGGCTCATGCAGCATAAGACCGGCGAGAAGGGCCTTATCATGGTCCATACGGGCGATGGGAAAGGGAAATCCAGCTCGGGGTTCGGGATGATTATGCGCTGTATCGCGCATGGGATGCCGTGCGGCGTTGTGCAGTTCATCAAAGGCAACATGGAGGCGGGAGAACGCAATTTCCTGCGCGAACGTTTTGCCGATGAATGCAAATTCGTCGTGTCTGGCGAAGGCTTTACATGGGAAACGCAGGATCGGGCGCGCGATATTGCCATGGCCGAGGCCGGGTGGGAAACCGCCAAGGAGATGATCCGCGATCCCAATATCCAGTTTGTCCTTCTTGATGAGATCAATATCGCGCTGCGCTATGATTATCTTGATGTGAATGACGTGGTGGATTTCCTCCTTAGCGAAAAGCCGGAGATGACCCATGTTGTTTTGACGGGCCGCAATGCCAAGCCGGAATTGATCGAGGCGGCGGACCTTGTGACCGAGATGAAGGATATCAAGCATCCGTTCCGTGACGGGATCAAGGCGCAGCTCGGGATCGAATTCTGATGGTGGCGCGGGCGCTTATGATCCAGGGCACCGGCTCGAATGTCGGGAAGTCGATGCTTGTTGCGGGGCTATGCCGGGCGGCAAAGCGTCGGGGGATCAATGTGGCGCCCTTCAAGCCGCAGAACATGTCCAACAACGCCGCCGTGACGGAAGACGGCGGCGAAATTGGCCGTGCGCAGGCGCTTCAGGCGCTGGCCTGTGGCAAGCCTTTGAGCGTGCATATGAACCCGGTTTTGCTCAAGCCCGAGACGGATACCGGCGCGCAGGTCGTGGTGCAGGGCCAGCGCCTTGCGACCACAGAGGCGAAGGATTACGGGCGGCTGCGCGAGACATTGATCGAGAAGGTCATGGAAAGTTTTGCGCGGCTTCGGGCCGAGAATGATTTGGTCCTTGTTGAGGGCGCGGGCAGTCCGGCAGAGGTCAACCTTAGGGCGCGCGATATTGCCAATATGGGCTTTGCCTGCAAGGCGGATGTGCCGGTGATCCTTGCCGGGGATATTGACCGCGGCGGGGTCATTGCGCAGATTGTGGGGAGCCAGGCCGTGTTGTCGGATGAAGATAACGCGATGATCGCGGGCTTCCTCGTCAACAAGTTTCGCGGCGATGTGCGGCTTTTCGAGGATGGCTATGCCATGATCGAAGAGGCGACGGGGTGGTGCGGTTTTGGGGTTTTGCCCTATTTCCGCGATGCCTGGCGGCTTCCGGCGGAGGATGCGGTCGAGATCGGGGCGGAGAAGCGTGAGAGCGGCTATCATATTGTCTGTCTCGCGCTGTCGCGGATTGCGAATTTCGATGATCTTGATCCGTTGGAGCAAGAGGACGGCGTGCGCCTGACCATGCTTGGGCCCGGTCGGGCGATTCCGGGGGATGCGGATCTTGTCATCATTCCCGGCACGAAATCGACGCGCGGCGATCTGGCGTTTCTTAGGGCGCAGGGCTGGGATATCGACCTTTTGGCGCATGTGCGCCGGGGCGGGCGGGTTCTTGGGATTTGCGGCGGCTATCAGATGTTGGGTCGGGTGGTGCGCGATCCCGAGGGGATCGAGGGACCGGCGGGCGAGACCGAAGGGCTTGGCCTTTTGGATATTGAGACGGTGATGACGCCGGAAAAGCGGCTTTGCGAAACCCAAGCGGTGCATGTGGGCACCGGGCAGGGGTTTTGCGGCTATGAAATCCATATCGGGCGCACGGAAGGTGCGGATCGCGGGCGGCCCTTTGCGCGGATTGACGGCGTAGACGAAGGCGCGGCGAGCCCGGATGGGCGTATTGTCGGAAGTTACCTTCACGGGATGTTTCGCGATGATGGGTTCCGGGCAGCGTGGTTGCGATCTCTCGGGGCCGAGGCGACGGGGATGCGCTATGGCGCGGTGGTTGAGGAGGTTCTTGATGCGCTTGCCGATCACATGGAGACGCATCTTGATGTGACCGGGCTTCTGGCCGCGGCGCGCTAAGTTCGGCTTGCGACAGGGCGGGCGTTCAAGGATAGTCGCGCCATGTTGGGATTTTTCAGACGGTTTGCAGCGGTGTTTTGCCTTGCTCTCCTGCCGGGGATGGCGGGGGCGGAGGTGACGGTATTTGCCGCGTCGAGCCTCAAGACGGCGTTGGACGAAGTTGTCACGCTATGGGAGGGCGAGCGGGTGCTTGTGTCCTATGGCGGGTCGTCGGCATTGGCGCGCCAGATCCTCGCGGGGGCGCCGGCGGATGTCTATATCTCAGCCAATGTGGGATGGATGGATGCCGTGGAGGAGGCGGGCCTCGTGCAGGAGGGCACGCGGCGCGATCTTTTGGGCAATGATCTGGTGCTTGTGGCATCTGAGCCGGGGGAGGTTGCGTTGAGCGCAGAGGTGCTTGGCGCGCGTTTGAAGGAGGGGCCGCTGGCCATGGCGATGGCCGATGCGGTGCCTGCGGGGATTTACGGCAAACAGGCGTTGGTGTCGCTTGGGCTTTGGGAGGCGGTTGCGCCGCAGGTTGCACAGGCGGCGAATGTGCGCGCAGCACTGGCATTGGTGGCGCTGGGCGAAGCGCCGCTTGGGATTGTCTATGCGAGTGATGCAGTCGCCGAGGCGCGGGTGCATGTGGCGGCGCGGTTTCCGCAAGAGAGCCATGATCCGATCATCTATCCGGTCGCAGCGGTGAGCGATGTGGAAGGCGCAGAGGCGCTCCTTGATTTTCTGTCGGGAGCGCAGGCGCGAGCCGTGTTTGAGCGCAACGGATTCACGGGGATCGCGCCATGAGCGGTTGGCTTGGAGAAGAGGGCTGGGCCGCGGTTTTACTGTCGCTCAAGGTCTCGGTCTGGGCGACGGTGTTGAGCTTGCCGGTGGGGATCGCCGTGGCATGGCTATTGGCGAGGAAGGAGTTTGCGGGCAAGCAGATCGTCAACGGGATCGTGCATTTGCCGCTCATCCTGCCGCCGGTGGTGACGGGGTATCTTCTCCTGTTGGTCTTGGGGCGGCGCGCGCCGGTGGGGGCGTTTCTTGAACAGACGTTTGGATTGGTGTTGGCGTTTCGTTGGACCGGGGCGGCGCTGGCGGCGGCGGTGATGGCGTTTCCGCTTATGGTGCGGGCGATCCGGCTGGCGTTTGAGGCGGTCGATCCGGGGCTTGAGGATGCGGCGGCGACGCTTGGTGCGCCGCGTTGGCGGGTCTTCATGACGGTGACATTGCCGTTGATCCTGCCCGGTATTCTAACCGGGGCAGTGCTGGCCTTTGCCAAGGCGATGGGGGAATTCGGCGCGACGATCACCTTTGTGTCGGCCATTCCGGGGCGCACGCAGACTTTGCCTTCAGCCATCTACGGATTCTTGCAGGTGCCCGGCGCGGAGACGCAGGCGTTACGCCTTGTGATCGTGTCCGTTGCCGTGGCGATGGGGGCGCTTGTGGTGTCGGAAGTCCTTGCGCGGCGGGTCAGCAAGCGGGTGGCAGGGCAATGACGCTTGAGGTCCAACTCCGGCACCAGTTTGAGGGGTTTAACCTCGACGTGGATTTCATCGCCCCGAAAGGGGTTACGGCGCTATTTGGGAAGTCCGGCGCGGGGAAAACCAGCGTGGTGCAGGCGGTGGCGGGATTGTTGCGGCCGGATGCAGGGCGGATTGCCCTCGGGGGCACCTGTCTTTTCGATAGTGCGGCGGGCATTGACCTTCCGGTACATCGGCGCCGCTTGGGCTATGTATTTCAGGATGCACGACTTTTCCCGCATATGAGCGTATCCGGAAATCTGCGCTATGCGGCGCGGGTGCAGGGGCGCGCGGTCGATCAGAAGGAAGAGGCGCGAGTGGTTGAGATGCTTGGCATCGGGGGATTGCTCGCGCGGCGTCCGGCGGGGTTGTCGGGGGGCGAACGGCAGAGGGTTGCCATTGGGCGGGCGCTTTTGGCGGCACCGGAACTCCTGTTGCTTGATGAGCCTTTGGCGGCCTTGGACGAGGCGCGCAAGGCAGAGATTTTACCCTATCTTGAGCGGCTGCGGGATGAGGCGGGGCTTCCGATCCTGTTGGTGAGCCATGCGGTTTCCGAAGTGGCGCGGCTCGCGACGACCTTGGTTGTCTTGAAGGAAGGCCGGGTTGTGCAGGCAGGGCCGACGTCGGATATCCTGTCGGACCCTGAGGCGGTTCCGGCGCTGGGCGTGCGTCATGCGGGGGCGGTGATCCGTGGGCGGCTTGTTGCGCGCCACGAGGATGGGTTGGCCGAGTTGCAGACCTGCGGCGGGGCGCTTTTCCTGCCCGGTGTGGGCGGGGAGATCGGGGATATTCTTCGGGTGCGGATTCGGGCGCAGGATGTGATCCTGTCACGCGAAAAGCCGGCGGGGCTGTCGGCGTTGAATATCCTCAAGGGGCGGATTGTATCGCTTCGCTCGGGCGAGGGGCCGGGGGTTATGGTGCGGATCGCCTGTGAGGAAGAGCATGTCCTTGCGCGGATCACCCGGCGTTCGGCCGCGGCGATGGGATTGGCCGAGGGTGACGAGATTTACGCCATCGTGAAATCGGTCTCTGTTGCGCAGGGCGATATCGGCGGGTGATTTGATTGTGCGCCGCCAGGGCGGCGCGCAGGATGTCTCGTCATCGGCCCTTCGGGCCGCTTCCTCGGGGTGCCTCCGGCGGGGATATTTTCAGCAAGAGGAAGATCAGGGGCGGTCGCGGCGCAGGGCGCGCACGGATTGGCCGTGGGCGCGGTGGAAGGCGCGGGCAAAGCTTGCCTGAGAGTTGAAGCCGGTGGCGGCGGCAATGGCGCTTACGGGGTCGTTGGTATCGGTGGCGAGGCGGAAGGCTTCTCCGAGGCGCAGTTCGAGATAGTGGCTTTGCGGGCTTTGGCCGAGGCTCTGGCGAAAGCGGGCCTCTAAGCTTCGGGGGCTTATGCCGAGGCGGGCGGCGATTTCCGCGATAGGAAGCGGATCGTCGATATGGGTTTCCATCAGATCAAGGGCACGGGCGATTTGCGGATTGCGCCGTGCGGCGCGGCGCGGAGGAGCGGGGCTTTGGGCGCTGGCCGGGGAGGGATCATGCAGGAGGGCGGCGGCGGTTCGGGTCGCCAGTGGGGCACCGAAGTGGTCGGCAATGAGGGCGAGCATCATGTCGATGCCGGGGACGGCGCCGCCAGATGTTGCGCGATTTCCGGCGAGGACAAAGCGGTCGCGGCGGACATCGACCTCGGGGAAGCGGGCGGCGAAGGCGTCAAGGTCTTCCCAATGGGTTGTGGCGGGGGTGCCATCAAGGAGGCCTGCTTCGGCAAGGAGCCATGGGCCGCCATCCAGCGCAGCGAGCGGTGTACCTGCTTTGGCAAGGCGGCGCAGGGAGGCGAGGAGGCGTGGCGTGGATTGGGGTTCGAGGCCGAAACTGGCCACAACGACAAGGAGGTCGGCGCGGGCGAGATCAGAGAGGGGTGGGCCGGAGATGGGCAGGCCGCTTGTGAGATGGATGGGCGTGCCTTGGGGGGTGAAGAAGCGCCAGCGGAACAGGGTGCGGCCCGCGCGGCGGTTGGCAGCGCGCAGAGGATCGACGGCGGCGGCAAAGCTCAGGGTGTTGCTCTCGTCGAGGACGAGAACGGCGATATCGAGGTATTTAGCGTGATTTGTTGCGGATAACATCAAATTGGATTCGTATTATGTAAAATATGGTCTGACAAGGCAGGAGATGATCGGGGGGAGCTAGGAGAGGAATCGGTATGCCTTTGGAGATGAATCGTGAGGTGTTTATCACTTGTGCTGTGACGGGGTCGGGGGGGACGCAGGATCGTAGCCCGCATGTACCACGCTCACCTGAACAGATTGCCAATAGTGCGATTGCGGCGGCGAAGGCGGGGGCGGCGGTGGTGCATTGCCATGTGCGCGATCCCGAGACCGGCGCGCCGAGCCGCGATCTTGGCCTGTATCGGGAAGTCACCGACCGTATCCGCGACAGCGAGACAGATGTGGTCTTGAACCTCACCGCGGGGATGGGCGGCGATATCGTTTTTGGCGGCACCGAGAGCCCGTTTCCGACCGTCGCCGGCACCGACATGGTCGGCGCGACAGAGCGTGTGGCGCATGTGGCGGAGTGCCTGCCGGAGATTTGCACGCTTGATTGCGGGACGATGAATTTCGCCGAGGCCGATTATGTCATGACCAACACGCCGGGCATGTTGCAGGCGATGGGAAAAATGATGACAGATCTGGGGGTTAAGCCCGAGATTGAGGCCTTTGATACCGGCCATCTCTGGTATGCGAAACAGCTTGTGAAGGACGGTATCCTTGAGCCGAACGCGCTTGTGCAGCTTTGCATGGGGGTGCCGTGGGGCGCGCCGGATGACCTTAATACCTTCATGGCGATGGTGAACAATGTGCCGGATGAGTGGACCTTTTCGGCCTTTGCCCTTGGGCGCAACCAGATGGCCTATGTGGCGGCCTCGGTTCTGGCGGGCGGCAACGTGCGTGTGGGGCTTGAGGATAACCTCTGGCTCGACAAGGGGGTGCTGGCGGAGAACTGGCAACTGGTCGAGCGCGCGGCGACGATCGTGGAGAATCTTGGGGCGCGGGTGATCGGGCCGGAGGAGGTTCGGGCTAAGCTTGGGTTAACCAAGCGTGCGCCGGTGGCGAAATAGGGGCGGGGCATGAAAAACCCACGTCTGTATCGCGTCGGTATTGCGTCTGTATCGCGGTGGTGCGGAATTTCGCCGCGCCGGGCGGCGGTTTTTAGTACTGCGTTAACCTTACTCGCGGCGTGCCAGACAGAAAGTGATCCGACAAAGGGGCCACATACGGGCTATGACGCCAAGGAAGAGGCGGCCTGTGTCGCCGATGGCGGCATGTATCGTCTGGCGGGGGCGTTTATGCAGTATCTCTGTATCAGGCCGACGCCGGATGCAGGGCAGAGTTGCCGCAAGGAAAGCGACTGCAACAGCTTTTGTCTGGCGGAAACCAAAACATGTGCGCCGGTGACCCCGATGTTCGGGTGTCAGCTCATCCTGTTGGAGGATGGGACAGAGGCGGAAATTTGCGTTGATTAGGGAGAGAACCATGGCACGTAAGGCGGCAATTATCGGGGGCGGCGTCATTGGCGGCGGCTGGGCGGCGCGGTTCCTTTTGAATGGATGGGATGTGCGGGTGTTTGACCCGGACCCGGAGGCAGAGCGCAAGATTGGCGAAGTTCTCGACAATGCGCGCCGGTCCTTGCCCGCGCTGGGCGAGACTGCGTTGCCGCAAGAGGGCGAACTTAGTTTTCATGCGACGATTGCCGAGGCGGTCGATGGCGTAGATTGGGTTCAGGAGAGCGTGCCAGAGCGGCTCGACCTCAAGCTCAAGGTCTATGGGGAGTTGCAGGCGGCCTGCCCTGAGGCGGCGATTATCGGCTCGTCCACCAGTGGGTTCATGCCGAGCGATTTGCAGGCGGGCGCAGCGCGGCCCGGTCAGATCGTTGTCACGCATCCGTTCAACCCGGTTTACCTCTTGCCGCTGATCGAGGTGGTGCCGAGCCCGGCCAATGCACCGGACATGATCGCGCGGACCAAGGCCATTCTTGAAGACTTGGGGATGTTCCCGCTTGTCGTGCGCAAGGAGATCGAGGGGCATATCGCGGATCGGTTCCTTGAGGCGGTCTGGCGTGAGGCGCTTTGGCTTGTGAAGGACGGGATCGCGACGACCGAAGAGATCGACGAGGCCATTCGCATGGGGTTTGGCAT
>JAAEZB010000021.1:37429-43258 GCA_018223085.1 Paracoccaceae bacterium
TGAAGCTGCGCAATTGGGGCGCGGGGGCGGTTCTGGCCAAGCAGGATCAGCGCCTTGTTGAAAAGGCCGGGATGGCGCGGACGGTTGTGGAGATCGCGGACCTTTCGCAGCCGATCCTCACCCAGCGGCGCGTGGTGCCGGTCGATTGGCTTGATTACAACGGGCATATGACCGAGAGCCGCTATCTTCAGGCGGTGACCGATGCGACGGACCGGTTCATGGAGATCATCGGCTGTGATGCGGAATATATCGCCAATGGTGGGTCGTTCTTTACCGCCGAGACGCATATCCGCCATCTGGGCGAGGTGCATGTGGGCGATGTGATCGAGGTGCGCACGCAGGTTCTCATGGCGGAGGGCAAGAAGATGCACCTTTGGAACGAGATCAGCGCGGGCGGGGAATTGGTCGCGACGGGCGAGCAGATGCTCATCCATGTGAGCCTTGAGACGCGGCGGCCCGCGGTGTTCAGCCCGGAGATTGCGGCGAACCTTGAGGCGATTGCCACGGCGCAGGCGGGTTTGCCCGAGCCAGAGGGCAAGGGTCGCGCGGTGGGCGCGCCGCGATGAAGCGGGTTCTCATCACGGCCGGGGCCTCGGGGATCGGTTTGGCGATGGGCGAGGCCTTTGCGGCGGCGGGCTATGAGGTCTGGGTCACGGATGTGGACGAGGCGGCCTTGGCCGAGGTGCCGCGTGCGTGGCGCGCGATCCGCGCCGATGTCAGCGATGAAATGGACATGATCGCGGTCTTTGCCGAGGTGGAGGCCGCCGGGGGGCTTGATGCGCTTTGTGCCAATGCAGGCGTGGCGGGGCCGACCGCGCGGGTCGAAGATGTGCGGCTTGAGGATTGGCGGGCCTGCACGGCGGTCACGCTTGATGGGGCGTTTCTGACGGCGAAACATGCGGTGCCTTTGCTCAAGCGCTCGCAGGGGGCGATTGTGGTCACATCATCAACGGCGGGGCAGCATGGCTATCCCAACCGCGCGCCCTATGCGGCGTCGAAATGGGCGGTGATCGGGTTGGCCAAGACGCTGGCGATGGAGCTTGGGCCTTATGGGGTGCGGTGCAACGTGATCTGTCCCGGCGCGGTCGAGGGGCCGCGCATGGAAGGGGTGTTGGAGCGTGAAGCGGCGGCCAAGGGCATGACGCGGGATGCGGTCTATGAGGGCTATGCTTCGGGGACATCGCTTGGCCGGTTTGTCGAGGCACAGGAAGTGGCGGATATGGCGGTGTTCCTGGCGTCCGACGGGGCGCGGGGCGTGTCGGGGCAGGTTGTGGCGGTGGATGGCCACACGGTCAATCCCGATCCGAAGGTTTAGAGCCGATCGCGCAGGGCTTGCGCGTGGTCGGGGAGTTCGCGGGCGGTCACGGTGCTCTGGCGGACGAGATTATCGAAATGGCTTGTGAAGCTCTCGACGCGCTCTTTGTCGCGGAAGGCGAGGTAGTTGCGCCCGAGGTAGAGCACCGCGAGGAGCGGGCCGAAGATCGTCACCGGGGCGGAAAACAGGCGGCGTGCGTCAAAGAGATAGAGGCGCAGGCGCGGGTAGAGTTGCGCGGTGAGCGAGGAGAGGTGATCGAGCTGCGATTTGCGCAGGGTCTCGGGGAGGCCTTCGTAATAGCCAGTGCCGGCGGCGAAGGAGGCGAGTTCGTGCAGCGGCAGGGCGATTTCATAGTCCGAGGGGCTTGCCCGCATCCAGTTCAGGCGATCCTGTGAGGCGCCGATGGCCTGGGCCGTGGTGCGGCCAAGGTGGGGGGAGTATTCCCATTCAAGCATTTCGCGGGTCTTGAGCATGTCGGGGAGGCCAGCGGGCACATGGCGGATTTTGTAGCCCTCGGCCTCGCGGTGCCAATCAAAGATCTGTTGGTCGACGAGGGCGCGGGGGGCCTCGGTCAGGGTCAGGGCGTTGGCGAGGATGTCGGCGGTGCGTTCCGGGCGGTCGGTCAGCGACAGGAGCCAGTCTGCCGACACCCCGAGCGCGGCGGCGCATTCGCCGACCACTTGCGCATTGGGCAGGCGCGCGCCTTTGTCCTTCAAAAGCTGCGAGATGGTCGAGCGATCCACGCCGATGGCGCGGGCGAGGCCGCTTTGGCTCTGGCCGCGTTCGTGAAGGGCGGTGGCGAGGCGCTGGCGGAATTGATCGGCGCGCAGGCGTTTGTCGATATGTGTGCTCATGTGGTGATAAATATCACCAATGCGTAATTTTGTGAATTACATTCCGAGTTCAGCATTGCGCCGCGCCAAGGTAACGGTTTCGTGAGCTACGAAAAACGGAGGCAGCATGGAATCGCGGCAGCGATCAATCGTGAAGGCGGTGATCTGGAATATCATGGGGCTGACGGTGATGACATTGGTGGGGTTCCTTGCCACCGGGTCGGCCACGATCGGCGGGGCGATGGCGGTCATCAATACGGGCATCGGTTTCGTGATGTATGTGCTTTACGAGCGGCTCTGGGCCGGGATCGGATGGGGGCGCAGTCATGTCTGATAGCCGGGAATTGCGCCATGGGCGTGCCAAAGTGGAATGGCCGACGCTGGGGATGTTGGTGCTGTGTTATGCGCTCTATGTCATCGGCACGATCTGGGCGGCGGCGTGGTTTCTGCCGCTGGGCATGGTGCTCACCATTGTTGCGATGATCCTGCAAGGGTCCCTCTGTCACGAAGTCCTTCACGGGCATCCGTTCAAAAACCGGGTCTTGAGCGATCTCATGGTGTTTCCGGCGATTGGTCTTTTCATTCCGTATATCCGGTTTCGCGATACGCATCTGGCACATCACAATGATGCGATCCTGACCGATCCCTATGACGACCCGGAGAGCAATTATCTTGACCCCAAGGTCTGGGCGCGGCTGTCGGGATGGCACAAGGCGCTTTTGCGATTCAACAACCTCCTGATCGGGCGGATTCTGATTGGTCCGGCGCTTGGGCAGGTGGCCTTTATGGTCGGCGATTGGCGGGCGATCCGCAAAGGCGATCGGGCGGTGTTTTGGGGCTGGCTCTGGCATATCCCGGCAGTGGCGCTGGCGCTCTGGTGGGTCTTTGCCGTGGCCGAAATGCCGTTCTGGGCCTATGTGGCCTCAGCCTATTTCGCCCTGTCGATCCTGAAAATCCGCACCTTCCTTGAGCATCAGGCGCATGAGAGGGCGCGCGGGCGCACGGTGATTGTCGAGGATCACGGGCCGCTGGCGTGGCTGTTTCTCTATAATAGCCTGCATGTGGTGCATCATATGCACCCCAAGGTGCCGTGGTATCGCCTGCCGAAGCTCTTTGAGACACATCGTGAGCGGTATCTCGCGCGAAACGAGGCCTATTATTATCGCTCCTACCGCGAGATTTTCGCCCGCTATTTTCTACGGGCGAAAGATCCGGTGCCGCATCCGCTCTGGCCGCAGGAGTAGCGCCGTGGTCTAAGGGGGCATGGACCTCTGGATTGCTATCTCCATCGCCGCCGCATTGTTTCAGACGGTGCGGTTCATGCTTCAGAAACAGCTTAGCCAGGTGCGGCTCTCGCCCGCCGGGGCGACCTTTGCGCGGTTTGTCTATTCCGCGCCGGTGCTTTGTGCGGTGCTGGCGGGGTGGCTCTTGTCTGGTGGGGGTGTGGCCCTGCCGGGGGCGGGGTTCTGGGCCTATGGCGCGATTGGCGGTGCGGCGCAGATCACGGCGACGGTCTGCACGGTGGCCCTGTTCAAACGGCGCAATTTTGCGGTGGGCGTGACCTTTATCAAGGTCGAAGTGTTGATGACGGCGCTTGTCGGGATTGTGGTTCTGGGCGACCGGGTGAGCGGCGCGGGGCTTGTGGCGATATTGGTTGGTGTGGCCGGGGTGTTGATCCTGTCGGGGTCGGCGGTTGGGGCGGTCTGGCAGCGGCTCATAAGCCCCTCGGCGGCGCTTGGGCTTGCGGCGGGGGCGTTGTTTGGCGTCTCGGCGGTGTCGTATCGTGGCGCGACATTGATGGTTGCGGCGGATGATCCGTTTCTGCGGGCCTTGGTGACGCTGGCGGCGGTGACGACGATGCAGACGCTTGGCATGGCGCTCTGGCTGAGGCTGCGCGAACGGGGCGAGATGGACCGCGTGTTCGGCGCGTGGCGCAGCGCGGGGTGGATCGGGCTGACCTCGATGGCGGGGTCGTTTTGCTGGTTTACGGCGTTCACTTTGCAGAACGCGGCCTATGTCAAGGCGGTGGGGCAGGTGGAGTTGATCTTTGCGGTGCTGGGATCGGTATTGTTTTTTCGCGAAAAGATCAGCGGCCGGGAATGGGCCGGCATGGCGCTTTTGAGCGCGAGCATCCTTGGGCTTGTGCTTTTGCTCTGACGTTGCGCAGGGATTTCATGCCTCCGGCGGGAGTATTTGTTCCAGAGAAGAAGACAAGCGCGCGCCCTTAGTCGGCGCGCCAGTCCGGCATTTGGCCTTTGAGCTGCAGGAACAGGCTTTCTTCGTCGTTGTTCTTGAAGAAGGGCACGGTTTGCGGCGGTTCGGTGCTGTGGGCGCGGGCCTCAACTTCGGCGAGGACCACTTCGGTAATGAAGGGCAGGTCGAAGTCGCGCGCTTTTTGCAGCGGAATCCATTGCAGATGCGAAAGCTCGTCGCAGGCCGAGGAGAAATCGTCCGGGTCGCTGGCGAGGCCTTCGGCGTCGAGCAGGAAGAACCGCGCATCGAACCGGCGCGGGCGGCCCGGAGGCGTGATGGCGCGGAAGACGAATTGCAGCCCGTGCGCGGCGGGCACGTGGCCCGTGGCGGCAAAGCTTTGCCAGTCTTCGGGGGGCGTATCGTCCCATGTGCCGGGTTGGCCGAGAATCTGACCGGTTTCTTCCCAAAGCTCACGCACGGCGGCGACGGCGAGCGGGTGGGCGAGGGCCGGGTCGGCGTCTTCGGTGAGGCGCGCGCGGCACAGGTCTGGCATTGGCGCGGCAAGCGGGATATCGGCATCCGCCGCGTCCACGGCGCCGCCGGGAAAGACGAATTTGTTGGGCATGAAGGCCGCCGAGGCGCCGCGCTGACCCATGAGAATATGTGGATCGTTCAGGCGATCACGCAGGACAATCACCGTCGCGGCGTTGCGGATTGCGGTCTTGTCTATGGTCATGTCTCTCCCCCTCGGCCTGTCGTGGGGGTGTGGCTCAGGCGTCGCTGTGATCGAACCCGTGCATGCGGCGCGCCCATTGGAACGCGACCACCACCCCTTTCAGTCTGGGCAGAAGGTAGAGCGAGAGCGCGACGCAGCCAACCGCAAAAATCGTAAACATGATGAGCGGTTCGGGACGGAACTGAACAAAGACGATATGCAGGAGCGGCGCCATCAGGTGGCCGACGATCAGGATCGTGAGATAGGCCGGGCCGTCATCGGCGCGTTGCGGGGTCAGATCCTCGCGGCAGACCGAGCAGCTTTCACGCACCTTGAGATAGCCTTTGAGCAGCGGACCATTGCCGCAGTTGGGGCATTTGCGCCGCCAGCCCTTGAACAAAGCCGGGCCAAGCGGGCGGTCCGGTTGGGTCGCAATCGTATTCGACATGGGGGTGTCCCTCGTTTGATCGGGAGAAAATGCGCTGCGCTGCGGCGTTTTGGAAGGGTGCAAAAGCGCCTTGCGTCCCGATGTCGCAAAAGGTGTGAATTTTGACACCTTTTTACGGCGGCCTTGCACGAGGGGCGAAATTTTTTGCGACGGAAAGCCGTGGACGGCGCGTTTCATGTTCAGGAAACAGGATAACGACGCCGGTTTCCGGCAGATGTAACACGAACGGAGATAATCCTATGAAACGTGCGAAACTTATGAGTGGTGTTCTGGCAGCGGCGCTGGTGATGGGCGGGGCTGCGGCGTATGCCGGTGGCAAGATGGG
>JAAEZB010000022.1 GCA_018223085.1 Paracoccaceae bacterium
GCAACCTCGATAAATTCGACCGCGCCTTCGCGGCGACTTTCTCGGGGCTCGAAGGTATCTCGATGCAGGACATGGTCAACGCGGTCGACATTCCCGAGGAATGGCTGCGCAAGATGGCCGAAAAACATCTCAGCCCCGAAGAGATGGCCGAGATCGAGGCGCTTGGCGGCTTTGACAAGCTGATGGAAACGCTCAAGGAGCGTCTCAAGGAACAGGAAGGCCGCCATCAGGGTGGCAACAAATGGGTCGGCACTGCCGGAACCTCGCCCTTCGGCGCCTATGGCTACAACCCCGAAGGGGTGCGTATCGGCCAAAAAGAAGGTCGCCATGGCCGCGCCGTCAAGGTCTGGGACAAGCGCGAATTCCGCAATCTCGACGATTCAATCGAACTCGGCACCCGCAACATCAAGGTTGCCCTGAAACGCCTGCGCCGCTGGGCCCGTGACGGCGCTGCCGAAGAGCTTGACCTCGATGGCACGATCCGCGCCACCGCCGAACACGGATACCTCGATGTCAAAACCCGCCCCGAGCGCCGCAACGCCGTCAAGGTGCTGCTCTTCCTCGATGTGGGCGGCTCCATGGATCCGCATATCCGCGTCGTCGAAGAACTTTTCTCCGCCGCTCGGGCCGAATTCAAACATCTCGAATATTTCTACTTCCACAACTGCCTCTACGAAGGCGTGTGGCGCGACAATAGTCGCCGCTGGCAGGAACAGATCCCGACCCACGAGGTCATGCGCACCTATGGTGCCGATTACAAATGTATCTTCGTCGGTGACGCCTCCATGTCGCCCTATGAGGTCGCCTATCCCGGCGGTGCCAACGAGCATTGGAACGCCGAGGCCGGACAGGTTTGGCTTGAACGCGCCCGCGAGACATGGAGTTCCAATCTCTGGATCAATCCAGTGCCGGAAAAATACTGGGCCCATACCCAATCCATCTCAATGATCCGCGACATCTTTGAAAACCGCATGGTGCCAATGACCCTGCAAGGGCTTGAAACCGGCATGAAAGAGCTCGTCCGCTAGCCGAAATCCGCACCGACGCTATACATACGCAATACTGACGTGGGTTTTCGCGCCATTCCGCCGGTCCTTTCGCCTGACATATCCCTGTCACGCCCCTGCGCCATCACGGGGCCATGACCGACCTCCTGACCGCCTATGGCCTGCCTCTTCTGGCCCTCACCACCTTCGCCGCAAGCCTCGCTCTGCCGATCCCTGCCTTCCTTGTCCTGCTGAGTGCCGGTGCGCTGGCCGCCTCCGGCAGCTTCGCACCTGTGGCCGTGGGCCTCTCCGCCCTCGCCGGAGCCATAGCCGCCGATCAATGCGGCTATCACTTCGGCCACCATATTGCCCCCCTGCTACACCGCACCCTCGGCCGCCACCCCCGCTCGAACCGCCTCCTGACCCGCGCCGAACGGCTGCTCTGCGATCATGGCGGGCTTGGCGTTTTTCTAAGCCGCTGGCTCCTCGCCCCCCTCGGCCCCTATATAAACTTGCTTTCCGGCACCGCCGACTTGCCTTGGCACCGCTTTACCATCTGGGCCATGGCCGGGCGCACGCTCTGGATTGGGCTCTATTGCGGCCTCGGCTTTATCTTCGCGCACAACCTGCCCCAGATCGCCACTACTGCCCATAACGCCAGCACTGTCCTTATGCTGCTCGCCCTGCCCGCCCTTGCCGCGCTGCTCCTGCATCACCGCCGCAACAACCGACGCCGCTGACCTTGTCGAACCGTCCCCGCTGCGCCATATCTGTCCCATGCTGCGCCTGACACCGATCCTCCTCGCCCTGCTCTACGGCCTCCTGCTCTACCGTTTCTCGGTCTGGCGCACCTCGCGCGAGCTGGACGCCCGCTCAACCGAACTGGCCGACCCAACTCTCGTGCCGCTGATCCGTGACATGGCCAAGGCGCTCGACCTGCCCCGCATCCGCGTCCACATCTACGAAATCGAACCGGTCAACGGCCTCGCCGCCCCGGACGGGCGCATCTTCCTCACGCGCGGCTTTTACAATCGCTACCGCGCGGGCGAAGTCTCCGCCGCTGAAATCACCTCGGTCATTGCCCATGAACTCGGCCATGTCGCCTTAGGCCACTCGCGCCGCCGCATGATCGATTTTTCGGGTCAAAACGCCATCCGCACCGCGCTCAACATGGTGCTGGGCCGCCTCTTGCCCGGCATCGGTCCTTGGCTTGTGAACATGGCGATGACCCTCGTGTCCGCCCGTCTGTCGCGCAGCGATGAATACGAGGCCGACGCCTACGCCGCCGCCCTCCTTACCAAATCCGGCATCGGTACCGCGCCGCAGAAATCCCTGTTTCACAAACTCGAAGACCTCACCGCCTCGCGCGGCGGGGCAACACCTGCCTGGCTGATGAGCCACCCCAAAACCGAAGAGCGCATCAAAGCCATCGAAGCCCTTGAAACCAAATGGGGCCTCGCGCCCTGATCTTCTTCTCTGGGGAAAATACTCTGGGGTGAATTGGCCGCTTGCGGCCAAGAGGGGCAACGCCCCTAAACAGTCAACGCCTTGGCAAGCCTCGGCAATCTCGCCTTTTTCAAAAGCCGCCGCATCTCCCAATCCTCGCCCGAAAGCCGCTCTGCTTCCTGACGCACGGCTTCGGCCACAGCGGCCACATCCTGAGGCGCGCGTTCCCAGATCCCACGCAAAAGCGTATCCGGGTCCACCCGCTCAAGCCCCTCCTCGGCCAAAATATGGCGCGGGAAATCCTTGGCGTTCATCGTCACGATGGCATCCGCCGACCCGGCGATCGCCGCCGCCAACACATGAGTATCCGCCGCATCCGGCAAATAGAGTCGGTCCTCAAGCGAGGATTTCCACGTCACCTCCGCCTTGGGCCACGCCGCACGCACAAGTGCAATCTCGCCCCGCGCCTGCGCCTCGCCCATCGGCCCGATCTTGCGCGCCGCACGCGCCCATTCCTCTAGGATACGCTCGGACCACATCGGCTGAAACGCCCCGGTCTTAGCCACGCCAAGCAGGATCTCCCGCATCACCGTCGGGTAGATCACGCAAGTATCAAGAAGAAGCCGCTTCACAGCCGGAAAAACAGCGATTTGAGATAGCCGCTCTCGGCCAGTTGCGGCATCAACGGATGATCCGGCCCGGCAAACCCGGTGTGGATCAACTGCCCCTGCCGCCCCGCGCGCCCGATCCCGCGCACACAAGCGCCACGGAACTTGGCTACATCCGCCGCATGAGAACAGGAACACAGGCCCAAATACCCGCCCTCAGCCACCAAGGGCGCCGCAAGCCGCGCCACACGCTCATAGGCGCGAAGCCCCTTTTCCAACGTCGGTTTCGACGGCGCAAAGGCCGGTGGATCACAAATCACCACGTCAAACTCTGCGCCCTCTTCGGCCAATGCGGTCAACACGTCAAAGGCATCGCCTTTGCGCGTCGCAAACCGGTCCCCAAAGCCCGAGGCCGCTGCTCCCGCCTCGGCCAGAGCCAGCGCCGGGGCCGACCCATCAACCGAAAGCGCCGATGTCGCCCCTCCGGCCAGAGCGGCAAGCGCAAAGCCCCCCACATGAGAAAATACGTCGAGCACTCTTGCATCTTTGCAAAGCCCGGCGGCGAATGCATGATTGGGACGTTGATCGTAGAAAAGCCCGGTCTTCTGCCCACCCATCAGGTCGGCCATATAGGTCGCCCTGTTCATCACGACAGGCACCGGCGCATCAGGCGCGGTGCCAATCATCACCCGGCTGTCTTCATCAAGCCCTTCCAGGTTGCGCGCCCGCCCTGATCCGTTCTTAAGCACCGTGCTGACGCCCGTCGCTTCGGCCAATGCTGCGACCATCTCGTCAAGCAAGACCTCGGACCAAGCCGCATTGGGCTGAATCACTGCTACGTCACCAAACCGATCGACGACCACACCGGGAAGCCCATCCGCCTCGGCATGGATCAGCCGGTAATAAGGCGTCTCATAAAGCCGCGCCCGCATCTCAAGCGCACGGTCAAACTTCGCCCGCAGCCAATCGCGATCAATAGCCGCCTCTACGTCCCGCTCAAGCATCCGCCCGGCAATCCGCGAGTTCGCATTGAACGCAATAAGGCCAAGCGGCTTGCGATCTGCATCTTCGAGACAAGCAATACTGCCCGGCGCGATGGTCTTGGCGCGACGGTCGAGCACAAGCTCATTATCATAGACCCACGGAAATCCATGGCGGATCGCGCGGGCATTGGCCTTGGGTTTCAGGCGCACAATAGGAAAAGAGGACGGCATCATGCCGTCCTCCTAATCTTTTCCGCGCCTTGTGAAAAGCGTCTATCTCAGATCGGCTTCACCGGGGTCAACGGCACAACCCGCGCCGTGACACCATTTTCCGGCGCAACCCACCCCGTCGCGAGGCTCATCTCGTCGCGCACCACTTTGGCAAGGTGCTGGGTGATGCGGTATTTCTGGGTAAGGCCACGCGCCTCGGCCTGAAGCGCCTTCGAGCCGCCATAGCCCACGAGGTCCGCCTTGATCTCACGCGGGCCGCGCACCACGGCACCGGTCTGCGGATCACGGATCGTCATCGTAAACTCGATCGAGTGAATACCGCCGACCGAATAACGGGTCTTCTCGGTCAGTGCATGGAAACGATGCACTTCGATCTCGACCACAACCGGCATAGCCCCGTTGAGCGGCGCCCCGCCAAGCTTGATCGCATCTTCGAAAAGCGCGCCCACCTGCTCATAGCGGTTGCCGAACGGGTCACCGCGCCAGACGATATCGCCGCCCGGATAGTAGCTGTTGGCCTCCGACACCTTGAGGGTCAACGGCACGTTTACGTCAAAACCGACAAGGCTAAAGGACGGGGCCGGTGCGGCCATTTCCGTCGTCAACTGATCCATCGGCGCGTTTCGCGTCGCGGTATCGACCGAAGCACAGGCCGAAAGGCCAAGTCCAAGTGCCATCATCAGGGCTGTCATGCGAAGCTTGTTCATCACTGGTCTCCTTGGAGCAGTTTCTCCGCTCCTTTCGAATTCCAGAAATATTTGCCCCTGAAATGAGGCACGATTTGGACAAATTCCGTGCCATTAAATGAAATTGCCCCGTTCCCGTGCTGGAGGCTCTAGTGGCGCGGCCTGCTGCGCCATCCGCCGCGCCGTTTCGGTGCATCCGAACGCAGCAATCCATCATGCAGAATGGCCGTCATCGGGTGGTCTGGATTGTCGACCTCATATCGCCCGAGAAGCGCCCGGATCGCATCGCGCACCCCCGCCTCTTCCTCAAGCGACAAGGCCCAATCGAGGAAGATCGACCGGCATTCGCCCTCTGTGATCCCCTCAATCCGATAGGCTTCCCGGATCAGCCCCTTTTTGTCGACCTGCGTTTCATTCATCTCGCGTCTCCTTCGCGCCGGCCCCAAGCGCCTTGTCAATTATCGCGCCCGCCTCCGCGCCGCGCTCTGCCATCTGCGCCGCCAGCGCCTCAAGCGTCTCCGCCCCGGTCTCGCGCAACAGGAAGGCCGCGCCTCCCCGGCCAATATCCTCGGCCAAGATCGGCTTTTCGCTCAACAGCTTAGACGCCACCTGCACCGCCCAGAAAAGACCATAGGCTGCCTCCAGTGCCTCGACCTCTTGCACCTCAAGCAATCCAACTCGCGCCGCGGCCTCAAGCCCGGCATTGACAGATTGCCCCGCGTTTCCCTCAAGAAGCGCGCCGGTTTGCGACACAAGTTCGATCTCTTGCAACCTGCCACGCCCGATTTTGGCGTCCCACGCCCCGCTCGGCGCCTTGGCTGCCGCAATCCTCTCGCGCATTTCCTGCACGTCCCGGCGCACCGTCCCCGCCTCATTGTGCCGCGCCAGTAGAGCCTCACGAAACGCCGCAACCTCGGCCTGCAACTCCGCTGTCCCCGCCACCGGCCGCGCCCGCGTGAGCGCAAGATGCTCCCAAGTCCAGGCCTCAGTCTCCTGATAGCTCTTGAACGAGGCCAGAGAGGTCGCCACCGGCCCCTGCGTTCCCGACGGACGAAGCCGCATATCAACCTCATACAAACGCCCCTGTGCCATGGGGGCCGAAAGCGCCGTCACCATCGCCTGTGTAAGACGCGCATAATAGGCGCGCGCCGCCAAAGGCCGCCGCCCCTCCGACGCCTCGACACCATCCGCATCATAGATCACGATCAGGTCAAGATCAGACACCGCATTCAACCGCCGCGCCCCAAGCGATCCCATGCCAAGCACCATCGCCCCGCGCCCCGGCATCTCACCATGCTTCTCGGCGAACTTCTCCGCTACCACCGGCCACACCCCAGCCAGAACCGCACCCGCCACATCGGCATACTGCGCCCCGGCCTCGGCCGCTCCAATCACACCGCGCAGATGATGCACCCCGATACGGAACCGCCATTCCTTGGCCCAACGGCGCGCCGCATCGAGCTTGCGTTCATAATCCTCGCCCTCATGGGCAATGACCTGCGCCAGATCCGCCGCAAGCGCCTCTGCCCCCGGCCAATCGGCAAAAAATGCCCCGCCAATGACCGCATCAAACACGCCCGAATTGCGCGACAAATGCCGCGCCAGCGCCGGTGCCGTGCCGACAATATCCACCAGAAGGTCAATGAGATGAGGATTGGCCTCGAAAAGCGAGAAAAGCTGTACCCCCGCTGGCAGCCCCCGCAGGAACCCATCAAGCGCCAGAAGCGCCTGTTCAGGATGCGCCGTCTGCGATAGCCGCTCAAGAAGATCCGGCTTCAGCCGCTTGAAAATCTCCACCGCCCGCTCCGAACGCAGCGCCGGATAAGTCTGCCAGCGATTGATAATCTCCTCATCGTGGCCATGCGTTATATCCGCTGGTGCCGCATCCGGGGCAAAGAACCCCTCCGTCAGCTCATGCACCTCCGTCAGCCGCGCCTTGATATCCGCCTGCATCTCCGCCACATCGCGCCCCATGAGGCAGGCAATCCGCTCCATTCCTTCTGCCGACTTCGGCAGGTCATGGGTCTGGGCATCATTAATCATCTGAACCCGGTGTTCGACCTCGCGATGCGCCCGGTAATGCCGCGCCAGCGTTTCGGCCGCATCCTTTGGAACCCACCCCTTCGCCGCCAAAAGCCCAAGCGCGGGCACCGTGCGATTGTCGCGCAACTCCGGATCGCGCCCGCCGGAAATCAACTGCCGTGTCTGGGTAAAGAACTCGATCTCGCGAATTCCCCCACGGCCAAGTTTCATATTGTGCCCCTCAAGCGCAATATCGCCGCCAAGGCCCTTATGCTCGCGAATACGCAGGCGCATATCATGGGCGTCCTGAATCGCTGCGAAATCAAGATGTTTGCGCCACACGAACGGCGTCAACGCCCTGAGGAACCGCGCCCCCGCCTCAAGATCACCCGCCGAGGGCCGCGCCTTGATATAGGCCGCGCGCTCCCATGTGCGCCCAAGACTCTCGTAATACCTCTCCGCCGCCTCCATCGCGAGGCAAACCGGAGTTACCGCCGGATCGGGCCGCAGGCGTAGGTCGGTGCGAAATACATATCCATCCCCCGTAAGATCATTGAGCATCGCAGACATCTTGCGCGTCGCCCGCACAAACGATGCCCGCGCCTCATGAAAATCATCCGGGTCAAACCGCGTCTCATCAAAAAGACAGATCAGGTCTATGTCCGAGGAGTAATTAAGCTCATGCGCCCCCATCTTGCCCATGGCAAGCGTGACCATCCCGCCTGCTGTGGCCACATCATCCTCGGTCTGACCGGGTAGTTTCTTGCGCCGGATTTCATTGGCAATCGCCGCCTTGAGCGCAAGGTCACTGGCAAGATCGGCAAAATCGGTAAGCGTGCCTGTCACCTGCTCAAGTTCCCAAACCCCCGCAAGGTCGGCCAGCGCCGTCAAAAGCGCGATCCGTCGTTTTCCCCGGCGCAGCTCCGCGCCAAGTCTATCCGCCGCAACCTCTTTCAAATCCGCATAAAGCCGCGCAACCGCCGCCTCCGGGTCACCAAACGCTTCCGGCAACCAATCGCGCTCTTTCTCAATCAATGACTTGAGATACGGGCTACACCCGGCCGTGCCGTGAAGGAGCTTGCCGAGATCGCCCTCCACCTCCGGCACAAGGGTCATAATATCGTCGCCCCGATCCGGATCGAAGGCGCGTGGCAGGCGGGTGATGCGTGAGAGAAAGTCCATGGCGCGACAATGCGAATCCACCCCGCCGGGGTCAATGACATTGCGCAAATCCGCGCTGCTTTACTTCCGCCAAATCTGGGGGCCAAATAGCCGTGCAACCCAAGGAGCCCCCATGAGCAAGAGCCTCAAACGTGTCCGCGCCGCCCTTGATGCCGCGGGCCTGCCCATCGACATCCATGAAACCGACGGTGCCCGCACCGCACAAATGGCCGCCGATGCCGTGGGCTGTGCACTCGATCAAATTGCCAAGTCGATCATCTTTCGTGGCGAAGAAAGTGGTGAGGCGATCCTTTTCCTGACCGCCGGTGGCAATCAGGTTGATACAGAGAAGGCCAGCGCCCTTGCAGGCGAACCCCTCGGCAAGGCCGACGCCGCCCTCGTTCGGGCCCAGACCGGCTTTGCCATTGGCGGGGTCTCCCCCATCGGCCATATCAATCCCGTGCGCGCTTTCCTTGATCTCCGGCTTCTGGACTTCGACATTGTCTGGGCCGCGGCTGGCACACCAAACCATGTCTTTGCCATTGATCCGGCCCGCCTCCCGGCGCTGACAGGGGCAAAATCGGGCGATTTTTCCGCCTAAATCAACAGTTTTAAATATTAAAAATCAAAGCACTATACGATAAATGTAAAAACCTTTCACATTTATCCTTGCAAAGTGACAGCCCCCTCCTCATCTATTGTAATGTGAAGACGATTTACATTTCATTCCAGTTCACGGAGACACCGCAATGACACCGACCGCCGCCGCCTCTTATACTTCCCGCCCGATGGGATGGTTTGCGCGGGCCGAAGCTTGGCTCGATGACAAAGGCAAGGGCGCATGGATTGCAGCCATGGTCCTTGGCTTCATCTTCTTCTGGCCCATTGGCCTCGCCCTCGTATTCTACATCACCTACACCAATCGCTGGAGCAAAAACATGTTCGCCAAATCCTGCCGCCGTTCGTCCCGTCATCATCACATGGCGGCCATGACCCCGACCGGCAACTCTGCCTTCGACGCCTACCGCGTAGACACCCTGCGCCGCCTCGAAGAAGAACAGCAGAATTTCGAATCCTTCCTCGAACGTCTGCGCGAGGCCAAAGACAAGGCCGAGTTCGACGCCTTCATGGATGAGCGTGCCACCAAAGCTGCCGAACCCAAGACCGACGCCTGATCGCGTCCCCTGCGCCCCGTCCTTCCCTCGGCGGGGCGCATATGCCATCCTCGCACCGACGTAATACCGACGTTATACAGACGGGATACCGACCCCCAAAATGAGCTACCGCGACTACACCCTCCCCGACCCCGAGACACAGCCGGAATTCTATGCCGACGTGCCGACGAAACGCCTCGTGGCCTTCGCGATCGACACCGTGGTGAGCATCCTGATCGCGCTCCTCATCCTGCCTTTCACGGCCTTTATCGGCATCTTTTTCTTTGCTTTTCTCGTGTCTGCCTCGGGATTCATCTACCGCGTGGTGACGCTGGCCACTGGCTCGGCCACATGGGGCATGCGCCTTGTTTCATTGGAGATGCGTGACCGCGCCGGGCAACGCTTTGACCTCGCAACCGCCTTCCTGCACACGGTCGGCTTCTACATTTCCTGCGCTGTCTTCCCGCTGCAACTGATCTCGGTCATCCTGATGCTCACCACTGCCCGCGCTCAGGGCCTAAGCGATCACCTCTTGGGGAGCGTGGCCATCAACCGCAGCGCGCGGTTCTGACAAGGGGTTGGCGCGCCCCGGAACGCTTGCTATCGTCGTATGAAACGCCGAACGACGGAGCCCCATGCGCCACACCCTGCCTCTCGCGCCCCAGTTCTATGTGACTGCGCCCCAGCCCTGCCCCTATCTTGAAGGCCGCATGGAGCGCAAACTCTTTACCGCGCTTCAGGGGGAGCATGCCGAGACGCTCAATGACGCGCTCTCACACCAAGGGTTTCGCCGCTCGCAGAACGTCCTTTACCGGCCGTCCTGTAGCGATTGCGCCGCCTGTCTCTCGGCCCGGATCGACGTCTCGAAATTCACCCTTACCAAGAGCCAGAAACGCACCATCCGGCGCAATGCCCATCTGGCGCGCCGCGCCACCTCGCCTTGGGCCACAGAGGACCAATTCGCTCTCTTTCGCCGCTATCTCGACACCCGCCACGCCGATGGCGGCATGGCCGATATGGATGTGTTCGAATTTGCCGCGATGATCGAGGAAACCCCGATCCGCAGCCGCGTTATCGAATATACCGACAAGGACGACCATCGCCTAATCGGTGTCGCCCTGACCGATGTGATCAATGACGGGCTGAGCATGGTCTATTCCTTCTTTGAACCCGACCTGCCCCGCCAGAGCCTTGGCACCTACCTAATCCTCGATCATATCGAGATCGCCCGCGAGGCGGGCCTGCCCTATGTCTATCTCGGCTACTGGGTGCCCGGCAGTTCCAAGATGGGCTACAAGGCGCGCTTTGCCGGGCTCGAAGTGTTTTTCGGCGGCAAATGGCAGCCCATCGGCGATCCCGAACGCTTTGATACCGCGCGCCATCCGCTCTCGACCGATCCCATCGCCGAGCAGGTCGCCAATATCTCCCTGCCCGACACCCGCAACTCCGGCAGCTGACGCTAGGACACCGACCAAACAACCTCTTTCAGGCCCGCGAGCTTTGCCAATCGGGTCAACTCGGCCTCGACTTTCGCCGCCCGTTTCCCTGTGCGCAACCGATCCGTTTCGAGCCAATAGTTGGTCAGGGTCAGCGTGCCTTTTGCACGATCCCCCTTGGCCTCAATGCGGCCAACGAAACGGTTCCCCTCCAGAAGGGGATAGACGTAGTAGCCCCATTTGCGTTTCGCGGCGGGGACAAACATCTCGACCGTATAGTCAAAACCGAAAAGCCGCGCGAGGCGCGCTCGGTCACGGATTGCAGGGTCGAACGGGTTGAGGATTCGCAGCCGTGACGTCGGTTCTTTCAAGGCCGCGATACGCGCCTCGATATCCGCGCAGGCCAGCGCAGGCATCCAGCGGCCATCGGCCCCCTGCACTTCGACCTCCACAATCTCCGCTGCCATACGCGCCGCCCAGATCTTGACCTCCTGTGCCGTGCAGGCATCCCAGAACCTCTGAATCTCGCCGGGCGTCCCAAAACCGATCCGGTCAAGCGCCGTATCGCACAAACGGGCGATCTGCTCCTCATCACTGAACACCGGCAAATCCTGCGGAAAGACGCGCTCTGCCAGATCGTAATGCTTGGTGAATCCATCCCGATGCGATGTCGCCAATTCGCCAGAATACCAAAGGTAGTCGAGCACCATCTTATGCGGTGGACGCGTCCACATGGCTTTGTCGCCTTTGACCTTAGTCTCGAAGTCATGGGTCGAAAGCGGCCCTTCTTCCGTAATGCGGCGGATCACCTGCGCGATCAGCTCCGCATCCAGATGCCTGCCGAACCAATTCGACCGGCCAACCTGTTCCTTCTTGCGCTGAAACTGGCGTTGCCACATGGGCAGGAACTCCATCGGCAGCACCGAAGCATCATGGGTGAAATGCTCAAACACCTGCCGCCGATCGCGCAGCAGAGGGTCAAGCATAGGCTCGCGGTAATTCTGGTTGCGACTCCACAGGATATGGTGATGTGCACGAGACACCACCTGGATGGTATCGAGCTGCACGAAACCCAATCTCTTAATGAGATCGAGGGCGTCCAATGGCCCCGTGGGCACTTGGGCAAGACCATGTGAGGTCAGCCACAAGGCGCGGGCTGTGCGATTGTCGATTTTTAGTCGCGTCAAAGGTCAACACCCCCTCATGTTCTACCTTTGTTTCACATCGAAGGGCGAAGGAAAAGACCTCTGCCACCTCGCCCTAATCCCCCCTAAAAGCAAAACGGGGGCCAAGGGCCCCCGTTTCTTGTCTCAGCCTGTCAGGCCCCGCCCCTTAGTTCGGGATCAACGCCGGCAGGATCGTCACGATGGACGGGAAGAACCACAGGATCCCAAGCCCCGCCACCTGAATGAGCACGAAGGGAATGATACCCTTATAGATATGCCCGGTCGTGACCTCTTTGGGCGCCACGCCACGCAGGTAGAACAGCGCAAAGCCAAATGGCGGCGTCAGGAACGAAGTCTGAAGGTTCACAGCGATCATGATCGTGACCCATTTCGGATCGAAGTAAGAACCATAGATCACCGGCCCAACAATCGGGATCACGATGTAGATGATCTCAAGGAAGTCGAGCACAAAGCCCAGAACGAACAGCACCAGCATCACGATCAGGAAGGCCGTCGCCGGGTTATCAAAGGACTTCAGGAAGCCTTGGATATAGTGTTCACCGCCGAACGAGATCACCACGAGGTTCAGAAGCTGAGAGCCAATCAAGATGGTAAAGACCATCGAGGTGACCTTCGCCGTCTCCCGCACAATTGGCGTCAGAACCTTGCCCCGGAACAACACCCAGCACCCATAGAGGATACCGAACATCGCAAAGAGGTAGGCGCTCTTGGCCACGGCGAAGGCGATCCAGTTCTCGATGGTCACCACTTCCTGATTGACGCGCAGGTCAAAGTTGATGCCCACGAGGATCATGATGATGATTGCGAAAGTCGACCAGATGATGATCCGGCCCGATTTCTCGTCATCCTGAAGCTTGCGGAAGGCCGCCAGCATGATCGCACCGCCAGCCCCAAGCGCCGCTGCCGGCGTCGGGTTGGTGATGCCACCAAGGATCGAGCCAAGGACGGCGACGATCAGGACGAGCGGCGGGAAGACCACGCGCAAAAGCTCGTTCTTGCCCAAAAGCCCGGCCGCATAGCGACAGCCATAAAGCGCGATGGCAATCGGAATGGCGAGAAACACCACCGTCATGCCCGGCGTCGTCTCCGGCGTAATCAGCAAAGCATCCACAATCAGCGCCAGCAGGATACCGCCTGCCCCGATCACGAGCGGACGGGTGTCTTGCGACGGCCCGACACCCCGTGCCGTGGTCAGCACGAAAGCCAGCAAAAGGAAGCCGATGGCGATGCCTGACCCGATCGGGGCCGCATTGTCGAGCTTGTCTTTATAGGCTGCCGCGATTTCCGCATCGGTCAGCTGGTGCGATTCCTGCACTCCGCCCGCCGCGTCAATCTCGGTTTGCTCGGCCACCGCCTGATCCCAAGCCTCCTGACCGTGTAGTTCGATCATCGCAGCCTGACATTGCTCATCAACCTTAGTGCGCAAGCTCGCAGTCTGACCAGCATCGGAATAGCTGTCGACGATGACGCTCTGACTGCCGATAAGACCAATGTTGCTAAGGCCGATCATCCCCACGACAAGAAGCGCAGGCATACCAAGGAACCACATAAGGCCATGGTTGCGACCAATCGGTTCGCTATTAGAGGCGCCAAGTTCAACCGCCGGAGCGTTCTTGGGGTTCAAGAGCGCATAGCCAAAAGCATAAAGTGCATAAAGCACCGCCAGCATGATCCCCGGCAGCAGCGCCGCCTGGAACAGGGTGCCGACCGACACAACCGCCGGTTCGCCCAGATAGGTCAGCGCGTCCGAACACCCCGCAGTCTGTGCACGTTGTTCCTGTGCTGCCGAGTAGAGGTCGCCCGCCAGCGTGCCAAGAAGCACGATCACGATCGACGGCGGAATAATCTGGCCAAGTGTCCCCGAGGCCGCGATGACCCCGGTGGCAAGCTTCGGCGAATAGCCGTTCTTGAGCATGGTCGGTAGCGACAAAAGACCCATGGTCACCACGGTCGCGCCCACGATCCCGGTCGAGGCGGCAAGGAAGGCCCCCACAACAACAACCGATACCGCAAGGCCACCCGGAAGCGGGCCAAAGACCCGTGCCATGGTGGTCAGAAGCTCGTTGGCGATCTTAGAGCGTTCCAGCGTGATCCCCATCAGAACGAACATCAGAACTGCCAAAAGCGTTTCAATCGACGCCCCCGCGAGAACACGTTCGTTCATCCGGTTGACGATAAACGACAGGTTGCGGTCCATCGCCTGTTCCCAGCCACCCGGGAAAATCGGCTCTGCGATACGTGGCAGATCCGGGTATCGGAAAACCGATATCGCATCCGGCCGCACGCCCTGTGCGATCAGGTCCGAATACATCGTCGACCCCGAGTCGATCGCCTGGTGGATCAGGATGCCCGCGCTATCAAGCGCTGCGATAATCCCGAATGAAATGACCCCGGCGCCACCGATGGCAAACGCCACCGGAAAGCCCGAAAGAATACCCCCGAAGAGGCAGAGAAAGACGATAATCAGGCCGATTTCGACCCCATCAAGTCCGAAAAGCATGAGTTCTGCCCCTATTCCTAATGCGTGCCTTCATAGGCTTCTTCACCCTCGCCGAGAGTATCCCGGTCGAGGTATTTCCCTTCACTGTCCATGCCCTCTTTCCACTCAAGGTAAGAGCGGTAGAAGAACGCGATCGCATGCAGGAACACGAGACCGGCAAAGGACACCAGAAGAATTTTGAAGAGGAAGTAGCCATTGAAGCCGTTGGGCGAGAAACCGATGGTTTCCACGTTCCATTTGAGGATGCGCGCTTTGCGCATCAAAAGTTCGACCTTGTCCGAGGCCGAAACCTTGGGCGTCACAAGGTGGCGCCACATGAAGAACCAGCCATACATCCACGTCAGAACCGCCGCCGGCATCATGAAGATGAGCGCGCCAAACATATCGATGATCTTCTTGGTGCGATAGGACACCGCCGAATACACGAGGTCGACCCGCACATGCCCGCCCTGCACAAACGTGTAGGTGGCGCACATGGTGACGATCATCGCGTTATAAAACTTGAGCTCTTCCGCCCACCAACTCACGTCATGAGTCAGGAATTCCACGTTCCAGATCAGCGAGATCTCGGCCACGGTGAAAATCCGCTGCATGAACACGATGACGATCTGCTGCAGAACCATGATAAGACCGGCCCAGGCGAAGAAACGGCCGATTGTATTCGCCATCCCCTCAAGCACACGCACACAGCCCCACATGAAGGACCGGCGCCACAGGCCGATAGCCGTCACAATCAGGAAGATCGTGAAGACCACAAAGAAAAACTCGGTCGAGCCACCGTAATAGACAAAGCGCATAAGCGCCTGCTTGTCCTCGACGGTCTCAAGACCCCCCATCCACGAAAGCCATTGCCCCGGATGCGTAACCGCGTACCCGAAATTGACAAAAGCCTGTGCGATATTGGTGAAACACCAGACGATTGCGTCCAGCATGATCCCCCCATCCCCTTATAATTTTAGTGAGGTGCGCTGTCGCGACTTTCTGAAAAGGCCCCCCGAGTGGATCGGGGGGCCTCCTCTATCTTGGCGATCAGGCTTAGCCCAGAACGCGGTCGCGCTGTGCGCGATAGGCGCTTTCGGACTTCTGGATCCAGCTCGAAGACGCAGCCATCGAAGCGGAGAAGCTGTCGTAGATCTTCTTGTAGATCTCGTCGCCCATGTTCTCGGCGTGCACTTCTGCCGACGCCTTGCCGAACGCATCCCAAACGGAGTCCGGGAATTCGAGGGTTTTCACACCAGCCGACTGCAGACGCTGAAGCGCCGCACCGTTGTTGTTGAGGAACTGTGCCAGGTTCCACTGGTGGGTTTCCGCAGAAGCGATCTCGATGATCTTCTGGTGTGCCGGCGACAGGCTGTTGAAGACTTCACGGTTGGTCGCAACCGAGAGACCTGCGCCCGGCTCGTGGAAGCCTGCAGTGTAGTAGAACTTGGTGATTTCCTGGAAACCGGCTTTTTCGTCTGCCCAGGGGCCGATCCACTCGGTGCCGTCGATGGCGCCGGATGCGAGGGCCTGATACACTTCCGCACCCGGAAGGTTCTGAACCGAAGCGCCAAGCTTGCCGAGCGCTTTACCGCCGAGACCCGGCATACGGAACTTGAGACCGTTGAAGTCTTCCGGACCTTTGATTTCCTTGGAGAACCAGCCACCAGCTTGTGCACCGGTGTTGCCGCCGAGGAACGATTTGAGGCCAAAGATTTCGCCCAGTTCGTCATGCAGGCCCATGCCGTCGCCATGGTAGTACCAGTTGGCGAGTTCCTGTGCAGTCATACCGAAGGGAACCGCGGTGAAGAACGCGTAACCCGGGTGCTGACCCACAAAGTAGTAGTCGGCAGCGTGATACATGTCGGCCTGACCTGCGGTCACGGCGTCGAACACTTCGAACGCGCCGACGAGTTCGCCAGCGGCTTTAACGTCAACGGTCAGCATGCCGTCGGACATTGCAGTGATGCTGTCAGCGGTGCGCTGCGCGGCATCGAACACGCCCGCGAGGCCACGGCCCCAGGTCGTGACCATGGTCAGCGTGCGTTTGCCAGTGGCATACGCCGGAGCCGCCAGAGTGGTTGCAGCAGCAGCTGCGCCGCCCATAGCCGAAGTTTTAAGAAAAGAACGACGATCCATAGAGTGCTTCCTCCCAGAATTTTTAACAGCCCGGCAAGCCGCGAACGGCCTGCGGACGGATCGTTGCAAGTGGCGCAAGCCTAGCCATGCAAGGTGCGGGTTGGAATACCTAGTTCTGCGTATATACCCATCTTGGTGGTAGAAAATTTCACCAATTCCCCTCCAACAAGCTCAAAAGCTGCGCAACAGACGGCTTTTCATTGCAAAATCGCCTCTATGATTCGGGCTCGCAACATCGTAACGAATCAAATATGCGCCGCCTTATCTCGCATTTACGCCCTTCTTATGGGCAAAAGCTCTTCTTGCTCGCGACGCTTCCGTTGATTCTGGCGGTGGCGGCGATTTCCGTTTTGGTGGCCAATCAATCGCGCCAACTGGCCGAACGTGAAATCCGCTCGCTTGAAATGCGCCTGATCGAAGCCAAGGAAGCCGAGCTTCAAAACTATATGTCTTTAGCGCGTACCGCTTTCGTCAACATCTATGGCCGCGCCGCCCCCGATGATGCCGCCGCCAAGCTCGCCGTGACCCAGATTCTATCCTCCATGCTCTACGGCCAGGACGGCTACTTCCTTGTCTTCGATTATGAAGGCACCAACCTTGTCAGCCCGCGTCAGACTGACCTGATCGGCAAGAACTGGACCGGGCTTGAAGATGTGAACGGCACCGCCATCACCGACGAGTTGATCCGCATCGCGCGGCAAGGCGGCGGCTATCATACCTATGACTGGCCCAAACCCTCGACCGGCGAGACAGCGCGCATGGTGACATATGTGGTCGGCCTTCAGGACTGGCGATGGGCCATCGGCACCGGGATTTTCATTGACGATGTGCTTGAAACCGTCGCCGCCTCCCGCGCCGAGGTCGAAACCCGCGTGCGCCGCACCTCACAATATATCCTCGCCATCGCGGTCGGCGCCTTGCTCCTTGTTTTCATGTCCGGCCTTGTCATCAACATCCGCGAACGCCGCCTGGCTGATGTGAAGCTCAAGGCCCTGACCCAACGCGTCTTTGACGCGCAGGAAGAAGAACGCGGCCGCGTCGCGCGTGAACTGCATGATGGCATCAGCCAGCTTCTCGTCGGTGTGCGCTATGCCCTCGACAGCGCCAAACGCCGCTTTGCCCAAGGCGATGATCGTGCTGCCGATACACTGGACCGCGGCATTGGCCACCTCTCAAGCGCCATTCAGGAAGTCCGCCGCATCTCGCGCGATCTGCGCCCCGGCGTCCTCGACGATCTCGGACTTGGCCCCGCGCTCAAGGCGCTTACGGATGAATTTTCCGCCCGCACCGGGATCGAGGCCGAGTTTGAAACCGTGGTCTTCCGCAATCGCCTCGATAATGACGCCAAGAACGCCCTCTACCGCATTGCTCAGGAGGCCCTGACCAATGTTGAGCGCCATTCCGGCGCCACCCATGTCAGCGTAGATATCCGCGGCCACACCGGCGGCGCGACCATGCGCATCTCCGACAATGGCACCGGCCTGCCGCCGGAAAATTCTCGTCATCCCCAGACCGGCCTCGGCCTGCGCAACATGCAGGAACGTGTCGAACAGCTCGAAGGGACGCTGCGCATCTTTTCGAGCCGCTCAGGAACGGTTATTGTCGCCGAAGTCCCGCTCAGCCACATCCTGACGCCCGAAGAAGCCTCCCCCGACAAAAGAAAGGCCAGCGCATGACCGAGCCAACCGGCCCCGCCGCGATCCGCGTGGCGATCGTCGACGATCATCCGATGGTCGCCGAAGGCATCCAATCCATTCTCGAAAGCTATGACGACATCGAAGTCATCGCCACGCTCTGCAACGGACGCGAAGCGGTAGACCGTCTCGGCGATCTGGCCCCCGATATCGTGCTCATGGATCTCAACATGCCTGAGATCGGCGGCCTGACCGCAACGGAAATGCTGCTCGAAGCCAATCCCGACACCCGTATCCTGATCCTGTCGATGCATGACAGCCCGGAATATATCTCCACCGCCCTGTCGCATGGTGCTGTCGGCTACGTGCTCAAGGATGTCCCGACCGAGGAAATCCGCACCGCCATCGACACCGTGATGCAGGGCGAACGTTACCTCTGCACCGGGGCCAAAGGCTCCATCGCGCCCGCCGAAGGCGACCAGCGCGAGGCCCTGACAAGCCGCGAACAGACCGTGCTTTTGCAACTGGCTCAGGGCAAATCAAACAAGGAAGTGGCCGTCGCACTTAATATCTCGGTGCGCACCGTGGAAACCCATCGCAAGAACATCAAACGCAAGCTCGGCATTTCCTCGACTGCCGGCCTGACCCGCTATGCCATGGAACACGGCGTTTTACAGGGCACCGGCGTCAGCCTCTAACCCCTGTCCGTCAAAGACGAAAACGCCGCGCAACCTGCGCGGCGTTTCCTTTTTCCGTGAGCATGGCGATCTTTATTCGATCACGATCCCGCTCGGACGCGGGGTGCCTGCGGTTTCGGCCGGAAGCACCGGGTATTCCACAACCGGCATTTCACCGGTCAGCGCTCCGAGGAAGGCCACGATTTTGTCGGCTTCGTCACTGCTCAGTTCTTCCCCAAGCTGGCTTTCCGCCATGATCTCAACCGCCACTTTCAGATCCCAGACGAGACCCGAGTGGAAATACGGTGCCGTCTGATCAATGTTGCGCAGCGGTGCGGCGCGGAACACATATTCATCATCCGCCGTTTCGGTCACAGCAAAACGCCCCTTATCGCCTTCGGGCAGAATATCCGCACCCGGCTTCTCGATAAGACCGAACGGATAATAGCCATTGCCGCCAAGGTTCACATCGCTGTGGCAAGCCGCACAGCCCTTATCCATGAACAGCGCCAGCCCTTCTTTTTCCATATCCGACAGCGCGTCTTCATTGCCATTGAGATAGGCATCGAACGGCGCCGGTGTGGTCAGCGTGGCTTCATAGGCCTCGATGGCCTTGGCAAAGTTGTCGAAGGTGACCGGATCGGCCTCTTCAGGGAAGGACGCTTTGAACCAAGTCTGATAATCGGGCATCGAGTTCAGGGTGGCGACGACGTTTTCCGGCGTGTTTGCCATCTCAACGCCAGCCTGCACCGGACCTTTTGCCTGTGCCGCGAGATCGGGTGCGCGGCCATCCCAGAACTGGGCGATGTTATACACAGCGTTCAGCACGGTCGGCGAGTTGCGCGGACCTTTTTGCCAGCCATGACCAATCGAGGTTGGCATGTTGTCGTCCCCACCGGTCGCAAGGTTGTGGCACGAGTTACACGAGAACACCCCCGAGGCCGACATGCGCGGATCAAAGAACAGCGCCTTGCCGAGGTCGATTTTCTCCGGGGTGATCGGATTGTCCTTCACGGCGGGCACCGTCGAAGGCAGTGGCTTGAAATACTCAAGCGCTTCTTCACGAAGTTCGCTTGCATTGGCCTGGGCACCCATGACGCAGGCGATGGCTGCCGTGGCTGTCAAGAGACGTTTCATTTTCTAGCTCCTAGATCGAGTCTCACGCGTCTGAAGCAAGGATGACAGGTTTCGGATAGGAAACTTTGACTTGGATCAATTCTAAACTTTGGGAAAAGCATTTATTTTTCAAATAGTTAATATGTTTAGAAGTATTCTATTTTTAGTGACATATCATATACTTCCCCATTTTCCGCGCTGCAGCGCGGACCGGGACTTACGAATTGCGGTCGTTTTCACACCCCAAAACGTAATATTCGGAAAGTTTACCCCCCTCCTCACGACACTTTTCTCGAAAATTCCCCTCTCAAAGAGGGTTTTCGCGGTTGACGCCCCTTTTTAGCGGCCATAATGTCCGCCCACACACGAAGGAGACCAAGCAATGGGCGTACTTATTGTCGTCGTAGGAAAATGGCGCATGGGCCGGTAACGGACACCATAACGGTTCCCCATGCGCCCCCGTCAGATGATCGGGGGCTTTTTTGTGTGTAAGAGATATTGAAGTGACGTTGTAAACGGAGAGACACATGACACGTCAGATGACCGGAGCGAGAATGGTGGTTCAGGCCCTCAAGGATCAGGGTGTGGACACGGTATTCGGATATCCTGGCGGGGCTGTCCTACCGATTTACGACGAGATTTTTCAGCAGAACGATATTCGTCACATTCTGGTGCGTCACGAACAGGGTGCCGTGCATGCCGCCGAGGGCTATGCCCGCGCGACCGGCAAGGTCGGTGTGGCGCTGGTGACATCTGGCCCCGGCGCGACCAACGCCGTGACCGGCCTGACCGACGCGCTACTGGATTCGATCCCGATTGTTGTGCTTTCGGGTCAGGTGCCGACCTTTATGATCGGCTCCGACGCCTTTCAGGAGGCCGATACCGTCGGCATCACCCGCCCCTGCACCAAACACAACTGGCTGGCCAAGGAAACCGAAAGCCTTGCGGACACCATTCATCAGGCCTTCCACGTGGCGCGCTCCGGCCGCCCCGGCCCGGTGCTCGTGGATATCCCCAAGGACGTGCAATTCGCCTCGGCCGAATACACCCCCCCGCAGGCCATCAATACCTCGCGCTACCAGCCCCAGCTCAAGGGCGATATCGAGGCGATCACCGAACTGGTTGAAGCCCTCGAAAAGGCGGAACGCCCGGTCTTCTATACCGGCGGCGGTGTCATCAACTCCGGCCCCGGCGCGAGCCAGCTTCTGCGCGAACTCGTGGATGCGACCGGCATTCCGATCACCTCAACCCTGATGGGCCTCGGTGCCTATCCCGCTTCGGGCAAGAACTGGCTCGGAATGCTTGGCATGCATGGTCTCTATGAGGCCAACATGGCGATGCATGATTGCGATCTGATGATTAATATCGGTGCCCGCTTCGACGACCGTATCACCGGCCTCGTCTCGGCCTTCTCGCCGGGCTCGATCAAGGCGCATGTTGATATCGACCCCTCCTCGATCCATAAGAATATCCGCGTCGATATTCCTATCGTCGGCGATGTGGGTCATGTGCTTGAGGATATCCTCAAGATCTGGAAGGCGCGCGGTCGCAAGACCAACAAAGCCGCCATCGCCAAATGGCAGGAACAGGTGAGCGAATGGCGCGCCGTGGATTGCCTGAGCTTCAAGCAGGAAGGCAAGACCATCAAGCCGCAATACGCGCTGCACCGTCTTGAGGCCCTGACCAAGGATATGGACCGCTACATCACAACCGAGGTCGGCCAACACCAGATGTGGGCCGCGCAATACCTCCGGTTTGAGGATCCCAACCGCTGGATGACCTCCGGTGGGCTTGGCACCATGGGCTATGGCGTGCCCGCCTCCATCGGCGTGCAGATGGCGCATCGCGACAGCCTCGTCATCAACGTCGCGGGCGAAGCCTCGTGGCTGATGAACATGCAGGAGATGGGCACCGCCGTGCAGTTCCGCCTGCCGGTCAAGCAATTCATCCTCAACAATGAACGCCTCGGCATGGTGCGCCAGTGGCAGGAACTGCTGCACGGCGAACGCTATTCGCATAGCTGGTCCGAGGCCCTGCCCGATTTCGTCAAACTCGCCGAGGCCTTTGGCTGCAAAGGCATCCGCTGCGACGATCCCGACGATCTCGACGAAGCGATCAAGGAAATGCTCGCCTATGACGGCCCGGTGATCTTCGACTGCCTGGTCGAGAAACACGAGAACTGCTTCCCGATGATCCCGTCGGGCAAACCGCATAACGAAATGCTTTTGGGCGAAGCCTCGACCGACGGTGCGATCGAAGCCGGCGGCGCCGTGCTTGTGTAAGGAGAGACGACAATGGCTGCTCTAAAAATCAAGAAAGGCTCGACCAAGCATTCGGCCTATAACCTGCGCCCGAACTTCTCTGACGTGCAGGAAACCCACACGCTCGCCGTGACCGTCGACAACGAACCGGGCGTCCTCGCCCGTGTCATCGGCCTGTTCTCGGGCCGGGGCTACAATATCGAAAGCCTGACCGTCGCCGAGGTCGATCACCTCGGTCATCAGTCGCGCATCACCATCGTCACCAAAGGCACGCCGCAGGTCATCGAGCAGATCAAGGCCCAGCTTGGCCGCATCGTGCCCGTGCACGAGGTCCACGACCTGACCGTCGAAGGCCCCGCCGTCGAACGCGAACTCGGCCTGTTCAAGGTCTTTGGGGAAGGTGACAAACGTATCGAGGCCCTGCGTCTGGCCGAAATCTTCCGCGCCAACGTGGTCGATTCGACGCTCGAAAGCTTTGTGTTTGAGATCACCGGCGCGCCGGAGAAGATCGACGCTTTTGCCGACCTGATGCGCCCGCTCGGCCTTGTCGAAGTGGCCCGCACCGGTGTCGCGGCGCTTTCGCGCGGCGCGGCCTGATCAAAGCCTGACCCGACACAAAAACAAAGGGGGCCACATGGCCCCCTCTTTTTTGTCCTGATACATTTTTCCGAGATCAGGCCGGAACAAGCTCCCGCGCGTTGCGGCGCCCTGTGAAGGGCAGAATATCCGCCGACAGAATCTCTGCCGCGCTCTTCTCAGGTGTCTTCTTCGGCGCAGCAGCCTCGGCAAGGCTCTCGGGTAGCCCCACATAAGCCCCCTGCTCAAGCCGACGCATATTGCGCGCCAGACGCAGCTCGCTGGCCTGCTCCATCTCAAACTGCACAAGATCACCGGCATCAAGGGCAACCCCTTCGAACGCCGTGCCACCTTCACCATTGAAATAAGCCAGTTCGCCATGATCTTCGCACCAGATCACGGCCTTGTTATCGGTAGTATCGCTCCAGAGGACCACGCCAAGCATCTGAGATCAAACTCCTTTTTCTTGTCACTTTGAGTGTTCCAAAGAACACAAATCGAAAACATGATAATTTGGGCGTCGCTTCCCTCGGAATTGTGTCGACTTCGCCCTCCCTAGATGCCAAACTGCATCAATATGATGTTAAATAGCGTCAATTGACCACAACAATGCGCGTCAGGCGCGACAATAGAAAATAGACACCAACCGGAGGGTGCATTGGCTGATACAAGCAAGCCGGGCGGACAGGACATGTCCCCGGCGGAATTACGAAAAATGTTCGGAGCGAATCTGCGTCTTTTAGCGGATACCTACCCCTCAGTCTCTCAATTGTGCCGAGAACTTGGGATCAACCGGACCCAGTTCAACCGCTACCTCTCTGGTGAGAGCTTCCCGCGCCCGGACGTACTGCACCGCATCTGCACGTTCTTTGATGTCGATGCACGAATCCTGCTCGAACCGATCGCCTCCCTCGAAAGCAAACGTGGCGTCCTCAATCACCCACTGATCGATGATTACGTCGGTGCCGGGATGACAGAGATTCCCCAAGACGTCTTTCCAAGCGGCTTTTACCGCTTCACCCGACGCAGTTTTACTGAGGCAGATCTTATCATTGTCGGCCTCTTCTACATCTTCCGTCAGGACAACCATACCTTCATGCGCGGCTACGAGGCCAAAGAAGCCATGCGCCAGCAAGGCTTACCAACAGACTCCGAAACCCGTGAATTTCGCGGCATCGTCCTGCCTCAGGAAGAAGGCGTCGCCACTCTGGTCTCGCATAAACGCACCATGGCCACTTCCTTCAATTACCTGAGCCGCGTCGCTTCGTTTCAGAACCACTACTGGATCGGCTATGCGACACGCACCGTGCGCGAAACCATGACCGGCTGTCGCGCCGCGCGCCAGGTGTGCGAATATCTCGGCCATTTCAGCCCCGAAGTGCTCAAGGCCGCCCGCCAGGTCGGTTTCTGCACCCCGGATGAACTGATTCCCTACCATCGAAAACTGCTGCAACTCGACCAGCCCTTCTCCTGACCCCCGCACCAGCGCGACGCGCATCTGTGTCGCGGTGAGGCAAAAGGCGTCGCTGTGCGGCAAATGAACTGACACATTCCCGGCTAGCTTTTCTTCATCGCAAGAGGAGTTCGCCATGGAAGTGCAAGATTTGTCGGCCGTGCGCCGTCCAGTAGAAGAGGCCCTCGGCCTGCCCAATAGCCATTACGCCGACCCGGCCCAGTTCGAAGCTGAAAAAAAGGCGGTTCTGTCCGCCTCATGGTCCGGTCTTGCTGTCGCGGCTGACGTGCCAGAGGCCGGAGACGCGGTGCCGATCTCTTTTCTTGGTATGCCGCTGCTCCTGATCCGCGACAAGCAAGAACAGGTTCGTGTCTTCTATAATACCTGCCGCCACCGCGGCATGATCCTTGTCGAAGAGCCGCGTAAGATCGAAGGCGCGATCCGTTGCCCCTATCATTCCTGGTGCTATGCCACCGATGGTCGCCTCGTCACCACGCCCCATGTCGGCGGCCCCGGCCAGAACACCCACGCGGCCGTCGAACGCTCCGAACTCGGCCTTGTCGAGGTCCGTAGCCATATCTGGCGCGACGTGGTCTTTATCAACATCTCCGGCGACGCCGCCCCCTTTGAAGAGGTCCATGCCGACCTGCTGAAACGCTGGGAAGAGGTCGAGAAACCCGTCTACCATGGTGGCCCCGATAGCAAGTTTACCCTTGAGGTCGCGACCAACTGGAAACTCGCCGTCGAAAACTACTGCGAGAGCTATCACCTGCCTTGGGTGCACCCCGGCCTCAACAGCTACTCGCGCCTTGAGGATCACTACAACATCAACGAACCGGGCCAATATTCCGGTCAGGGCACCCTCGTCTACCGCCAGCTCAAAGGCGACAATGGTGAGGTCTTCCCAGATTTCGAAGGTCTCTCGGACAAGTGGGACGAAGGCGCGGAATATGTTGCGGTCTATCCCAACGTCCTCCTCGGAGCCCAGCGGGACCACGCCTTCGCCATCGTGCTGGAACCCGTCTCCATTGATCAGACGGTGGAACATATCCACCTCTACTACGCGACCCCTCAAACCGACGAAGCCTTGCGCGCTCGCAACACGCAACTTTGGAAAACTGTGTTCGAGGAAGACGTGTTCGTCGTCGAAGGCATGCAAAAGGGCCGTCACGCGGTCGGCTTTGACGGAGGCCGCTTCTCGCCCGCCATGGACGGGCCGACCCATTGCTTCCACGATTGGGTCGCCTCGCGCTATGAACTGGCCGCTGCCAACCAAAGCACAGCCGCCGAATGAGCGCTGCGCTCGACACCCGCCTTCTGGCCGCGCATGAGACCGGCGACCGCCGGTCTCTCGTGGCGCTCTACCGGGAGGCGGCCGAGGGCGCGAACGCAGATGAGGCCCGCGGCTTTTACCTGACCCACGCCTATGTCTATGCTCTCGAAGAGGGCCACCCCATGGCGCGCGACCTGCACGCGCTGCTCTGCGCCATGGGCCGCGAAGAGTAAGAGATCAGGCCAACGCGTCCTCAATCTCACCTTCGGCTTCTATCTCGGCGGCATAGGCCTCTGCTTCCGCCGCCCCGGCCTCTTTCATCAGCGAATAAAGGTGCCACGAAGCATGCCCAAGAAGCGGCAGCACCAACAATAGCCCAAGGAACCCCGGTGCCATCGCCACAAAGGTCAGCACCGCAATCAGCGCGGCCCAAAGGATCATCGGCACGAAATTTTCCGTCACGCTCTGAAAGCTGGTAATCATCGCGGTGACAAAATCCAGCTCCCGGTCAAGAAGAAGCGGCAGCGACAAAACCGTAATCATATAGAGCAAAAGCGCAAACGCCGCCCCCACCACCGAGCCAACCCCAAGCATCATCAGCCCGTTGCCGCTCAGGTAGACCTCGTAGGAGGACGAGACATTGGTCATCGTCGACAGGCCAAGGAACAGGGCGAAAATCATGTGTGCAAGGAAGAACCAGAATAGGAACACAACCACGACCACCGCACAGATCGACGGCAATTGCCGTTTACTCTGCCGCCCGACGACGCCAAAAATCGCGTAAAGGTCCATGGCACGGCCCTGCTCAAGGCGCCGCGACACCTCGTAAAGCCCAACGGCGGCGAACGGCCCCAATAGCGGAAAGCCAATCGCCGCAAAGACCAACCAATAGCTCTGCCCTGTTGCCATGGTGATCCATGTGATGAGCCATCCCGCCAGCACGTAAAACACCGAGAACACGAACCCGTATCCCGGCTTGGTCCTGAAGTCGCGCCAACCGCGTGCCAATGCCTCGCGCAGCATCGCAATCGTGACCGTGCCCAGTTCGGGCACCCCGTGTTGTGGCTTGTCCGGCATCCATCCCTCCCAAAATGCATGTCGTTTTTTCGATATGACCCCGTGTCACTTCACAAATCAACCTTTTCGAACACCGGCGCGCGCTGCTCGGGCCAGCGTGTCGCCGCGTGATAGGCCTGCGCGATCTCCAAGAGCGCCCTATCCGCTCCCTTACGTGCAATAAGCTGCATCCCCATCGGCAGGCCATTATCGCCAAACCCCACCGGCACACTGATCGCCGGAAGCCCCGCAAGGCTCGCCGGCACCACAACCTCCATCCAGCGATGGTAGGTATCCATCGCCTGCCCCCCAATCGCCTCCGGCCAACGCCACTCAACCGGGAAGGGCCAGACCTGCGCCGTCGGCAGCGCCAGAACGTCATAGGTCTCGAACAACTCCGCCGCCTTTTCGAACCACCGCGCCCGCGCCGCGCCCGCCCGCGTAATCGCCATCGCATCAAGGCCAAGCCCCGCCTCAACCTCCCAGATTGCCTCGGGCTTGAGCTTATGGCGTGTCGCGGCATTGGCATGAAGCGGTGCAAGCTCCGAGGCCACCGCCCAGTGACGCAAAGTAAGCCAGCTTTCCCAAAGCCGCCCCGCCGCCATCGGCGGTGCCAGTGCCTCAACCGCGGCCCCAAGCCCCTCCATGGCCCCAAGCCCCGCCTCACAGAGCGACAGGATACCGTCCTCCATCCCGTAGGCCCCGCCCCAATCGCCGAGCCAACCAATCCGCACCCCCTCAAGCCGCTCGCGCGGCGCAAGGGTCCAGTCCTGCACCGCCACATTATGGGGCACCTGCGGATTGGGCCGTGCAATCACCGACATCAACAACGCCAAATCGGCAGGGCTGCGCGCCATCGGCCCATTGGTGGAAATCTGCTGCAGAAAGGTCTCGCCGCCCGCATCCCTGGGAACGACGCCCCAACTCGGCCGGAACCCGTAAATATTACAGAACCCCGCCGGATTCCTCAGGCTCCCCATCATGTCCGACCCATCCGCCAAGGCCACCATCCGCGCCGCCAACGCCGCCGCCGCGCCTCCCGACGACCCGCCCGCGCTCTTGCCCGGATCATACGGATTGAACGTCGCCCCAAAGACCGGATTAAACGTATGCGACCCAAGGCCAAACTCCGGCACATTGGTCTTACCTATGAAAATCGCCCCCGCCGCACGCATCCCGGCCACCATGTGATCGTCTTCCGGCGCAGGTGTGTCGGCAAAAAGCGGCGATCCCATCGAAGTCGGCACCCCCTTTACCGAGGCAAAATCCTTGATCGCCATCGGAAGCCCGTGCAACGCGCCCCGCTCAGCAACGGGGACTTGATCCGCCGCGCGCGCCTCTGCCATCAACACGTCGCTGTCACGGCGCGACACAATGGCATTCAGTGCCGGATTACGGGCCTCCACCCGCGCCAGTGTCGCCGCCATGACCTCTTCGGCCGAAACCGCTCCACTGCGCAGCGCCCCAACAAGCGCGCCCGCATCCCACTCTAGAAATTCGCTCATGCGTCCCTCCCCCAGTTGCCCACAAAGGCTAAAGGCCCCACGCATTTGCGCAAGGCCCCTGTCTTCTTCTCTGGATAAATACTCCGGGGTGAATTGGCCGCACTTTGCGGCCAAGAGGGGCAGCGCCCCTCCCCCTTAATCCTCGGCTTGAGCGTCGGCGCGGCTCTTGCCCGCCACATCCATGGCCAGCGTCGCCGCCATAAACCCGTCAAGGTCGCCATCCAACACGCCCTTGGTGTCCGAGGTCTCATGGTTGGTACGCAGGTCTTTCACCATCTGGTAGGGCTGCAACACGTAAGACCGGATCTGGTTGCCCCAACCGGCATCCCCCTTGGCCTCATGCGCCTCGTTGATCGCCGCGTTGCGCATATCCATCTCGCGCTGATAAAGCCGCGATTTGAGCGCCTTCATCGCAATATCGCGGTTCTGGTGCTGCGACTTTTCCGATGATGTGACAACGATCCCGGTCGGGATGTGGGTGATCCGCACCGCCGAGTCGGTGGTGTTGACGTGCTGACCGCCCGCGCCAGACGAACGATAAGTATCAATGCGGATTTCCGACGGGTTGACCTCGATCTCGATATTGTCGTCCACCACCGGGTAAACCCAAACCGAGCTGAACGAGGTATGGCGCTTGGCCGCCGAGTCATAAGGCGAAATCCGCACGAGGCGATGCACACCGCTCTCGGATTTGAGCCAACCATAGGCGTTATGGCCGGAAATCTTATAAGCGGCGGATTTGATCCCCGCTTCTTCGCCCGGCGTCTGCGACTGAAGCTCGACCTTGTAGCCCTTCTTCTCGGCCCAACGCACATACATCCGCGCCAGCATCGAGGCCCAGTCACAGCTCTCCGTGCCCCCGGCCCCGGCATTGATTTCAAGGAAGGTATCGTTGCTATCGGCCTCACCATTGAGAAGCGCCTCAAGCTCCTTCTCCGCCGCCTTTACCGCCAGCGCCTTAAGCGCGGTTTCGGCATCGGCGACAACTTCGTCGTCCTCTTCCATCTCGCCAAGTTCGATAAGCTCGATATTGTCGGACAGGTCGGTCTCGATCCCCTTCACCGTATCAAACGCATCAACAAGCATCTGACGTTCCCGCATAAGCTTCTGTGCACCCTCGGGGTCGTTCCAAAGATCGGGATCCTCGACGCGAGCATTGAATTCCTCAAGCCGGTATTGCGCCGTCTCCCAGTCCATGCGCTGGCGCAGCAATTCGAGCGATTTTTCGATTTCCGCAGCAACGGTCTGGATTTCGGCGCGCATCAAAGGTTCCGTTTCTTTTGTATTGTCAGGTCCGCCTGATAAACCAGCGCCGGGGCGCGGGCAAGGCGGCGCTTGCGGCGGGCTGCCCGGTTAGTAGAGACCGCCCGAACTCATGGTGCCAAAATCCGTGTTCTGGCCAAGAAGGGCCTTCTTGCCGGTCGAGGTCGTGACCTCCTCTGTGTCGGTCTCACCCTCTTCAAAAAGCGGCAGGTTCGATCCCATGGCGAAACCGCCATCATAGGTCACACCGAACACCGGTTCCTCGCCATCGCGGAAATATTCGGCGACCACATTGTCCCCCGAAGCCCCGTCATTCAGGCGCGCCCCGGTATAGCGGTCGATCTTGATGAAATGACCGCCCGGCGGCACGCGGAACTTACCCGCGCCGTATTTCTCAATCGCTTCGCTCATGAATTCCTGAAACACCGGCCCACAGGTCGACCCGCCATAGGTGCCTCGCCCAAGCGGGCGCGGACGGTCATGACCGATATAACATCCTGCGACGAGTGTGTTGGTAAAGCCGATGAACCATACGTCCTTGGCTTCGTTGGTTGTCCCCGTCTTGCCCGCAACCGGCACCGGCAGGTTGATTGCGCTCGACGCCGTACCGCGCTGCACCACACCCTGCATCATGGACGTAAGCTGATAAGCGGTGATCGCGTCCATAACCCTCTCGCGGTTGGTTACGATGCGCGGCCCGCGGGTCGGCGCGATGTCTGACCGGTCACAATCAGCACAGTCGCGCTTGTCATGGCGATAGATCGTCTCGCCATAGCGGTCCTGCACCCGGTCCACGAGGGTCGGCTCCACCCGCTCGCCGCCATTGGCAAACATCGCATAGGCCGCCACCATCTGGAACAATGTGGTCTCTTCCGAGCCAAGCGAGTTGGCGAGGAACTGGCCCATATTGTCATAAACCCCGAACCGCTCGGCATAATCGGACACAACATCCATCCCGACCTCCTGAGCCAGGCGGATCGTCATCAGGTTCCGGCTGCGCTCAATCCCTGTCCGCAACGGCGTCGGCCCATAGAACTTGTTGGACGAGTTGCGCGGCCGCCAGACGCCCTGCGGCGTATCAATCTCGATCGGGGCGTCGATCACGATCGTCGCCGGGCTATAGCCGCTATCGAGCGCCGAGGCATACACAAACGGCTTAAAGGATGAGCCCGGCTGACGCTTGGCCTGCGTCGCACGGTTAAAGACCGAATCCTGATAGCTAAAACCGCCCTGCATGGCGATCACACGGCCGTTGTTAACGTCCATCGCCATGAACCCGCCCTGCACTTCCGGCACCTGCCGCAAGGACCAGCGCACAAAGCTGTCATCGTCGTCCTTGGTGATCGCCCGCACGAGGATCACATCCCCCGCCGCAAGCAAATCGCCCGCAACCTTCGCCTTGCGCCCAAGCTTGCCATCTTCAAGCTGAGGCCGCGCCCAGGTCACATCCTTGGCCGGAATGTAATGACCATCCGCATCATCATTGACGCCCTCAATGCCGATCCGCGCGTCATTCTTACCCACCGAGAGAACAACCGCCGGATACCAACGCCCATCAAGATCAATATCGCGCGACACATCCGTCTCGCTCAGCGCCGCGCGCCATTTGCCCTCATCACTCAAAAGCGCCGGATCAATACGCTTTTCCGTGCCGCGCCAGACCCCGCGCGAACGGTCATATTTCTCAAGCGCATGACGCAATGCCCGCGCCGCGACCTCCTGCATCTCCGGGTCGATCGTCGCCCGCACCACCATGCCGCCGGAAAAGAACTCGTCCTCGCCGAAATCCTTGGAAAGCTGGCGGCGGATCTCGTCGGTGAAATAATCCCGCGGCGGCAATGCCTCTTTGAAACTGTCAAAATCGCCATTCTGAACCGAGCGCAGCGGCAATGCCTTTTCCGCCTCATAGGTCGCCTCGGAAATATAGCCGTTCTCCGCCATCTCCCGCAGCACGAAATTGCGCCGCGACAAAAGCCGCTCCTTGCGCCGCACCGGATGATAATCCGAGGGCGCCTTGGGCATCGAAGCCAGCGTCGCCGCCTCATGCGGTGCCAGCTCGCTCAGGGATTTATTGAAATAGGTCTGCGCCGCCGCAGCCACACCATAGGAGTTTTGCCCGAGGAAAATCTCGTTGAGGTAAAGCTCAAGAATCTGCGCCTTCGAAAGCGTCTCTTCCACGCGCGTCGCAAGGATGATCTCCTTGATCTTGCGCTCAAGCCGGCGATCCCCAGACAGAAGGAAGTTCTTCATCACCTGCTGAGTGATGGTCGAGGCCCCGCGCACGTTCTTGCCGCCCGAACGCGCCGCCTCCACGGCCGCTGCCGCGATCCCGCGCGCATCATACCCGCTATGAGTATAGAAATTCTTGTCCTCGGCCGAGATAAACGCCTGCTTGACCAGTCCCGGAATTTCCTCGGATGGCACGAAAAGCCGCCGTTCCTTGGCAAACTCGTCGATGATCTGCCCCTCGCCGGAATAAATCCGGCTGATCGTCGGCGGCTTATATTGTGCAAGCGCCTCGTGGCTCGGCAGGTCCCGGCCATACATCCAAAACACCGCCCCGATCGAAAGCGCGATCACGGCGAGGCCCATCGTCACAAACGTGAAGATGGTTCCAAAAAAGGAAAGAATGAATCGCAACACGCGCCTACCCCGTTTCGCACTTGGTTCTGACGTTTCTATATAGACGCCGCACCGGAGGGTCAAAACACATCCCCGCGCGCCCTTGGCACCTTTTCGCCGCCCTACTGCCTGAGAAGACCGCGCATTTCCTCGTCTTCCTCCACCCAAAGCTGTAGCGCATCACGGATGGCCCCCGCCATGAGCGCGCGCCAGTTCGGATCGGTTAGCCGCTCCAGATCGGCTTTTGACGATAGGAACCCCACTTCGAGCAGCACCGATGGCACATCCGCGGCCTTGAGAACCGAAAACCCCGCATGGCGCAGAGGTTTCTTGTTGAGCGACCCTGTCGTCTCGCGAATCTGCCGCGCAAGGAGGCCCGCAAACAGATCCGTGCGCGGCTGCGTCTCAAGACGCGCCAGATCAAGAAGCACATTGGCCACCTCGTCATCCGCCTTCGACAGGTCAATCCCGGCCAGAATATCGGCGCGGTCATGGCGCTCGGCAAGGATTTCTGACGCCTTGTCCGAGGCCTCTTCCGAAAGGGTATAGACCGTCGCCCCCGTGGCATGGCCTTGGCTTAGGGCATCAGCGTGCAGCGAGATAAAAATATCCGCCCCCGCCTCATGGGCAATCGACACCCGCCGCTCAAGCGACACAAAGACATCCTCGTCCCGCGTCATCACGACCTCGAACGCCCCCGTGCGCCGCAATGTGTCGCGCAGCTCGCGCCCGAAAGTCAGCATCAGAGTTTTCTCATTGACCTCTCCACGCTCTGCGCCGGGATCAATCCCGCCATGGCCCGGGTCAATCACAACCACCACAGGCGCCCAGTCTGGCCGCTCTTGCCGTGTACTGACCGGCGGTAGCGCCGGTTCCGGCAGGTCCCAACGCGGATCGCGCGGCGCTCCTGCCTGCGCGGCATAGTCCGCCCCGCTGACCGGGGTGAGCACCACCTCAAGCTGCGCCGCGCCACTGGTCTCATCCACCGCAAGCGCCGCCGTCTTGACGCCAAGCGCCGCCTCAAGGCCGATCACCATCCGGCTCCAACCGGGGCGAAACTGTCCGAACCGCACCGCGCCTATGCCCTCGGCCTGACCAAGCGCGTCTGCGGTAAAACCGCGCCAATCCACCTCGCGGAAATCGAGCACCAACCGCTTTGGGTCTTCAAGCTGAAACACCCGCCAAGGCACGCCCTGCGACAGATCGAGCCGCAACGTGACCTCCCCGCGCCAGCCCTCGCTAAAGCCACTGGTCGCGCCATCAATGCGCGCCAAACCGCTCAACTCCTGTGCTTGCACCGGTGCCGAAAACGCCCAAACGAACGCGCATATAATCGCAATGATCCTGCTCATGATCCCTCTCACGGGTGATCTCTTTGCCCGCATCTTACACTGCGGACCTCGGCCCGCCAACGGCCCAAAATCCGCACCACCGCGATGCATACGCGATACAGACGCGATGCAGACGTGCCTTTTGGGGCCTTAAGCGAAGCCGCGCTTCTTCATGAACGCCCCAAGCCGGGCCAAACCTTCGCGCATATCCGCCGTCGACCGCGCATAGGAAAACCGCAACGTCCCCGCCCCGCGCACCGGATCAAAATCAAGCCCCGGCGTGACCGCAACCCCTGCCTCATCAAGGATTTCCCGGGCAAAGGCGCGACTATCCTTGGTGTAATCGCTCACATCCACATAGATATAAAACGCCCCATCCGGCGGGGCGAAGCGATCAAAGCCAATCTTCGGAAGACCCTCAATCAAAAGCTGCCGATTGGCCCGGTAAACCCCCATATTCGCTTGCAATTCTTCGTGGCACTCCATCGCCCCAAGCGCCGCAACCTGGCTCACATGCGGGGCACAGATGAACATGTTCTGCGCCAGCCGCTCAACCTTGCGCACATGGTCCTCGGGCACAACCATCCACCCCACACGCCAGCCCGTCATGGAAAAATACTTGGAGAAGGAATTGATGACATAACACTCATCTGTGATCTCAAGCGCCGTCACCGCCTTGGCCTCATATTCGACACCATGGTAAATCTCATCACTGATGAAACTCGCCCCCTTGGCCCGCGCCGCCTCAACCAACGCCGTCATCGCCCCCTTATCAAGCATCGTCCCCGTCGGATTCGCCGGCGACGCCACCATAAGCCCCTGCACGTCCATTTTTGCAAAGTCTGCGGGTACTGGCTGCAATCGATTGGCCTCGGAAGTGGGCAAATCAACAGGGATCAGCGACATGGCTTTGAGAATTTGTCGGTATGAGGGATAGCCCGGCGCCCCGATGGCGACCCGATCCCCGGCATCAAACAGCGCTGTAAAGGCAAGGAGGAACCCCGCCGAAGACCCCGATGTCACCACCACGCGCTCGGGGTTGAGATCAACATCATACCACTCACCATACAAACGCGCGATGCGCTGACGTAGCGCCGGAAGCCCAAGCGCCACAGTATACCCCATGGCGTCCTGCTCCATGGCCTCGGCAACCGCCCGCCGCGCGCCTTCCGGCGCTGCCGTCCCCGGCTGGCCGACCTCCATGTGGATGATATGGCACCCTTCGGCCTCGGCCTGACGTGCCGCCTCCATGACATCCATCACAATAAAGGGATCAACGGCGCTTCGGCTTGAGTTCCGCATGGTTTTCCTTCCTATTGGGCCCATGAGTTTTCATCGCCGTTTTCACCGCGAAACGCCCCCGGCGTCAATCCATCCCCTCAAGGCAATCGCCATCCTTGTGGCCGCGCTCGTGTTGATACTGTCGGGCAACACGGCCAAGGCAGCTTCCCTGATCCGCGACCCTGATATCGAACACGCTCTGGGCCGCGTCGCCGCCCCAATCCTGAGCGCCGCCGGCCTTGGCGGCAATGTGCGCGTCTTGGTGGTCAATGACCGCAGCCTCAACGCCTTCGTCGTCGACAACAATCACATCTTCATCCATCTCGGCATGCTCCTGCGCATGAACACGCCCGAGATGTTTCAGGCCGTGGTTGCCCATGAGGCCGCCCATATCACCAATGGCCATATCGCCCGCCGCATCACCAACATGGGCAACGCCCAAACGGCTGCTGGCCTTGGCCTTGCACTGGCCGCCGCCGCAGCAGCAGCGACCGGAAATGCCAATGTCGGCTTGGGGCTTGCGATTGGCTCTTCCGCCTCTGCAGAACGCCGTTTTCTCGCCCACAGCCGCGCCGAAGAGGTCGCCGCCGACCAGTCCGGCGTACGCTATATGAGCCACGCCGGGGTCGACACCCAGGGTGCCGTCGACGTGCATGAAATCTTTCGTGGCCAAGAAGCTCTCAACACCTCGCGCCAAGACCCCTATATGCGCTCGCATCCGCTGACCCGCGACCGCATCCGCACCATGAAGGCCTATACCTCTGCCCATGCGGACAAGGCCAAACCCGCCTCTCCGGAAACCATCTACTGGTACGCGCGCGCGCGTGGCAAACTCGCCGCCTTTACCTTGTCGCCAAAATGGACCCTCGGTCGCCTTGACGACAGCCCGAGCCGCGACATACGCCTCATGCGCGAAGCCGCCGCCCGCCACCGCCTCTCCCAGAGCAGTGCCGCTCTCAAGGCCATCAACGGCGCGATTGCGCTGCGCCCCGAGGATGCCTTTTATTACGAACTTAAAGGCCAAATCCTGCTTGAGAACCGCCGCTTCTCGGAGGCCGTGACCGCCTATCGCAAGGCAGTTGCCATCGAGCCGCGCAACGCGCTCCTTCTGTCCAGCCTTGGTCATGCCCTGCTCGCAGCCGACCGTCCCCGCGAAGCGCTGAAACCGCTCGAACAATCACGCGGCCGCGACTTCCGCAATGCTTTGATGCTGCGTGACCTCGGCGCGGCCTATGCGCGCACTGGCAACAATGGCATGGCCGCGTTGGCCGCTGCCGAACGATACGCCTTGCAAGGCCGCCTCAAAGATGCAGGAGTGCTCGCCAAACGCGCCAGTGGCCTGCTGCCCAACGGCTCACGCGGCTGGCGCCGCGCCGAAGATATCCTGCGCGAATCCGAACGCGCCTCAAAGAAGTAAACCTGACGGAGTTTCCCCATGTTCAAACCTCTCGCCGCCGCCGCTCTTCTTGGGCTGACTGCCCTGCCCGCCGCTGCGTTTGACCTCAACAACCTGAACGATGACGAACGTGCCGCCTTCCGCGCCGAAGTGCGCGCCTATCTTCTCGACAACCCCGGCATCATCATGGAAGCCGTCGACATTCTCGAAAAACAACAACAGGCCGCCGCCTCGGCTCATGACCTCGCTCTGGTCAAATCCAATCAGGACGCAATCTTCAACGATGGCTATAGCTATGTCGGTGGCAACCCCGAGGGTGACATCACTCTTGTCGAATTCGTCGATTATCGCTGCGGCTACTGCCGTAAGGCGCATGAAGAAGTGAAACAGCTCATCGCTGGCGATGGCAATATCCGCCTGATCTACAAGGAATTCCCGATCCTCGGCGATGCCTCTCTGATCTCCTCACGCTTCGCCATCGCTGTGAAACAGGTCGCTGGTGACGGCGCCTATGCGCTGGTCCATGATGCGCTGATCTCCTTCACCGGCGACGTGAACGAAACTGCCCTCACGCGGCTGTCTGACGCGCTTGGCCTCGATACCGATGCGATCCTCGCCCAGATGGCCTCTGAAAGCGTCACCGCCGAGATTGCACAGACCCGCGCCCTGGCCCAGAAGCTGTCAATCTCTGGCACCCCGACCTTCGTCCTGGAGGACCAATTGCTGCGTGGCTACATGCCACTTGCAGGCATGATGTCTCTGGTTGCCGAAAAGCGCGGGGGCTAATCCGCTTCCTCTTGCGATAAATATCCCGGGGTGAGCGTTGCTTTTGCTTGTCAAAAGCAACGTGAGGGGCAGCGCCCCTGCCCCGCTCCCGGTCCTACTCGGCCGCTGCGGCCATCTCGGCCTCAATCTCGGCGGCGCGCTTTTCAACCTGCTCAACGATATGGTCGACCATCTGATCGTTGGACATCTTGTGGCTCTGCTTGCCCGCAAGATACACCATCCCTGATCCGGCCCCACCGCCGGTAAAGCCCACATCCGTCATCAATGCCTCGCCCGGCCCGTTTACCACGCACCCAATAATCGAAAGGCTCATCGGCGTGTGAATATGCGCCAGCCGTTTTTCCAACTCATCCACCGTCTTGATGACATCAAAGCCCTGACGCGCACAGGACGGGCAAGAGATGATATTGACCCCACGATGACGCAGGCCCAATGATTTCAGAATCTCGAACCCGACCTTCACCTCTTCGACCGGATCGGCACTTAGCGAGACGCGCAGCGTATCACCAATCCCCATCCACAACAGATTACCAAGCCCGATCGCCGATTTAATCGTGCCGCTTACAAAGCCGCCTGCCTCGGTCACACCAAGGTGGATCGGTGCGTCCGTCGCCTCGGCCAGCTGCTGATAGGCGGCGGCAGTCATGAACACGTCGCTGGCCTTCACGCTGATCTTGTATTCGTGAAAATCATTGTCCTCAAGGATACGGATATGCTCCAACCCCGACTCCACCATCGCGTCCGGGCAAGGCTCGCCATACTTGTCGAGAAGATGCTTCTCCAGAGATCCGGCATTGACCCCGATACGGATTGAACATCCATGATCCTTAGCGGCCTGAATAACGTCTTTGACCCGCTTCTCATCGCCGATATTGCCGGGGTTGATCCGCAGGCAGGCCGCCCCTGCCTCTGCGGCCTCAATGGCACGTTTGTAATGGAAATGGATGTCGGCCACGATCGGCACGGTGCTCTCACGTACCACCTCCCGAAGGGCCTTGGTCGCCGCCGCATCTGGGGTTGAAACCCGCACAATATCCGCACCCGCTTCCGCTGCGGCCTGCACCTGTGCCACCGTCGCCTTGACGTCGGAACTATCGGTGTTGGTCATGGTCTGCACCGCAATCGGCGCATCCCCCCCGACCGGCACATTGCCAACCATGATCTGGCGCGATTTACGGCGCTCAATATTGCGCCACGGACGAATGTGGTTCATCGACATGAAAAGGCCCTTCACCTCAGACAGGTTCAGGGCCTATGTAAGTCGCCAGCGCCACGGGAGCAATGCGCGATAGGGGTTTTCAATCGGCGTTGATCTGCGAGGCATCCGCCTCGGCAACGATCCGCGCGAGATCCGGGTCCATCTCAAGATCGGCAAGATCATAGTTTTCCAGAAGGCTCTCCGCATCAAGCGCCAGATCGCCAATCCGGTTCGTGCCCTCGCCCACCGGCCCAAAGACCGCTTCGCCGAGCTTGAAATAAATCGCCCCACTCATCCCCGCCGTAAGGGTCGGTGCCTCTTCCGATTTCGGCAAGAGATACTCTTCGCCCGGGTTGAGGATTTTCTCATGGATCACAGTGCCATCCGCCGCGCGCACCCGGACCCAAGCCGGACGCACCGCCATCAGCACCAGATCACGCGCATCGCTTCCAACAACTTGCGGCATCACGCGATCAAGCTCTTCTTCCGACACTGCCGCGACGAACGGTGCGTCTGCCTGAAACACACCGACCGTGTCGGGATTGAGCGTCGAAATCGGCGCATCGCGTGCAACCATCACCGGCACATCAAGCGCCTGCGGACGATACAGGCGATCCAATGATTGCGCTGTTGGCGTAAAGACGCCCGGTCCAGCCTGTGCTGTCTCGGTCGCGCCACCCGCAACCGCACCGGCCTCCTTGAGCGGGTCGAGGTCGGCGAGAACCACCGGTGTCTGATCCACTGGCGCGAGCTTCACGCGCTGAATCTCATTAAGCACCGACCAACCACCATAGCCAATCGCCGCGATCAACGCCACGAGCACCAGAGACGAGCCAATCGCTTGTGGCTCGATCCGGCTAAGGAGCGATTCCGGTGTGGGGGTGAAGGGCGTGATCGGCGCTTCCAGCGGATCATCACCCCGCGCGCGCCGTTCTGCGAATACATCGCTCTTACGAATAGTTGATGCCTCGGCGGCCATACCATGCGCCGTGGAGAACCCGCTCTCACGGCAGAAGGTCTCAAAGGCCACATCCGGATTCATACCAAGATAGCGCGCATAGGAGCGCACGTATCCCGCAATGAACCCCGGCGTTTCAAACGCCGACGGATCGCTGTCTTCAATGGCCGAAATGTAATTTGCACGGATGCGCAATTCCCGCTGCACATCAAGCAGCGATTTGCCCATGGTGGCGCGTTCTCCGCGCATCATGTCGCCAAGCCGAAGATCGTAATCGTCAAAGCCTTTTGGCCCTGCCGCCGCCTCTACGGATTTGCGCTGTCCCTTGCGCCTGATCATCACATTTGCCTCACTGCAATGCCGATCCGTTACCAATTCCCGATTCGGATCGGGTTCTTTGTTGAGGCTAAAGTAACATGGTGCAATAAAAATTGCACCTTTCTCTCATCTTAGCCCGCCAGCTCGGCACGATTCAGCGCACAGTGCGACCAAAGTTCGTCCATCGCGCTTACAAGCTTGTCCATCTCCTTCGGCCCATGCACCGGCGAAGGGGTAAAGCGCAGACGTTCCGTGCCACGCGGCACGGTGGGGAAGTTGATCGGCTGCACATAAATGCCAAAACTGTCGAGCAGCATATCCGAGAGCTTCTTGGTGTGGACCGGATCGCCAACGATCACCGGTACGATATGGCTACCATGGTCGATGATCGGCAGCCCCATGCCCTTGAGGCGCAGCTTGAGCACTTTCGCCTGGTCTTGGTGCTTATCACGCAGCTTCTGGCCTTCGGCCGTCTTGAGAAAGGCAACCGAAGCGGTCGCCCCTGCCGCCAGCGCCGGCGCCAGAGAGGTCGAGAAGATGAAGCCCGGCGCGTAAGAGCGCACCGCATCACACATTTTCGCGCTCGCCGCGATATAGCCGCCCATCACACCATAGGCTTTGGCCAGCGTCCCGTTGATAATGTCGAGGCGATCCATGAGACCGTCGCGTTCGCAGATCCCCGCCCCACGCGGACCATACATGCCCACCGCGTGCACCTCGTCGATATAGGTCAGGGCGTTGAATTCGTCCGCAAGATCGAGAATCGCCTCAATCGGACCGAAATCGCCATCCATCGAGTAAACCGATTCAAAGGCAATAAGCTTCGGTGCTGCCGGATCGTCCGCTTCGAGAAGCTCACGCAGGTGTTCTACGTCATTGTGACGGAAGATACGCTTGGCCCCGCCATTGCGGCGCACGCCTTCGATCATCGAAGCATGATTCAAGGCATCCGAATAGATAATCAGACCGGGGAAAAGCTTCGGCAGAGTAGAAAGCGTCGCGTCATTGGCTATATAGGCCGAAGTAAACATAAGCGCCGCTTCTTTGCCGTGCAAATCGGCAAGCTCCGCCTCAAGACGTTTATGATACACTGTGGTGCCCGAGATGTTGCGCGTTCCGCCCGACCCGGCGCCCGTCGCATCAATCGCTTCATGCATCGCGGCAAGCACCACCGGATGCTGCCCCATGCCAAGGTAGTCATTGCCGCACCAGACGGTGATCGGCTGCTTCTCACCATCAGGGCGGGTCCAGACTGCATGCGGGAAATTGCCCTTTTCACGTTCAATATCAATGAACGTCCGATAGCGCCCCTCTTCATGAAGACTGTTCAGGGCGTCGTCGAGCTTGGCATTATAATCCAAAGGTGTTCTCCCGATCTCAGACTGGCATTCGCTTGCGCGGGTCGGTGATGCCACATTTATTCACGTTCATGAATGGATATATCGCGCGCATCCATCGGGCAATAGATTACATTTCGTAGAGTCTTTAACCTTGATCTCGGTCAAGCCGTCTGGACAGTGCCGCAATGGCTGATAGGCTCCGCGCAATATCATATTTCCTCGCGCATCCAAGGAGAAATCCACATGTCCCTCGACACTGTTTTGTCCCGCATTGATTCCGATCTCGACGCCGCTACTGATCGGCTTCTGGACCTTCTGCGCATTCCCTCTGTCTCGACCGATCCGGCCTATAAAGGTGATTGCGATACCGCCGCAGACTGGCTTGTGTCTGAACTGCAATCCCTTGGAATTTCGGCAAAAAAGCGCCCTACACCGGGGCACCCGATGGTCGTTGGCCACGTGGATGGCGACGGACCACACCTGCTTTTCTATGGCCATTATGATGTGCAGCCCGTCGATCCGCTCGACCTCTGGAATAGCCCACCTTTCGAGCCCGCCATCGAAGATACTCCCAAGGGCAAAGTGATCCGCGGTCGCGGTGCCTCCGACGACAAGGGCCAACTCATGACCTTTGTCGAAGCCTGCCGCGCCTGGATCGCTGAAAACGGCAAACTCCCGTGCAAAATTACTTTCTTCTTCGAAGGAGAGGAAGAATCAGGATCGCCCTCTCTCGTGCCCTTCATGCAGGAAAACGCCGCCGAACTTGGTGCCGATATCGCCCTCATCTGTGACACCGGCCTATTTGAAAGCGCGGTGCCCGCAATCACCACCCAATTGCGCGGTCTTCTGGGCGAGGATTTCACCATCACCGGCCCCTCGCGCGATCTTCACTCGGGGATGTATGGCGGCATCGCCATGAACCCGATCCGCGTGCTGACGAAAATCCTTGCCGGGCTGCATGACGAAACCGGCGCCATCACCCTCCCCGGCTTTTATGACGATGTGCCGGAACTTGCCGATGAGATTCGCGCCCAATGGCAGGGTCTCAATTTCGACCACGAATCCTATCTCGGCGACGTCGGCCTCAAAGCCCCCGCAGGAGAGCAGGACCGCACCCCGCTCGAACAAATCTGGTCGCGCCCGACGTGTGATGTGAATGGCATCTGGGGCGGCTATACCGGCGACGGTTTCAAGACCGTCCTGCCAAGCGAGGCTTCGGCGAAACTGTCCTTCCGCCTCGTCGGCCAACAGGATCCCGACAAAATCCGCACTGCCTTCCGCAACTATCTCGAAGACAATCTCCCCGAAGGGTTCACCGTCGAATACCGGACCGAAAAAGGCGCCCCCGCCTCGCAGATGTCCATCGACGACCCTGCCTTTGAAAAGGCCCGCAAGGCGCTTTCGGATGAATGGCCTCGCGCGGCGGCCTATATCGGCTGCGGCGGGTCAATCCCGATTGCGGGCTATTTCAAGGATATTCTCGGCATGGATTCGATGCTCATCGGCTTTGGCCGTGATGATGATCAAATCCACTCTCCGAACGAAAAATACGACATGGAGAGCTTCCATAAGGGAATCCGCTCATGGGCCCGCATCCTTGACGCCCTAACGTCCTAACCGGAGCGTCTGCGCGGCCTACTCGGGCCGCGCAGGACGCGCTTGGCCGTTCTCGTCCAGCGCCACAAAGGTAAAGACCGCTTGTGTCACCTGTTCGCTCTCTTCCTGATGCCGCGCCCGCCGATAGGCCTTGACCAGAATGCGCATCGACGAGCGCCCGACCTTAAGCATATCCGTATAGATCGACACCTCGTCGCCAACCTTCACAGGCCGGTGAAACTCGATCTGCTCCACGGAAATCGTCGCGCTGCGCCCGCGCGAATAGAGCGACGCCACAGACCCGGCGGCAAGGTCCATCTGCGCCATGAGCCAGCCACCAAATATATCACCCGCCGGGTTGGTATCAGACGGCATCGCGATCACGCGCACAGTCGGGCCGTCGCCGGAAAGAATACAGTCTTGAGGCATAGGATCGGTCATCGCGGCGGCTCTCCTGAGGCTAAGGGCCTGCTTATCGCATACTCCCTGCCCCGCGCCTAGCGCCCCGCCCTGCGGCGCAAGACCTCAGCCCTTCTGCCGCAGCTGCCGCACGCCCTTCAGCGCCAAAACAAGAAACGGCGTGCCGTGCATGATCATATCGAACCAATCAAGCGGTCGGACCAATGTGCCCGCCGCCAGCATCTTGAGCTTTTCCCAGATATGCGGTTCGGGAACAAACGGTGCCAATCCCAAAAGAAGCGCCACAAGCGTGACTTCGAACCACGAGAGCTTGTCGAGCCATTTCATATCGGGGCCTTTCGGGAAAGGAAGAAATGGCGCGGTTGACGGGGCTCGAACCCGCGACCCCCGGCGTGACAGGCCGGTACTCTAACCAACTGAGCTACAACCGCGCATCTACGCTTCAGGTGCTGGACGGACAGTGATGGCGCGGTTGACGGGGCTCGAACCCGCGACCCCCGGCGTGACAGGCCGGTACT
>JAAEZB010000023.1:0-30301 GCA_018223085.1 Paracoccaceae bacterium
CACCGCCAAACCTAGTAAGAACCAAATATATCATATCTCTCTAACGATAAAAAACCTCACTACTAATGATGGCCGCCTGATGGCGGTTTGTGAGGGCCTATCTTGAGCGATTTCTAAATCTTTGCTTTTGGCAAAACTCTGGAAACGCAACAGAAATACGACACGCCCCCTTGCAATTCGGGCCATGTCGAAATAGGTAACAATCACACTGTCGCGGGGTGGAGCAGCCCGGTAGCTCGTCAGGCTCATAACCTGAAGGTCGTAGGTTCAAATCCTACCCCCGCAACCAATTTCCAAGAAAATCGCATGACTTTGATCGGTTCCTGAAAATATAGGAAGCCGGTTATTGATGCGTAGGACATATGGTCTCCTGAAAACGCCAGGAAGGCGGGGTTCCATGACGTTTTCCGGACACTCATTTGCAAATCTCTGCTTAGACTACTGCTGTGACATGCGTTTGACGACGGAGACAGCTGATGCAGAACGACCCCCTTCTCCAAACTTATCAACTCAAGCATCTGACGCTTAAGAACCGGCTCATGATTACGTCGCACGAGCCGGCCTATCCTGAAGACGGGATGCCGAAAGAGCGGTATCGCGCCTATCATGTGGAGCGCGCGCGCGGCGGGGTGGCATTGACCATGACAGCAGGCTCGGCAGTGGTCTCCCGCGATAGCCCGCCAGCTTTCAACAACATTCTGGCATGGAAAGATGAAGTTGTCGGGCATATGCGGCAACTCGTGGATGAATGCCACGACCATGACTGTGCGGTGATGATCCAGTTGACTCACCTTGGTTGGCGTACGCGGTGGGACAAGGCGGATTGGCTTCCGGTGCTGTCTCCGTCGCATGAAAGGGAGCCGGCGCACCGTGCCTATCCTAAACGGATAGAAGATTGGGATATTGAACGGATCATTTCCGATTACGCCGATGCTGCCGAACGTATGAAGGCAGCGGGGCTTGATGGGATTGAGCTTGAGTCCTACGGGCATCTGATGGATTCCTTTTGGTCTCCTTTCACCAACGATCTTGATGCGCCGTATGGCGGAAGCCTTGAGAATAGGATGCGGTTTGGTTTCGATGTTTTGTCGGCGATCCGAGAACGGGTCGGGTCTGAGTTTATCGTCGGCATTCGCTACGTCGGAGATCAGCTTTTCGATGGGGGCATCACCAAAGAGGAAGGGTTGGAAATATCGCGGCGGCTGAAAGACAGCGGCATGGTGGATTTTTTGAATGTCATTCGTGGACACCTTGAGACGGATGCCGCACTAACCGATGTGATCCCAGTGCAAGGTATGACAAGCGCGCCGCACCTTGATTTTGCGGGCGAGATTCGCGCCGAAACAAATTTCCCCACGTTCCACGCGGCGCGCATTCAGGATGTGGCCACAGCGCGTCATGCGGTGTTGAGCGGTAAACTCGACATGGTTGGCATGACGCGGGCACATATTGCCGAGCCCCACATCATCAAAAAGATTCTGAGTGGTGAGGAAGAGCGTATTCGGCCCTGTGTAGGGGCCAACTATTGTTTGGATCGTATCTATCAAGGCGAGCCTGCGCGATGTTTGCATAACCCGGCGACAGGGCGTGAGGTTTCGATGCCGCACGATATTGCTCCTGCGGCAGATAAAAAACGCGTGGTTGTCGTTGGAGCAGGACCGGGTGGCCTCGAAGCGGCACGAGTTGCGGCAGAGCGAGGCCACGAGGTTATCGTACATGAGGCGGCAAATGATCCGGGTGGGCAGGTGCGTTTGACGGCGCAATCTCCGCGGCGATCCGAGATGATCGGGATAACGGATTGGCGATATGCGGAATGCGTTGCACATGGGGTTCGGTTTCATTTCAATAGCTTCGCCGATGCCGACATGGTGCGCGAGGAAAACCCGGACGTTGTCATCGTGGCGACTGGAGGCCTTCCGGCGACGGATTTTGTCAAACAGGATGAATATCTTGTTGTATCGGCGTGGGATATCCTGAGTGGGGATGTGGCACCCGGCGAAAACGTGCTCATCTATGATGAGGCTGGGGACTATGCCGGGATTCAGGCAGCAGAGAAAATCTCTGAAACGGGCGCAAGGGTCGAGATCGTGATGCGGGATCGCAATATCGCGCCGGAAGTGATGTCCATGTCCCTGACGCCAGCCATCCGTATACTGCAGCAACGCGATGTGGTGTTCACAGCTACATGGCGTTTGGACGGCGTGCGTAGGGAAGGAAACGGCCTCGTGGCGAAACTTGGCAGTGATTTCAGCCAAGCTCAACGAGAGAGAGAGGTTGACCAGATCGTTGTAAATCACGGAACGCGACCGATGGATGACCTCTATTTCGATTTGCGCCCGATGTCCGTGAATGGTGGCGAGGTAGACTATGATGCTCTTATAGCAGGGCGAACCCAGACAGTGAGCCGCAATCCAGAAGGTGAATTCCAACTGTTTCGGATTGGTGATGCTGTCTCGTCGCGCAATACCCATGCAGCGATCTATGATGCGCTGCGGCTGATGAAGGACATTTGAAGCGGTTCAAATCCGGAAGACGGGCTGGAGCAGGCGGGGCAATAAATTTTTGAAGCTCAGCGGTTCATCTGTGGCGGCCAGACAGATGCAAGGCACAGTCCCGGTTGCGATCGGTTGGTGATCAAGGTCACCATCGGCGATTTCCATATCGCCAACACCGAAATAGCCTGTTTCGTCCTCGAAGGCCCCTTGTAGAACCAAGGTCAGCTCAAGGCCACCATGACCGTGTTCGGGAACGGCTTCTCCTGTGGGAATATAGAGCAATCGTGCCGTGCCGCCCGCCTCTCGACAGAGAAGAGACTGCCGAATGCCTCCGCCGAGAGACTGCCAACGTGGCGGCATACCGTTCAACGCTAGCATGAGAGGGAATGGGAAGATGCCAGAACCACGGATGGGTGTGGATTCTGGGGGGGATTGATCGAGTAAATCCAAAACGTGTTTCCGCAGGCCGGAGGAAACATCTTTTTCCGCTCCGGCTTCGAGTAGCGCGCCGCCAAGGCTTCCATGAGCCACGTGGCTCGCCCGGCATGAATCGCACATGGAAATATGCGTTGCGAGCACGAGCGCGTAGGCTTGGGGCAGATTTCCCGAAACATAGGCCGCCATCAGGGCGTCTGGTATGTGATGGGAGATGTGCATCATTTGAGGGCCGTTCCTTTCAATTCACGGCAGAGTTTTTCGAGAACCAAGTGGGTGCGTGATTTAATCGTGCTGAGTGGTGCGCCTGTGGCTGCTTGGGTTTCCGTGTGACTTAACTCGCCGATATAGGCCTTTTCGATGATTTCACGTTGTGAGGGGGCGAGGCGGGTAAGTGCCTCACGTAGAACTGTCATCTCCTGCACTACATCCGCGCCTCGACCGTTGGACACGTCAGAGCGGATCGCAAAGCTTTTGAGGTCCGGTGCAAAATGGTCAAACGGGCGAGCAGAGGCCTCTTTGTCGCTTGTGTCTCTGTCTGCCAACATCAATTTTGTTATCTCACAAATCGTTTCGGGCACGGGTAATGCTGTTTCGGTGCTCTAGTTCGATCTCTTACTTTACGCGCTTGAGATCAAAACCTTGCAATTGTCATTGATCGCTTCGGTCTGATGTCCCTGTTCCATCAACATACTGGCGATACGATGAGGCTTGGGCTTTGGATCATTTTTTGATCCGGATTGGGAAATAGGCCGTAACCCCCTCAACCGCCAAAGAAGCAGGAGCGCCTATGTCTTTCGATGTCCCTATTCCGACCCGCCGCAAAATTGCGATCGTTGGCGGCGGTATTTCCGGGCTTGCCGCTGCCTATCTCCTTGCAGAGCGTCATGAGGTGGTTCTGTTCGAAGCGGAGCCGTCTTTGGGTGGTCATGCGCGGACCGTGATGGCAGGCTGCAATGGGGATCAGCCGGTCGATACTGGCTTCATTGTTTTCAACTATGCCAATTACCCGCATCTCACCTCCATGTTCCGCGATCTCGATGTCCCGGTAGAAAAAAGCGATATGAGCTTTGGTGCGAGTATTGACGATGGGCGTGTCGAATACGGGCTTCGATCATTGGACGCGTTGATTGCACAGCGCCGCAATTTCGCTAGGCCCGGGTTTTATCGCATGGTGCGCGATATCTTGCGCTTCAACGCCAGAGCAGAAGCACTCGCGATTTCGGACGATATAACGATAAACGAATTGGTTGATGAGCTGGGTCTTGGGGCGTGGTTCCGTGAATACTATCTACGTCCGATTTGTGGCGCGATCTGGTCCACAGGAACTGACAGGGTTGGCGATTTCCCGGCGCGGACGATGGTACGGTTCTTCCGAAATCATGCCCTTATGAGCACGACGGGACAGCACCAGTGGTGGACCGTAACCGGAGGGAGCCGGGAATATGTGATCCGCCTTGAGGCGCACCTAACTGCGAAAGGATGCGATTTGCGTCCCGACACCCCGGTCGAGCGCGTGATGCGGTCCAATGGGATCGTGCGGGTTGCTTCGGAGCGTGGGGTTGAGACCTTTGATGATGTGATCTTTGCGTGCCACTCGGATCAGGCATTGAGCCTTCTTGAGACGCCAACAGGCAACGAAACTGAGATCCTCGGCAATATCCAATATCAGGACAACCACGCCATTTTGCATTGTGACGAACGCCAAATGCCGCGGACGCGCGGGTGCTGGTCGTCTTGGGTGTACCAAGCGCAGAGCAACGTTGAGGCACCGGGGATCGGTGTCACCTACTGGATGAACCGTTTGCAGAATATCCCTGAGAATGACCCGCTGTTCGTGACGCTCAATCCTATCAAGCCGATCCCAGAGGAATTGATCTACGATCAAAAAACCTTCCGCCATCCGGTGTTTGATCGTGCGGCTTTGATCGCGCAGATCCGGATGAGCGAAATTCAGGGCGAGAACAACACTTGGTTTGCAGGTGCATATTTGCGCAATGGCTTCCACGAGGACGGGTTTGCCAGCGCCGTTCGTATCGCGCGTGAATTTGAGCAGGTGTTTCAATGAACGCTTGGCCGGAACATATATGCGGCTCCACTACACATACCCGGCGCGGCGCGATCCAAAACGCTTTCCGGTATGATGTCGACTACGTGCTGATTGACCCAGATATGCCTCGGGGGCCGATGCTTTTTTCGCGCAATCGGCTGAATCTCGCGTCGGTGTTTGATCGCGATCACGGCGGTCGTGTGGGCGAAGGGCAAGGCAAAGCTTGGGCAGAGGACGTGTTTGCCAAGGCCGGGTTGGTTCCCGAGAAAATCCTGCTTTTGGCACAGCCGAGATTTTTCATTTACGTGTTCAATCCCGTGAGCTTTTGGTTGGCATTGGAGGGTGACAAGCTTGTGGCTGTGATTGCCGAGGTGAACAACACTTTTGGCGATAGGCACTCCTATCTTTGCCGTCTAAAGGATTTCGCACCGATCAAGGCAAGTGATCGGATTGATGCACAGAAGATTTTCCATGTATCGCCGTTTCAACAGATCGCTGGCCGTTACCAGTTCAATTTTGATGTTTCGAATGATCGCATAGCGATCCGCATCGCACACCTGAACGAGGGCGAGGGACTTATCGCGACGTTGAGCGGAGCGCGAGCTCCCTTGAGCAATACTCGTTTGGTGACGGCAATGATGCGCCGCCCTTTCGGACCGTTGCGCACCATTGCTCTCATTTACTGGCAGGCGCTACGCCTCAAACTCAAAGGCGCGCCTTATCAACAGCGCCCCATCCCACCCGAACAGGAGGTTTCCCAATGAGCTTTATCGACAAGCGTGTACGTCATGAGTTTCTTACCTGTTGTGAGGGAATGCGGCAGGGCCGTCTGCATCTTACTACCCCAGAAGGGGATCGACATGTGTTCGGCGCCAATGGGCCAGAAGCGGAAATGCATTTGCATGACTGGTCGGTGATCCCTGCGATGGCCGCGCGTGGTGACGTCGGGCTTGGCGAGGCCTATGTCGATGGGCTTTGGGATACGCCATCAATTGAAAGCCTGATGACTGTTGCGTTGCGTAATCTTGATCATTTCGATCAGTTTGCACGTGCTTCGGCGTGGAATGCACTGCGCTACCGGGTGGTGGATCGGATCATGCGGGCAAATTCCCAGCGCGGTGCCGCACGCAATATCCGTAGCCATTATGACGTTGGAAATGAGTTTTATCAGCTTTGGCTGGACCGGGGGATGACCTATTCCTCGGCTCTGTTTGCAGAGGGTGATAACAGTCTCGAATCTGCGCAAAACCGCAAAAACGATCGTATCCTGAGCTGCCTAGGCAAAGGCGAGAGCGTGCTCGAAATCGGGTGTGGATGGGGCGGGTTCGCCGAGCGTGCCGCAGAGTCCGGGCGCAGGGTCAAAGGGGTGACCATCTCGCCGTCGCAAAAAGGCTATGCCGACGCGCGCCTTGATGGTCGAGCTGAAATCGACCTTTGCGACTACCGCAATGTCGAGGGTACGTTCGACAACATCGTGTCAATTGAGATGATCGAGGCGGTGGGAGAACGATATTGGCCGACCTATTTTAGAACATTGAAACAGCGGCTGGCAGAAAGTGGGCGCGCTGTGGTGCAGGCGATTACGGTTCCTGATGCCTATTTCGACGTTTATCGCAGTGGCTCGGACTTTGTCCGTCAGCATACCTTCCCGGGGGGCATGTTGCTCTCGGATGCCGTGATTGCCAAGGAGGCGCGGAAGGCGGGGTTGGAGGTCAAGGACAGCTTTGCCTTTGGTCAAGACTACGGGCGGACTTGCCGTATTTGGAATGCGCGCCTTCTCCAAGAGCGGGAACGGATTGCGCGGCTTGGGTATGATCAACGCTTTCTTCGCAGTTGGAGGTATTACCTTGAGATTTGCACAGCAAGCTTTGCAGTCGGACAAACGAATGTTGTCCAAGTGGAGTTGGTCCATGCTGCTTAATCGGAAGCTGGCAAAATCGACGCCCCCAAAGCCCGGGCGGCGGGATTTAAACGCGTCAAGGCACGGCGCTTCCGATTTTGACACTCTCATACTTCATGGTTCCCTGCTTTCTGCAAATCGGCGTAATGTTTCTTATTCTGCGGTCGCCGCCGCATGAAATCGCTTCTTATTCTTCTTACTCTCGCTGGTATCGTTTCCATTCTGCGGAGGGTTGTGGTGGGCTTTCATACACAACGCCCCTCACATTATGCCGCTACCGGCCCGGCCTTTGATCTGCGTAAGCACCTTTCGGGTGGGATGTTATCCGAGGGGTTGATTTATGGGCCGCGCGGGCATGTTTCATCGCGTTTTGTGGCTAAGATGGTCGGGAGCTGGGAGGGTGATTCCGGCGTCCTGACCGAGAATTTTACCTATGCGGGGAGTGGCCAGATACAGGCGCGGCGCTGGAGTCTCACGCTTGGGGAGAATGGGACATTCACCGCGACGGCACCCGATGTCATCGGTGTTGCCGAAGGCGAGGTGTCCGGCGCGACGGTCCGTCTCAACTACCGGATCAAGCTCATGGAAGAGGCGGGTGGGCATGTTCTTGATGTGACAGATTGGATGTATCTGATGGAGAACGAGGTGATCATGAACCGGTCCGAGATGCGAAAATTTGGAATCAAGGTGGCCGAGTTGATCGCCACTATTCGTCCGGCGACGTAATGATGTTTGAGGGTAAGACGTATTGGGTCGTCGGTGCATCAGAGGGACTCGGGAAAGCGCTGGCGCAGAGGTTATCGGAGGAGGGCGCCCAAGTGATTCTGTCAGCGAGAAATGCCAAACGCCTTGCCGAAACTGAAAGAGAAATTAAAGGCGCGCGGAGCCTTGCAATGGACGTGACGGTTTCTTCCTCGGTTGCAAACGCCGTGAATGAGATCGGCGATGTTGATGGCATTGTCTATTCTGCTGGTCTCTACGATCCGATGTCTGCAGGCCAATGGGATACTGATCGTGGGCTTGCTATGGCCGAAGCAAATTATCTTGGCGCAATGAGAGTACTCGGGCAGACGGTTCCAGCTATGGTTGCGCGTGGAGCCGGGCATGTGGTTCTGATTGGGTCTTTGGCTGGGTTTGTCGGGCTGCCCGGTGCGATTGGATACGCATCAAGCAAGGCGGCGCTTATGCATTTGGCGGAAGATATCTATGCAGACCTGCGAAAGAGTGGCGTATCTGTCCAAGTGGTCAATCCGGGCTTTATTCGCACGCGCCTGACAGCCAAGAACGACTTTGCCATGCCGCAGATAATGGAGCCGGAGGCTGCCGCCGAACAGGTCCTTAAGGCGATGCTTTCAGGGAGGTTCTCGACGAGTTTTCCTAAACCGTTTGCGTGGCTGTTCATGGGCGCAAAATACATGCCACGTCGCTTTTTTCTGAAGCTTATGGGTGCTTGAAAGCTCACTTTGCCCAATCCGGCTTTCTGATGTATGGAGGGGACTTCCTAACGGAAAGCGCGAGTCATGATCCAACACCGTTCCGAACTTCTCATGCCAGCAGGTAACCTGCGCAAGCTCAAGATGGCCGTCCTTTACGGGGCGGATGCCGTCTATCTCGGCACTCCGGACATGAGCTTGCGGACCAAGTCCGAGTTTTCTCTCACGGATGTGATTGAGGGCGTGCAATTCTGTCATGACCATGGACGGCGGGCATATCTTACGCTCAATTTGTTCTCTCATAACAAGGATATTCCCAAGCTTGAGGAATATCTCGAGACGGTGCGCAAGGTGAACCCGGATGGGCTCATCATTTCGGATCCGGGCGTATTTCAATATGTACGTGAACGTGCACCGGAAATCCCGCTCCATGTCTCGACGCAGGCAAATATTGCTTCATGGCTGACAACGCAATTTTGGCAGGCGCAAGGGGCCGATCTTGTTGTCTTGGCGCGGGAAGTTTCCTTTCCCGAACTCGAAGAAATTCGCGAAAAATGCCCGGACGTAAAGCTTGAGACATTTGTCCATGGCGCTATGTGCATGACCTATTCGGGCCGCTGTCTCCTGTCGAATTTCATGGCGGAGCGTGGTGCAAACCAAGGCAATTGTGCCAACTCCTGCCGTTGGAATTACAAGTTCCATATGCGCCTCAAAGATGGCACCGTGCAGGACCTTATTGTCGATGAAGATAATCTCGACATGTTCGAATTCCTGCTTGAGGAAGGCGTGCGTCCGGGTGAGTTCCTTCCGATCCAAGAGGATGAGCGCGGAAGCTACATTCTGAATTCCAAAGATCTCTGCCTGATGCCGAAGCTGGACGATTACCTGCGGATTGGCGTCGATAGCCTCAAGGTTGAGGGGCGCGGCAAGTCGGAATATTACGCGGCCATCGTGGCGCGGGCCTATCGCATGGCGATTGACGATTATTATGCCGATCCGGAAAATTGGAACGCGTCCGATTACATGGAGGAACTCGAAACCGTGGGCAACCGCGGGTATACGCTCGCGTTTCACAAAGGGCGATTAACCAATCTTGCCCACGGCTACGAGCATACGCAGGCACTTGCACAGTGGGAATATGCCGGTGTTGTGACTGAGGTCATCGAGGATGCCTTTCATGTCGAGATCAAGAATAAGCTTGAGCCTGGTGATGTAATTGAGATTGTCTCACCGGTTGCGCGCAATACTATTCTGTTGCGCGCCTATGATTACGAAATTGCGGCCACAGGCGAGCGTAAGGACGTTATTCACGGAAGCACCAAGACCGTGATCCGCTTGCCGTTTGCGCTTTTTGAACATGAGGATGTGGATGATCTGCGTGCCAACTTTCCACCTTACACCGTTTTGCGCAAAGAGCGCGCGCTGACCGAGGAGCAATGGGCGCGGCTTAAGTTGGACAAGACGGCCCTTGCGATGGAGATCAAGGATACTACGGGTGAGACCGCCTATAAGCGCCGCCGGGATGCTCTTGTCGAGGCGATAGAGGCAGATGCCAATACGCGTCGCTTCAGGACGAACCGCGTTGGAACTGAGGGATGTTGCGGTAAGGGGTGCAACGGGTGCTTGGTCTTTTGGCAGGATGACATCTATGCCAAGGCCCGCGAAATCCTGCTTCAGCGCAAACAGGGTGCCATGTTGACGAAGGCGGAAGCGTCAGCGTTGCGTCTGCCAGCAGCGGAATAGCGCAAGGTTTCCGCCTTCGATTTCTTGACCTTACGATAAAGCAATTTGCCAAACCTCACCAAATCGTTAGAAGGGTCTGGGGGAATACACAAACGTAGCTAGACCGATATCCTGCGGGGTGAGCGGAGGAGCCAATGCAAGAACAACGCTCCAGTTTTCTGGACTATGCCGAGCGTCGGTATCGATTGGCTGGAAGTGCCTTGGTTGCAGGGGGTAATCATCCCTATTTCGTGCAGACCGATCTGCTTGAGAACGAGGCGGACCAATGGTCAGGCGGATTTCTCAGCCTGTCACACTATGACTACCTTGGGATGATGCATGACCCTCAGGTGACTTCGGCAGCAAAGGCAGCTATTGACCAGTTCGGCACGGGTGCCGGGGGATCACGCCTTGTTGGTGGTGAGCGCAGTATCCACCGCGCCTTTGAGGCGGAGCTTGCGGAGTTTCTTGGGGTCGGCGGCGTCCTCTCAATCATTTCCGGCTATCTCACCAACATGTCGATTATCGGGCATGTGATGACTGGCCGAGATCTTGTTGTGGCTGATGAGCTTGCACATAACTCGATTATCTCGGGGTGCAAGGCGGCCAAATGTGCGTTTCTAACCTACCCACATAACGATCTTGAGGCGTTGGACGCGCTCCTGTCAGAGTGCCGTGAAGATTATGGCCGGGTGCTGATTGCGACCGATGGGCTTTTTTCGATGGACGGAGATATCACGGATCTCCCAAGGCTTCTCGACATTAAAGAAGCCCACAACGCTTGGCTTTTATTAGACGAAGCGCATTCCTACGGGGTGCTTGGAGAGACAGGGCGGGGCCTTTCGGAACATTTTGGAATAGATCCGCAACGGATCGAAATCGCGGTTGGCACTTTGTCGAAGAGCTTTGGCGCTTCCGGTGGTTTTATTGCTGCAGATGCCAAGGTGATCGAATGGTTGAAATTCACGCTACCGGGCTTTGTCTATTCCGTTGGCCTTGCCCCCTCCACCGTGGCTTCGGCTCGGGCAGCGCTTGGGCTGTTAAAGAGTGAACCACAGCGTGTGGCGCGGCTTCGCAAAAATTCCCGCATGTTCCTTGAGATGGCTCAGGAGGCAGGACTCGATACAGGGGATGCTATCGGCGAAGCAGTTGTGCCGGTACTCTTTGATGGACCCGAGGAATGCGTTTTCGTTGCTGGGGTTTTGCTAGAGCAGGGAATTTATGCTCCTCCCGTTGTTCATGTGGGCATTCCGAAGGATGCACCACGCGTGCGTTGTTTCATTTCCGCCAAGCATGATCAGAAGGACTTCGAGCGCACCGTGCATGCCATTGTCGCGGCGCGCGCGGCCTTTCGCACGATTGGACAAGAAGGACTGCGCGCGGGTTAATACGAATGAGGAAGACCTCTCCAACTTCACTTTGGCTGTTTGGGAAGACCCTTATGATAGGGGGCCTTTTGGCAATGTTGACCATCAGCCCGGGAGTGGTTCTCGGCGCGCCTGATCTGAAGCTGATCGAATCTATCGAAACGCGTCGTCTGCCGACCGTGCAGCCGACGTGGCCACGTCCGAAGGATCCAGGGCAAGTTTTTTTTATTCAGCGATCCATGAACCCCAACACTGTGGTGTATCAAGCGCGCTATGGGCAGGATGGCAAACTCTTGGCCAAAGCACCACTAAGCGCCTATTGGCGCCGCTACGCGGAAGAGGGGCAGAAGCGCAAACTGAAGCTCGTTGAAAAGCTCTTTGCTTATGGGATATCAGCGCGAAAGTTTGGCGCCGATGAGGTATGGAAGGCCCGGTTTGCAGCATTGCCTGACCTCGCACCCGAGTTGCGTCAGGAGGCACCATTCAAGTCTGCGCTTTGGGTAAGTATTAAGGGCCGCGAGTATCGGCTGGTTTATGGTTATCTCGATCTGGATGAAAGCGGGCTTATAGACAAAGTCGAACGCCTTCGTCTCTTTACATTTGATCCGAAAAAGGATGCATACGTGACGCACATGATTTCTGTTTCCGGCGGGGACATCCAATAATGACTGCCCAGAATAAAAAGACCATCCGGACCGCTATTGTCGGCGTCGGCAATTGCGCGAGCTCTCTGATCCAGGGCGTGAGCTATTGCCGCGCCAAGGGAGAGGATGCAGTCGGGGTGAGTTTTCCCGAGCTTGCAGGATATACGCCTGCAGATGTGGAGCTCGTAGCGGGCTTTGACGTAGATATGCGCAAGGTTGGGCGAACCCTTGGGGAGGCTGCCATGGCGTTGCCGAACTGTACCGAGCGGTTCCACACAGAGCTTTCCGACCAAACGGCACTCGTGCACCGGGGGCCTGATCTCGACGGTGTTGCGGCGCATATGCTCTCACGCCCTGAGGATCGTAGTTTCCGCCTTTCCGACACCGCACCGCTTAGCAAGGACGAAATCGTTTCGATCCTGAAAGAAACCGAGGCGGAGGTGATGATTATCTTCCTGCCCGTAGGATCGCAAAAAGCGGTCGAGTTCTATGTTGAATGTGCCCTTGAGGCTGGCGTTTCGATTGTCAACGGTATCCCGGTGTTCATTGCCTCGAACCCGGTGTGGGCTCAGCGGTTTATCGAGGCGGGCATTCCTTGCCTTGGGGATGACTTCAAAGCCCAACTTGGTGCCACCATCGTGCACCGCACGCTTGCCAATCTGGCAGAAATGCGTGGCGTTGAGATTGATCGCACGTATCAGCTTAATGTTGGCGGCAATACCGACTTTCTCAATATGTCTGAACATGCGCGCCTCGTCAGTAAGCGCGAGAGCAAGACCGAAGCCGTACAGGCGGTTATGGAAGAGCGCCTTGCCGACGATGACATCCGTATCGGTCCTTCGGACTACATTCCGTGGTTGAATGATCGCAAGGTGGCCTATGTACGCCTTGAGGGGCGCCTTTTCGGCGGTGCGCGGACGAATATCGAGCTACGCCTTGATGTCGAAGATAGCCCGAATGCGGCGGCTGAAGCGCTGACCGCAATCCGCTGTGCGCGTATCGCGCGGGATCGGGGGCTTTCTGGCCCGGTTAACGCAGCCAGCGCCTTCCTGTTCAAACACCCCCCAGAGCAGGTCGAAGATACGGACGCACATGATCTCGTGCTGAAATTCGCTGCAGGCGAAGTGGTCTGATCCCCGTGCCCGTCGCTTTTGTCACCGGCGGGTCGAGCGGTATCGGGTTGGCCGTAGCGCGCAAGCTTGCCGCGCGGGGGTATGATCTAGCGCTTTTTGCGCGCGGAGATACGCGCCTCGGCGATGCAAAGGGCGCAATCATTGCTGGAAACGGTTCCTGTCGGGTCGAGGTTTTCCCAGTCGATGTCAGTGATCGGGCGGCTTTGCAGCAAGCCGTGGCAGAGGCAATCGGGTTCTTTGGTGTGCCCGAGATGGCGATTGCCAGCGCAGGCATTGCCGAACCCGGGTTGTTTATGGAACAGAGTGCCGCGTTGCATGAGCGACATATGGCAGTCAACTATTTCGGGGCGCATCATTTTGTGCAGGCACTGGCAACGCCGATGGCCGAAGCGGGCCGGGGAAAAATAGGACTGATCGCCTCGGGCGCTGCCTTTTTCGGGATTTATGGCTATAGCGCCTATGCGCCATCGAAATTTGCTCTGCGCGCTCTGGCTGAGGTGCTACGGGTCGAACTTGCGCCGCATGGGCTTTCCGTCACGCTTTGCTATCCGCCGGATACGGATACCCCGCAGTTGGAGGCCGAGAAACGCACCAAGCCCTATGCGACACAGATCATTACCGAGGGTGGCGGACTCTGGCAGCCGGAGGATGTGGCGGAGCGCCTTGTGCAGGGAATGGAGCAAGGGAAATTCACGGTGGCACCTGGCTGGCAGATGAAGGCCCTGTTGCACTTCGGCAGCCTTCTGGCTCCCTTTTTACGATGGCATCAACGCCGCATCGTTCGAAAGGTCAATAATGACTGAGGTAAGTGTGGTGCAACTGGCATGGGTCGCGGCGGCTTTGCTTGGAGGTGGCTTTCTGTTGCTGGCAGTGTTGACGCTGACGCCGCGCGGTCGACCTCTCGCACAGTCTCTCGCCGGATCAGCGGCAAGTCTGGTGATTACGGTTGTCGTTCTGTTCGGAGCATTCCTTGGTGGTGTCTGGATACTTGGCGCTTTCCTCCTGCTGTTGTCCGCCCGGGTCGGCTATGAGGCGGGAGAGGTGCAGCTCGGCGCTGGGAGGGGGTATATTGTTGCCGCAGGCTCATCGCTCCTTACGCTTTTCGCGATGAGCAATCTTATGGCCGTTATCGTTCTTGCCGGGGTCTGGATGGTACTGTTCGGGCGTTTCATTGGTTTGCCATGGCGCGCAGGCAGCCCGATGAAGCCTATTATAGAGTTGGCCCTATATCCGGTGCTTCCTATGGCGCTTCTGGCTTATGGGGCCATGGATGAGAGGCTGCGCCCGCTCGTGCTTGTAGCCTATATCCTTATCGAAACTTTTGACAGCTACGCTCTCGTCGTCGGCAAACTCTTCGGGCGGCACGCAGCCTTCCCGGTTCTTAGTCCGCGCAAAACCATCGAAGGGCTTGCAGGTGGCGCAGTCTTCTTGATCTTGACCGTGGTGATTATCGCAGCAGTGATGGAGCTCGCAGTGTTCGGAGCGGCGGGCCTTGCAGTTCTGGCTGGTGGGCTTGGTCTCGCAGGCGATCTCGCCGCCTCTCGCATTAAGCGCTCCGGGGGGGTTAAAGATTTTCCGGTTGTTCTGGGGCATCAAGGTGGAGCACTCGATGTCTTTGATAGTTGGATCGCGGTCGGTGCTGGTTTGACCCTGATTTTTGTCCTGTCCAACTTGATATGACCCTCTTGCGTCCATTGCCCGGCCCACCGACAATCACAGCATGATCCGCATCGGTCCTGTCACACGCATTCTCGCCTTGCCCACAGTGGCAAGGCTGGGCTTGCTTTTGGCGCTTGTGGTGGCTGTATTCCTTGCTGAGAGTTTCACGACTTTGATGGAAGAGGCGCTACGCTATGGGGGCGGCAGTGCGGATGTTCTTGTACTTCTTATGTTTCAAGCCCCTGAGATCGTAGATCTCGCACTTGCACTGGGCGTATTGATTGCTTTGTTTTTCGCCCTTTCGGAGGCGCGGGACAGGGGGGAACTGGTTATCCTTGCGACAAGTGGTGTGCGCTGGACCCGGGTGGTGTGGTTTGCGCTCGGGCTCGGGTTTATGGGCGGCGTGCTGTCAGTCGCAGTGTCCGGTTTTGTCGTGCCAGCCGCACGCTACGCGGAACGAATTACGATGGCGGAACTGCGTTCGGATCATATTCTCCGGGAAATTATTTCCCCAGGGCCGCGGAATGCACGTCAGAGCATAAATCGCATGACCTTCATCGCTACTCCGCCGACCGAAGAGGGACAACTACGCGGGCAGCTTCTGGGGTTTCAGTTTCATCCGGATGGTTCATGGCGTGCAGGGCAGTCGCGTGATTGGGATGTTGATGGACCAGATGAGGCCGGCGGCTACAGGATACAGCTGAACACGACAGCGGCGTATGAATCTCCTAGGATTGATAAAGACAGTGGGGAACTCCCTTGGATATCTACAATCCGGGTGCGAAACACCGGTGTTGATTTCCGTATGGAAGAGGTGCTTCCTGTCGCTAAAAAAGCACATCGAGATAATGAGAAACCATTGAAATTTAAGCCAAGTGCGGATCCGCGCTTCGGAGAGGTCATGGCTCGCGCACTGCTTGTGCCTATGGCGGCGCTGTTGGCCGTTGCAGCCGTTTTGGCGTCTGGTAAGAGCTTTCTGCGCTTCCTGACCTTGCCTGTGGCAGCAGTGTTTCTTTTACTGTTCGATGTTCTGGGGCGGACGCTCTTGCGGGACTTCGCGGGGGGTATCCCGTTCGGCCAGCTAGCTGGTTTCGCAGCTCTTACTTATCTCGGCCCGCCTTTGATCTTCACCTTGATGCGAGGGGAAGCTGTGATGCTTCCTGTGCGGGGCAAGACATGAATCTGCGGTGTTACACAGGAATTGCTGCGCGTCAGATCGTGTTTCTGCACCTACGCACCATCGGTTTTGTGATGTTTGTTTTGCTGACTGTTGCGATTGCTATCGACCTGACCAAGAACCTTGAGGATGTCCGTCAGACAGCGACTGCCGGGGATAGGCCGTTTGCACCTCTGCTTCTGGAATACCTTGGTTACCGAGCGATGGATATCGTGACGCGCCTTCTGCCGATGGCGAGCCTTGCAGGTGCCTTCCTTGCTGAGCTGCTAAGGCATCAGAGGATGGAAAATGTCATCTTTGCAGCAGCTGGTGCTGGGCCAGGCTTGGTCTATGCAGCGCTCTTGGCGGTGGGGCTGGTTCTCGGGTCGGTACAGGCTGGGCTTGAAGGATGGTTACGGCCGGCCGCGATCTGGGCGCAGGTAGACCTCGGCCTTGGCGCTTATGCAGATCGTTTCAGACGCGGCGAGATGGGGCCGGAATGGTTCACGGATGAAACTCGCGCCATCCGAGCCATGGTCCTGCGCAGCGACACGCCGGAGCTACGCGACATCATGGTGTTCGAGGGGATCCACCAAGAGACGCTGAGCAGGATCACCTATGCCGCGTGCGCTGTTCCCGGAGAAGCGCCGCAGGAGTGGGTTCTGACAGATGTTATTCATTGGGAAGGAGAGCCGGGCGCAGCGATGAAGCCAGTGGCAGCTGCGCGAGAAAGTATGGCTTTTCCGCTTTTGCCCGCACATCTTGAATACCATCGTGTGCTTGGATTTTATCTGCCCAACGGGCCATTAAAAGAGGTGGCCGGGTTTCGTGAGCTCGCGCGCTGGGCGGATGCGGAAACCGCGGTGGCGCGTCGGTTTCTCGCGGTTTTCCTACCAGGGGTGTTTGCTTTCCTTGGGGCGAGCCTCTCACAAGCGGGGCGCAGCGGTCGCCTTACCTCATGGTGGCGGCTGTTGCCGCTCGGCGCGCTGGGTTATGTAACACTTGTGTCTGTCAAATCCTTCTGGGCCTTGGGCGAATTTGGTGTTCTTCTGCCGTGGGTGTCGGCAGGCGCGCCGCTTGTTTTTGCATTTCTTCTGGCGTGTTTTATTCAGACAATTCTGAGCGGTCGACTGCCGCGTCTTCGTCGGAGGCGCCAAGCATGCGGACCTCGCGCTGTGGGAAGGGAATGCTGATGTTGTTTTCCTGAAACGTATCCCAGAGAGCGAGAAAGACGTTTCCTCGAATGTTTGTAAGACCGCCAGTCGGGTCCTCAATCCAAAACCGGAGGATGTAATCGACCGAACTGTCTCCAAACCCTACAATGTGACAGACAGGAGCCTTTGGATGCTCTAGTACGCGCTCCACGCTTGCGGCCGCTGTGATGGCAAGCTTGCGGACTTTATGCGGGTCATCGCAATAGGCGGTTCCAAAGTGGATATCGAGGCGCACATAAGCATTCGAATGGGACCAGTTGACGACTTGCCCGGTGATAAGATCTTCATTCGGGATCAGGTATTCGCGCCCATCCCGCGTGACGACACTGACATAGCGGGCCCCGAGACTGTTGATCCAACCAAAGGTTTCCCCAAGGCTTATGACATCGCCGGGCTTGATCGACTTGTCGAGCAGAATGATAATCCCCGAGACGAGGTTGGAGACGACCTTCTGAAGGCCAAAGCCAAGGCCGACGCCGATAAAACCGGACATGAAAGCAAGGCCGCGCATGTCAAAGCCGACGATCCCCATGCCGATCAGGAAAGCGCTGGCATAGAGCGCTACCTGCAGGAATTTCACGAACAGTACCTGCATAGAAGGGGAGATATCGGGGTTGCTTCGGATGCGATCTGCCGATTGGCGAGACAAGAACCGGGCCAATGCGAAAGTCAGGCCAAGCATCACCGCTGCTTGTAGGATGACCCAAAGCGAAACCCGCGTTTCACCCACTGTAAAGGCGAGCTTATCGAGGAGCTGGACTGTCTCTTGCGACAGCCCAAGGATCGTCAAGGTGACCCAAATCCAGGCTCCGTAGCGCAGTGTCGTTCTCAGGAAGGAGTTGTGCACGACGCGCAACACCAACACGACGACGAGCCAAGCTGTTGAAAGATTTGCGAGGATTCCAAGAAGATAAGAGCGGCTAGGCCAAGTGACCTCGCGCATAATCAGAACTGTCGCCCAGATCAGGATGACAAAAATGATGAGCCAAAGACGCCTGTGGGCCATGACGAGATAGCGATAGCGCCATTTAGGCCAGCCCTCGCGCGCTTTCAGCCAGTCATATAGGCGTGGCTGAAAGAAGCGGGTGAGCAAATAGGCCGCAGCAAGCAGACCGAGCGCGATAGCCGTTTGGTAAGCGTTCCACGGACGTAGCAAGTCAGCACCGAAATCCAGCAGCTGATCCCATAGCCCCAGAGCGATTTCACGCGCATCCGGGTCTACCACGGCTTGGGTGGTAGGGGGGTCGGCGAGTTGTTCAAGTGCCGAAGATGTGGGTGTCTCAACCGGTGTGTTGATCGTGGTGTCTTCTGTCATACTCAGTCCCGTTACAAACCCAGCGTTGCATGGCTTGCCCCTATGCCACAAGGCTTTCCGGGGTGAACCTCTTGCGAGACTCACCCAACGGGTATATCTCATCGATCATGACACGGATTTTCGACATGGATGACCGCGCACGCCTGCCTTGGCGCTTTTTCGGCGCGACGCTGACAGTTCTCGCTCGCCTATAAGGCGCGCCCAATCCTTGTTGCCCAACCAAATTTCATGACAATCCAGGGGAGTGGACCGATGTCCCCCAAGACACTCTATGACAAAATCTGGGACGCACATGTCGCCCATGAATCCGAAGACGGCACCTGCCTGCTTTATATCGACCGGCACCTTGTGCATGAAGTGACCTCGCCGCAAGCATTCGAAGGGCTGCGCATGGCGGGCCGTAAAGTGCGTGCGCCGGAAAAAACCATTGCCGTTCCGGATCACAACGTGCCGACAACGCAGGGTCGGGAAAACCCGGAACAGATGACTGAGGACAGTCGTATTCAGGTCAGCGCGCTCGACACGAATGCCAAGGAATTCGGCATCAACTACTACCCTGTTTCAGATGTGCGCCAAGGTATCGTGCACATCGTCGGCCCCGAGCAGGGCTGGACCCTGCCGGGCATGACCGTTGTCTGCGGTGACTCGCATACCGCGACTCACGGTGCCTTTGGTGCACTGGCACATGGCATCGGCACTTCTGAGGTCGAGCATGTTCTGGCGACTCAGACGCTGATCCAGAAGAAATCGAAAAATATGAAGGTTGAGATCACTGGCAAGCTCAAGCCGGGCGTGACACCGAAGGATGTGACCCTTGCGATCATTGGTGAGACCGGGACTGCAGGCGGTACCGGTTATGTCATCGAATATTGCGGTCAGGTGATCCGGGATATGTCGATGGAAGGTCGTATGACAGTCTGTAACATGGCGATTGAGGGCGGTGCGCGTGCGGGCCTTATCGCACCGGACGAAACGACCTTTGAATACGTCAAGGGCCGCCCCCACGCGCCCAAGGCTGGTCAGTTCGAACAGGCCGTTGAATATTGGAAAACTCTCTATACCGACGAAGGTGCCGAGTTCGACAAGGTTGTGACCCTGCGTGGCGAAGATATCGAGCCGGTTGTAACTTGGGGAACCTCGCCTGAGGATGTTCTGCCGATTACGGCGACGGTTCCTAGCCCCGAGGACTTCTCTGGCGGTAAGGTCGATGCTGCGCGTCGTGCGATTGAGTATATGGGGCTGACCCCGGGCCAGAAGCTCACCGATATCGCGATCGACACTGTCTTTATTGGCTCTTGTACCAATGGCCGGATTGAAGACCTGCGTGCGGTCGCTGATGTCGTGAAGGGTAAGAAGATCAAGGATGGTATGCGTGCCATGATCGTGCCGGGCTCTGGTCTCGTGCGTGCGCAAGCTGAGGAAGAAGGCCTTGCCGAAATCTTCAAGGAAGCTGGTTTCGAGTGGCGTCTTGCCGGGTGCTCTATGTGCCTTGCCATGAACCCAGATCAACTTGCCCCGGAAGAGCGCTGCGCCTCGACCTCTAACCGTAACTTCGAAGGTCGTCAGGGCTATAAGGGTCGGACACATCTTGTCTCTCCCGCAATGGCTGCAGCCGCAGCTTTGACCGGCAAACTGACGGATGTCCGGGAGATCATTTAGGTTTAAGGGGGCAAGCACCATGCCGTCCAACACATCTCTTCCGGCAGTCGCAAGTCTGTGGATGGGGGACCAACTGAACTGGTTGCACGAACTGTCCTTGGCAAGTTTCGTGCAGCGTGGTCACGAGGTTGTTCTATTCTACACTGATCCGACCCCGCCGCAGGTTCCGGCAGGTGTACGCACTTGTCCGGTCCAGGAAATCTGGGACCCGACCCCAGCAGGGCATGCCGATGCACCGGCCTCGATGCTGTCAGATCTGTTTCGGCTTTACCTGTTGAAACAGACCGACATGATCTGGGTCGACACTGATATGCTCTGCTATCGGCCCTTGCCGGATGTGGAGTATCACGTTGGGTATGAACCACCCGGATCGATCAACGGGGCTGTGCTGCGACTGCCGAAGAATTCGGAAACCCTGAACCACCTTCTGGGCTGGTTCGAGGATCCAGAGTGGGTGCCGCCGTGGTTGAACCGGAAGCAGCAGAAAGAAGTTGCGGCGGCTCCTCCGGGGAAACGCTTGCTGAAATCTTTCGAGGTGCAGCGGCCTTCTCTGGGGCCCCGGGCGCTGGACTATACGCTGAACATGACAGGTGAGGTTGAACATGTGCGAAGCGCAGACGTGTTTTACCCCATTCGCGGAGTGCTTACGGACGTGTTTTTCAGTGGAAATTGTCAGGAAGATGGCTGGCTCACCGACGATACGCTCGCCATCCACCTCTATGCCTCTATGGTGCGCCGCTATCACAAGACGCATCGTCCCGAAAAAAATAGCTTCGTCGAACGCTTTGCGTGCGAAATTGGATTCGATCTGAGCGGGCTGAAGCAACAAATACAAGGAAACCAATAATGGAAAAGTTCGAAAAACTGCATGGTGTGGCGGCTCCGATGCCGCTCGTGAACATCGACACGGATATGATTATTCCCAAGATATTCCTGAAGACGATTAAGCGCTCAGGCCTTGGGGTGAACCTTTTCGACGAAATGCGCTATGATCGCGAAGGCACTGAAATACCCGATTTTGTTCTCAATAAACCGCAATACCGCAACGCCCAAATTCTTGTGGCTGGTGATAACTTTGGTTGCGGTTCGAGCCGTGAACACGCTCCTTGGGCGATTGCCGATTTTGGGATCAAATGTGTGATTTCGACGTCGTTTGCCGACATCTTTTTCAACAATTGCTTCAAGAATGGTATCCTGCCGATTGTTCTACCTCAGGAGCAGGTCGACCTCCTCATGGAAGATGCAGAAAAAGGCGAGAACGCCCGCATGACGGTTGATCTTGAGGCTCAAGAAATCACAACCTCGGATGGCCAAACCATTGCCTTTGAGGTCGATGCATTCAAGAAACACTGCCTGCTGAATGGTCTCGATGATATCGGTCTGACGATGGAAAACGTTTCGGCTATCGATGCCTTCGAGGCCAAAATACATGCCGATCGCCCCTGGGTTTAAGGCGTTAAATTACGACGAAATACAAAGGGGCGGCCAGTAAGTTGGCTGCCCTTTTGCTATGAAATTAGGTCAAAAACTTCATTTTTCAGCTGTTCAACGCTGATGTGATCTTCCACGCGCCCTCTCACAAAACACTATAATGTTGGAGTTATTGAACTTTTTTCACTGATGCTTTCAAGCACCACCTTGGGCCGGAGCAAAGCTATGTTTTCGCTTCTTCAAAACTAAAGCTTGAGCCGCGCGGGGAATAAAGGCAAGATTAAGGCGAGAATGAGGCATCCGTCAGAGCAGGCGGGATCAAGTTGGAACAAGCTCGCGGCAACGTATCGTGGGTGTCCAGTTTGAAGGAAAAGAGCAGTGATCGGAAAACTGATTAGCGCACTAACGCGCGCAATCCTTATGGCATTGCTACTGGCAACACCGGCACTGGTCTTGCCAAGTGTCAGCACGGACTCAATTCATATTGTTGTTCTGTTTTCGCTCTTCGCAGGCGGGCTGATTCTGATCGAGTATTTCTCGACATATCCCAGCATTGTGGAGTTTCGCTACGCACCGCCGTTCAATCGGTTGCGCTTTATTGCGCTGTTCCTCACCGTATTCACCCTCTCTATCGTTGTGCGTGGACAGTATGAACCGAATGCCCTGACTGGGTTCTTGCGGACGCTGGGCATTATCGTTGGGGATGCCATTGATTTCCCATATTCGCCCGTGCGCTTGATGGTCATTATGCTACCGGACAGCGCATCCGCAGACCTCGTCATAGCTGTGCGCACGGCGTCAGGGATCGCTTACCTTGTGTCTCTGGCAACGCTGACAGTCTTTTTCTTCTATGTCCGTATTCTGGGGTGGCCTGCGCGCAACGGCGCGTTCAATGTTTGGGTGAACCTGCCGCTTTTCGATCCGACTGCCGGCGGCGATGTGCTGCCTCGGTTGCAGCGGGATGGCCGTCTTAACATTGCGTTAGGGTTTCTCATGCCATTCCTGATCCCGGCGATCATTCAAATGATGTCGGATCTTGTGGATCCGATCTACCTTGACGATCCAATGACATTGATCTGGACGATAAGCGCATGGGCCTTCATCCCGGCCAGCCTGATTATGCGCGGCATGGCCATGGGGCGTGTCGCGGATATGATCAACGAAAACCGCCGTCGCGCCTACGCTGCGTCGCAGGCGATACATGCTGCCTAATTGCTGCGTGCTTTGTAGCGCTTAGTCTTCTGAGTGCTACGGCGCAGGCTGAGAGCATCCGGATTGCCAGCTATCAGACGGAACTCGCGCGCGATGGGCCGGGTCTCATGCTGCGTGATATCCTGCGGCAAGAGGTGCAGGCCGTTGCGGTCGCTCGCACCATTGCGCATGTCCGGCCGGATATTTTGGTTTTGCAGGGCGTTGATTATGACCATGCCGGCCAGGGCCTGCGTGCCCTTCAGGCATTGATTGCGCGCGAGGGCGTGGCTTATTCCTATCACTTCGCCCGTCGGCCCAATTCGGGGCTGACCACTGGGTTGGATATGAATGGTGACGGGCGTCTTGGCGGACCACGTGATGCGCAGGGGTTTGGCCGCTTTGCAGGAAATCGCGGCATGGCTATCTTGTCAAAATGGCCCATCGATGAAGGTGGTGCGCGGGACATGAGCGCGCTGCTTTGGAAAGATATGCCTGGGGCGGACCTGCCTCGATGGCCGGATGGGCGCCCCTTCCCTTCATTAGAAGCCCAGAAGATTCAGCGTTTGTCGAGCGTGGCGCATTGGCAGGTGCCTATCACAGTGCCCTCTGGAGAGCGCCTGCATATCCTTGCTTTCCACGCTACGCCCCCTGTTTTCGATGGAGTGGAGGACCAAAACGGGTTGCGTAACGCTGCAGAAATCAGGTTTTGGCAGCTTTTCCTCGATGGGGTCTTTGGCCTCGCCCCAAAGGAGCGCTTCGTGATTGCTGGGATCGCTAATATTGATCCTGACTATGGGACGGGTCGCCAAGAGGCTATTCGTGACCTTATCTCCGATCCGCGGATTCAAGACCCAAAGCCCACGTCACCGAAGCATGGGACAAAAACTGTGGATTGGCCTGATCCCGATCCCGGAGACATGCGAGCAAGCTATGTGCTCCCATCAGTGGACATGCATGTCATAGCGGCAGGAGTGTTCTGGCCAGACACCGAGGTGTCCGATCATGTTGCCGCAAGCCGACATCGGATCGTGTGGGTCGACTTGGATATTTGAGCGATTGCTACATCCGCAGATGGGCGGTTGCCGAGGCGAGAGCGACATCAACAGCTGTGTGCTCGAATTTGGGCAATACAGTATCGAACCCGGTCGGGTTCAGCTTGTGTGGCATGTTCCAGAGATAACGCATCTCAGCAAGACAACGTCCCATCTTCCAAAATGGCGCCACAAGGTGGATCGGAAGCCAATTCATATGCCGCACACGCACCGGGGCCCCCATTGCCCTGCTAAGACCTGCGGCGAGGTCTTGACCACTCAATGTATAGCCAGAAAAGAGAACTTCTTCTGCGCCAGCGGGCTTTTCGGGGCGTTCGACAAGCTGAACCGCAGCGCGTGCCAGATCCGGGAGATACGCCCATGCGTGTGGAATATTTGACTGTCCCGGATAGGTCAGGACACCTTTCTCCAATGATTTAATGAGGATCTGGTCAAACCAGTTCCCGGAGGCTTCGGTGTCAATGAAATCGCCAGCTCGTAGGAAAAGCACCGAAATGCCGCTCTCGCGGTATGCGCGCTCCATGTCGATGCGAATGCGAGCAAGCGGGTTGCGGGCGGCATGGGGTGTTTGGGCGGAAAGGAGACCGGGACTTCCTTGGCCGTAGACATAGACGTTAGACGGGAGGATCACAGAGGCGCCGCTTGCCTTCGCTGCGGCGATGACGCGCTTGTGGAGTTCCGGAACTTGGGCTTCCCAATCCGGGTAGGCTGGGTTCCATGCTGCGACAATCACATCGCATCCTTCCGATGCCCGTATCAGATCGTCTTTGCGGCGGTCAAAGGTCTGAACGTCCCAACCTGCATTTGTAAAGGCGGCTGCCGCGTGGCGGCCAAATCGGCCGGAGCCGCCAAGAATTAGTACCCGTTTCATCATGTGGGGTCTCCTATGCCTAAGTCGCACTGATCATCGGATTATTCGTATCGGTTGGGAATTGCGGAAAATCGTGTCTCTGATATTCATTTGTGAATGGATGCCCTCAAAAACCTCGACTGGTCCCTTATTGGAACTTTCCTGGCTGTTGCCGAAACTGGTTCACTGTCTGCCGCTGCCCGTAAGATTGGATCAAGCCAGCCAACGATCGGGCGTCAGATCCGTGCGATTGAAGATGCGTGTTCATCAGAGCTGTTTCATCGTCACGCGCGCGGTCTTGAACTGACCGAGTTGGGTAGGGCGCTTCTTCCAGAGGCGCGCAAGATGCAAGAGGCGATGCAAAGCTTCATGATTGCAGCGGCCGGCGCGAGTCAGTCGCTTTCCGGCGTGGTCCGGATCACGGCGAGCGTCTTCATGGCGCAATACGTCTTGCCGCAGATCATAGCCGAAATGCGTTGTGTCGAGCCGGATATCCAGATCGAACTTGTGGCATCTGATAGTACCGAGAATTTGCTGTTTCGCGAAGCTGACATCGCGGTGCGCATGTATCGCCCGACACAGCTTGATATGATCGCGCGCGCTCTCGGGGAAATTTCGCTTGGGCTTTACGCAAGCGAGACTTATGCGGCTCGCGCGGGCCTCCCACTGACACCGGCGGAGCTCCAGCGTCATGACCTGATCGGTTATGATCGAAATGATCTCATGATCCGCTCCATGCGCGAGGCGGGGTGGCCGGTGACACGTGATTGGTTCAACGTGCGTTGTGACAACCAGAGCGCCTATTGGGCCCTTATTGTAGCGGGGTGTGGCATCGGATTTTGCCAAAGCAATATTGCGCGTGCAACGCCCGGGGTTGTCGAGGTTATGCCCGATCTCCCTTTGCCAAAGTTGCCTGTCTGGCTGACCGCACAGCAAACCATGCGCCATACCCCCCGAGTCTCCCGTATCTGGGACCTTCTCGTTGAGGGGCTTGTACCCTTCGTTTCTTGATCTTTTGCCCCCGCACCGCTAGGGCAAACGCAAGCTAATTCATCAAGGACGGAAACTCATGAGCAACCCTTCCCTTCTCATCCTCGCTGGCGACGGCATCGGCCCTGAAGTCATGGCCGAGGTGCAGCGTATCATCGCGTGGTTCGGCGATAAGCGCGGCCTCAAGTTCGACGTCAGCGAAGACCTCGTCGGTGGGGCGGCCTATGATGCGCATGGCGTGCCCCTGCATGATGACACGATGGCCAAAGCGCAAGAAGTTGATGCGGTTCTCCTTGGTGCCGTGGGTGGCCCGAAATACGATGTGCTTGATTTCTCAGTCAAACCCGAGCGCGGTCTCCTGCGTTTGCGCAAGGAGATGGATCTTTTTGCCAACCTTCGCCCGGCGCAGTGCTTTGACGCGCTGGCGGATTTCTCCTCGCTCAAGAAAGACATTGTGGCTGGTCTCGATATCATGATCGTGCGCGAATTGACCTCCGGGTCCTATTTCGGCGAGCCGCGCGGCATCTTCATCGAAGACAACGAGCGCGTTGGCATCAACACTCAGCGCTATACCGAGTCCGAGATTGATCGCGTGGCACGTGCTGCGTTTGAGCTGGCACGCAAGCGGAGCAAGAAGCTCTGCTCGATGGAAAAGGCCAATGTGATGGAATCTGGCATCCTTTGGCGCGATGTCGTGACCGAAGTTCATGCCGATTATCAGGATGTGGAACTGTCGCACATGTATGCCGACAACGGCGCGATGCAGCTTGTACGCGCCCCAAAACAGTTCGACGTCATCCTGACGGACAACCTCTTTGGCGATCTTCTTTCCGACTGTGCCGCGATGCTGACTGGCTCGCTTGGCATGCTGCCGTCCGCGTCGCTTGGTGCGCCGATGGAAAATGGTCGCCCCAAAGCCCTCTATGAACCGGTCCACGGGTCTGCTCCGGATATTGCTGGTCAGGGCAAGGCCAACCCGAGTGCTTGTATCCTGAGCTTCGCCATGGCTCTGCGTTATAGCTTCGATCAGGGCACCGAGGCAGACCGCCTTGAGGCTGCAGTCGAGAAGGTTCTCGCTGATGGTGTGCGCACGGCGGACCTCATGCAGGCCGATGGTGGAGCCCCCGTGTCGACCTCGGAAATGGGCAGCGCGATTATTGCGGCACTTGACGCCAGCCTCTGAGGCTACTCTTCCTCGGTCCTGATCGGGGCCGAGGGAAACCTCTGCCGGGCGATGACCTGATAATAGGCCACGCGCTCGGCATGATGCAGGCTCCGGTCGAGCCAGCGCATCGCGTCCGTGTGGGCAAATACGTCCTTCAGACTGTAAATTCCCGCATGTTCCCCAAGCAACAATCCGCGGCGATGCTGGTCCTTGCGATGTCGCACCAAGGCGTGCAGGCGGTCAAGCCGCGCCGCTTCTTCGCCGAAATCCTGTTCACGGGCCAGCCGTCGAAAGACCGCGCCAACGGCGAGGGTGGGACGCCGCAGTATCGGATCATCAAGAAGCTCTTTGACATGCGCAGTCCTTTCCGCGCGCTGTAACAGGCGGGCCATATGATCGGTTTGATGCAGGAGGGCAGAGAAGGTGCGTTCCTCTTCCTCGTTTGCACGGTCAGGGCGAATATGGGAGAGAAATTCTTCCAATTCTGACAGTGCATCAGCCACGGATACGAGGGCTGCGATGCCGCGATAATCCGGTTGCGGCTGCATTGCTTCGCCAAGGGCTCCGAAAAGTTTCTGTGCGATCTTTTCAGAGGCCCCCTGCGCCCCGACCAACGCGGCGTCGGGGTCTTCGAGAAGGCTTTGATCCAGCAGGATAATCGGGTGTCGATCTTCCTCGGGGACAAGCCTTGCTACGATCTGGGAAAAGCGCTGGGTGAGAGGCAGGAAAACCGCTGTGCCGATAATATTGAACCCGGTGTGAAACACGAGAAGCGCGGTCATGGCGTCTTGCCGTTCTGCCAACGCCTCCAGAGCGGGTGCGCTCAGCGCCAGTAGCGGAAGGGCCATCAGGGCGGTTGCACAGTTGAATATCAGATTGGCGATTGCGGTCTGACGCATGGGGCGGGAGCCACCGACCGAGGCGAGGATTGCTGTAAAGGTCGTCCCGATATTCATCCCGATAACGAGAGCGATGGCCTGTATCAGGCCGAGCATGCCGCCTTGGAGCATGACAAGGGCTAGCGCCATGGCCGCGCTTGAGGATTGCATGACAACCGTCAGGATGAGGCCGACAGCGACCAGAAGAAGGAAGCCGCTAATACCCTCTCCTTGCAAAAGGCGCGGCGTGATCGTGTCTCCGAGATCGGCTAGTCCCGTTTGCATCAGGTCGAGCCCGATGATGAGCAGGCAGAGGCCGGAGACCCCCCGCCCAAGGCGCGCCCATGTGCCTCGGCCCAGCAGGCTAAGAAGGCTACCTGGAAGGAGAAGCGCGAAAGCCACGTTGTCTAGGTTGAGCTTAAAGCCGACAAGTGACACTAGCCAGCCCGTGGCCGTTGTTCCGATATTCGCGCCGTAAATGATGCCAAGTGCTTGCCCCATGCTCAGGAGGCCCGCGCCTACGAAGCCGACTGTCAAAACAGTGGTTGCGCTGGAAGATTGGATGATTGCGGTGCCAAGCGCGCCGGTTAGCACGCCGCGTAGCGGGGTCGTTGTAAAGCGTGCAAGCAATGTGCGTAGCCGTGAGCCAGCCGCGTCGCGCAGGGCGCTTGTCAGGATTTCCATCCCGACAAGGAACATCCCGATTCCGCCAATCGCGTAGAAAATTTCTTCGGACATAAGCTGCTCATTTTTTGCGAGTTTGAACTAAATCGGGGCGGCTCACAAGAAGGGCCTAAAAACATCCCTTTGCGCCAAAAGGCGCTTGCAAAACAAACCGACGGCGTATAATTCACGCGCCACGGTCGGAGTGTAGCTCAGCCTGGTAGAGCACTGTCTTCGGGAGGCAGGGGTCGGAGGTTCGAATCCTCTCACTCCGACCAATTAAACAAGGCGCCTTTGGGCGCCTTTTGTTTTGGGAACAGGTCTCATGAAACACGAACCCCTTTTCGAGATATTCCTTCAGGCCACTCCGGGGCTTGAGGTTGTGCTGCGCGACGAGGCCATTGCGATGGGCTTTCGTAAGGCAAAGGCGACGGCGGGGGGCGTGCGGTTCCGGGGGCGCTGGAGCGATGTGTGGCGCGCGAACCTGATGTTGCGCGGGGCGAGCCGGGTGCTTGTGCGGATCGCGGGATTCCAGGCTATGCATTTGACACAGTTGGAAAAACTGGCTGGGGAGGTTCCGTGGGCACGCTATCTTCGCAGCGATGTGCCGGTACGGGTTGAGGTCAGCACGCGGCAGTCGAAGATCTATCATGCGGGGGCGGCGCAGGAGCGGGTGGAGCGGGCTTTGACGGCCTGCGGTTTTTCGGTGGATCAGGAGGCGGAGGTCTCGGTTCGCCTGAGAATCGAGGAAAATCAATGCGTTGTCTCTCTCGATACGTCGGGAGAGTTGCTTCACAAGAGGGGCTACAAGGCGGCCATCGGCAAGGCGCCGATGCGCGAGACGTTGGCGGCGCTTTTCCTGCGAGCGGCGGGGTTTGACGGTAAGGAGCCGGTGCTTGATCCGATGTGTGGATCGGGCACGTTTGTGATCGAAGCGGCGGAGATGGCGATGGGTCTTGCGCCGGGGCGGGCGCGCAGTTTCGCTTTTGAAAAACTGGCGACATTTGATGCCGAAGCTTGGGGCGAGATCGTCTCTAAAACAGTCTCTAACAAGGCGGAAAACGCCTATTTTGGGTCGGACCGAAATACCGGAGGAATCGAGGCGGCAGAGGCCAATGCGGAGCGCGCAGGCGTGTCAGATTGCACGCGGTTCAGCGTTGGTTCCGTGAGCGACTTGCAGCGGCCCGAGGGGCCTGCGGGGCTTGTGATTGCCAACCCGCCCTATGGGACGCGGATCGGGGATCGGCGGGGTTTGCAGGCGCTGCATGGGGCGCTGGGCAAGACGTTGAAAGAGCGGTTCGGGGGGTGGCGTGTGGCTATTGTCACCACCGAGGAAAGCCTTGCGCGGGCGACCGGGTTGCCGTTTCAGCTACCGGGTCCGCCGGTGGCGCATGGCGGTTTGAAGGTGCGTCTTTACCAAACGAATCCCCTCTGAATCGCACGTATGTATCGCGTCGGTATTGCGTATGTATCGCGGTGGTGCGGATTTTGGCGCCTGCGGGATTAACGGCGCGTGCGCTGATCCCAGATGATGGTCTTGCCAAGGCGGGTCAGGTGATGGACACCCTCGCCCTCTGACATCTCAAGGCCGGTGGGTGTTGGGACTGGACGCTCTTCGAAGGCGTCTGGGGTCAGGGTCATGATCTCGCGGAAGGCCATGCCCTCGCCATAGTAGGTCGGACTATTTTGCACGGCGCGCAGGAGGCGGCCTTCATGGTGGATCACACCACCCGCATTGCGCCCGGTGCCGCCCGGCGCGGTGATGTCATGGCCGGTCTCGTTCATGGGGTGCGCGATCCAGTCGCCGGTTATGGGATCGTCGGTATGAAAGATCGCGAGGTAGCGATACATGCCGCCGGGGCGGGGGCTTTCGAGAGAGGTCAGGAGCCAGTAGCGCCC
>JAAEZB010000023.1:31058-42035 GCA_018223085.1 Paracoccaceae bacterium
TCAAGGCCGACGATGCCGGAGACGCATTCGCGCATGGCCCATGTCCAGCGTGGGGTGCCGAGACGGTCGAGGACGTCCGGGTCACAGCGTTCCTGAATCGGAGCTTGTCCGCGTAGGAGGTAGAGGCCGTGGTCGCGGATATGCGTAAGGAGGCGGTCGGGGCGCGACAGGGGGATATTGGCGCTATCCATCCAGATCACCGGGCCGGTTGCGGCGGAGACCTCGCGCCAGATCAGTTCCGGTTTCCATGCATAGGTGCCAAGGGCCGGGGGGTAGTGCGGCGGCAAGGCATCGAAATCGAGCGTCTCCCAGCGGACCCATGGGAAGCGCGCGGCGAGGGCGGCGCGTTGATCGGGGTCCATCCCGATATCGTAGACGACCCAGTTGGCATTCTTTGCCCAACCTTTGCGGCGTGCCGTCGAGAGCAGTTGATGCAGGCAGCGGGCATAGCGCGCGTCGGCGGCGGTTATGTAGAGGGGGGTGTTTTCGGTCATTGGGCCGTCTTTGGGTCAGGGTTGCGTCACTTAACCGGGTTTTTGCCGGGTTTGCCAGTTCGCGGTTTTCGCAGGCGCGCAGGGCTGGTAAAGCCCTTGGCGGAAGAGGAATGGAAGACGGCATGGGATTGATCGGTAGCGTGATCCTTGGGGGAGGTCTCCTTGCGTTTGTGGCGGGAGGGGCATGGTATGTGCATCACCTCTTTGAGGGGGAGCGGTATATCCGCGACCGCCTGCGCGAGCGGCGGCTTGCCGGTAAGAGCCTTGCCGCGTGGGACGCGCTTTGGGCGGCGGCGCCGGAGAAGGCCGATGTTGTTGTCAGCCTGACCACGATCCCGAGCCGGATTGGTGTCATTGACCATGCTCTCAAGGGGCTATTGGATCAGACGCGTCCGCCCAAGAAGATTGTTCTCAACGTGCCGCGTCATTCCCTGCGCGAGGATTGCGCCTATGAGGTGCCGGAGCATCTTATGGGGCTTCAGGGGATCGAGGTTCGACGCTGTGAGGATATGGGGCCCGCGACCAAGGCGATCCCGACGCTTTTGGCGGAAGAGGCGGATCAGCTCGTGATGGTGGTTGATGACGACCGGATTTATCCGAGGGACGCGGTTGAGGGGATTGAGCGCGCGGGCCGGGAGATGCCCGATTGCGCGGTGAGCTATGCTGGCTGGACCGTGCCGGAGAGCCTTATCGACGAACCGACAACAATCCGCAGCAATTTATTCATGTTGCCGCCTGCGCCGGTACGGGGCACGCGGCTTCGCAAGCCAAGAGAAACGGATGTGTTTCTTGGGGTGTTTGGCTATGGCATTCGGCCGAGATTCTATGATCTCGGCGTATTGGCCGATTTTTCCGATACGCCGAGGGCGGGGTTTTTGGCCGATGATGTGCGCACCAGTGCGCTTTGCAAGGTTGCAAAGATGATCGTGCCGACGCGGGGGCTTAGCTTCATTCCGCGCAAGGATTGGGGGCGGTTGCAGGAGACTGCGCTGGCGCATCTCAATGCCGGGGATGGGAGCCTTGAAAACCGCTCCAATACAATCGCGATCCGGCATTATCAGAACCGCTGGCGGGTTGGCGGGCCGCGTCTGGCCAAGGTAGAATAAACCCGGTAGCGTCGGCGAAAAAAGACGAGGATCATTTTGAGTACAGTCCTTTCCCCCCAAGGCACAGCCAGCACGCGGCCCGATAGCGCATTCGAGCGCCGGCGCACGGTGTTGCGTTATCTTCTGGTGACTAGCGGCGTGGTGCGCGACCCGATTATCGTGCTCACCTTTCTGAGCAGCTTGTCGCGTACGGGGTTGATGTATTCGATCAACGAGACCGCGCAGAATGCCGAGAAAGGGGTCAGCCTTTGGTCGTTGGGGATCATGGCCTGTGCGCTGGCGATGCTAACTCTTGGGTATGTGCTTCGGATCCGAATTCACAAGCTCATCACACGGGTGCGCGAGACGACACGGATTCGGCTTGCGCGGACGCTTTTGCGGGCGGATATCGATTTCCTTCAGAATAGCCCGCATGGGCAGGTGCATAGTGCGCTCACCCATGAGATTGACCAGATGTCAGGGGCGATCGTCAACGTGATCGAAACCATCGAGGCGTTGGTTATCGTGGTGTTCGTGGTGCCCTACCTGTTCTGGATCAGTTGGACCTCGGGGATCGCGACGATGGCGGCTATCGCGGTTGGCATCTTGGGATACCAGTTTTTTGATCGTCCGGCGCGCCGGAGCATGGTCATTGCCTCGAATGCGCGGGCGGTCTTTTTTGATCGGGCGCGGGATCTTCTTTCGGGATGGAAGGAGTTGCGCTTGCGCAATTCCCGGCGCCAGTCGCTTGAGGCGGAGACCATTGACGTGATCGGTCAGGTCACGAAACACACGATCACCGCCGAAAAATACTATGCCGCGAGTAGTGCCATCGGGCAGGCGGCGGTTGTTCTATTGCTTTGTTTCGTGGTCATCGTGATCCCGCTTTTGCCCGGTGGCGGCGTGGCGGTGATGTTTCAGGTTCTGACGGTGATCTTCCTCACCAGCGGACCCATTGAGATGATGTTCAATGCTTTCCCTGTCCTGAGCCGGGCCGAGCATGCCTATTACCGCATTCAAGCGGTTGAAGAGGCGCTGATCAACGCGCAATCCTCGGCACTTGACGGGCCTGTTGAGGTTCCGGACGGGTTCACGGAAATTCGGCTTGAGCACATCGCGGCCAAGGTTGGCGAGGATGATGGCCATGGCGGCGAGGCGTTTCAGCTTGGGCCGATCGACCTCAGTTTTAAGCCGGGGGAAACGGTCTTTATCTGTGGCGGTAACGGATCGGGCAAGACGACGCTTCTTGATATCATCACCGGGCTGCGCCATCCCGATAGCGGCGAGTTGATTTTGGATGGCACGCCGCTCAATGCGGAGAGCCGCGCCTCCTATCGGGAATTGTTTTCGTCGGTGTTCAGCAGCTTCCATCTTTTCTCGCGGGCGTATGGGCTTGGGGAAGAGGAGCTTGCGCAGTTGCAGCAGCGGATTGAGGATATGAACCTGTCGGGGCGGGTCTCGATCCTTGAGGATCGGTTTTCGACATTGGCGCTTTCGGCGGGGCAAAAGCGGCGACTGGCGCTTTCTGTGGCATTGGCGGAACGGCGCCCGATCATCGTTTTGGATGAGTTTGCCGCCGATCAGGACCCGGCGCATCGCGCCTTTTTCTATGATGTGCTGATCCCCGAGCTTTCCAGAGGTGGACAGCTTGTTATCGCGATCACGCATGACGATCACCAGTTCCACAAATGTGATCGGCTTATCAAGATGGCAGATGGTAAGATTGAAAGCATCATCACACCGGAGCCGCGCGCATGAGCGTCGCGCCCCCGATTGGCCGCCGCAGTGCGGGCCTTGTTGCACTGGCCATAGGGGCGACGGGGTTCGTGATCGTGGTTGTGAATGGGTTGATTTACTGGGCGCGCAGCTTTTATGCGGCCCATCATCCGGAGTTTATGGCCGAACGGCCCGCAACGATCAGTCAGGCCTTGTCAGACAAGATCGTCGGGCCGTTTTTTGCGGTTGGGATGCTGATCTGTGCGCCAATCCTGTTGATCGGGGTTGCGGCGCTATTACGGGCGGCATGGGGTGAGTACCGCCGTTCGGACCTTGGGACATCGCAGGATGTGCGCCGTATTTTAATCCTGACGTGGATTTTGGTCGTGTTGCAGGCGATGGCCTCGTCCGGGATGATTATGCTTAGCCAATTTCGGTTCCCCGACCATCATGAGCTTCACATGGTGGGGTCGTATATTTTCTTTTTCTCGCAGGCGTTTGTTGTGGTTGTGGGCGAGATGCTATCGCGCAGTTATGCCCGGCAACCTGAGGGCGCGACGTTTCTGGCCGGGGCGGGGGCGCGGCTTCGGCGGGTCTATGTCTGGGTGCCGATCGGGCTTGGGGTGGCGTATCTCGCGCTGTTCATTCTCAAGGGGTATGACCTTGGGGCGATCTATGACACGGCTTATGCGGCCTATACATTGACCGAGCCGATGTTGATCTCGTCATTCCTTGGTTATCTGTTCACCTATCATTTCGATATGGTGCAGGCGCTTCGGGGTTATTGGCGTTCTCGGTCCAGCGTGGCGAGCATCTGAGCCGCGCGGCGGGCGCGTTGTAGGGCTGTGATATGGGCCAGAAGCGCAAAGAGAGCGAGGCCATAGGTCACGATCCGGTCGCCGTGGGCCGAAAGCGCCCCGGCGAGGACGAGCATCACGCAGAGAAAGATCACCCGTTCCATACGTTCGAAGAAATCGGGCCAGTTGTCGTTGTTGATTTGCGTTTCAATGGCGGTGCGGGCCTTGGCGTAGCTTGTGAAGACGCTTCCCGAGAGGGCGAGAAGGGCGAGCGGCCATGCGTCATGCATGTAACCGAGCGTGCCGAGGACGATCAGTTCCTGATAGCGGTCGACCATGGCGTCAAAATACCCGCCCCGGCGCGAGCGCATGTTGCGGCGGCGGGCGACCGCGCCGTCGAGTGCGTCGAAGACGAAGGAAAGCGCGAGGGTCAGCCCATAGACCAGCGGCATCGCATGCCAGAGATAGAGGGCCGAAGTCAGGGTGACGAGGATCAGGCCTGCGAAGGTGACCTGGTTCGGGGTCAGGCGGGCGCGCACGAGGGGCGTTGCCATGGCCTCCCAAAGGGGGTCGATCTTGGATTTGATGAGGCCGTCGATCATGGGTGTGTCCTAGGCGTAGCTTTTTAGGATGTGGTGGCGAATTTTGTCGAGCCGGGCGTTGCGAGCCGAGAGGGCGTCGACGCGAGCCGGATCAGGGGCGTAGACAGCGGTGGTTCGGGTGCGCAGGCTGGCCGCAGCGTCACGGGCGGAAGGCGCCCAGCCGAGGGTTTTCGCGGCAAGCGCGGCGGTGCCGAGCACCCCGGCGTGGCGTGCCTCGCCGACCCAGACCTCGCGGTTGAGCGCGTTGGCGACGGTTTGGGCAAAGGCGGTGTTGGCGGCGACCCCGCCGACCATGGAGATCGGGCCATCCTTGTGGATCGGGCGTTCGCGCATGAGTTTGCCATAGGACCAGCGCAGGTTGAGGGCGACCCCTTCGAGGGCGGCGCGACGCAGGGCGCGGGCGTCGTGATGCAGGGCGAGACCGTGGAACACGCCGCGCAGGGCGTCATTGTCGACGGGCACGCGTTCACCGGCGAGCCAGGGCATGAAGAAGGGGTCATCCTCCTCAGGCGTGCCCATGTCGTCGAATGCGCCGTTGAGGGCCTCGCCATGGGTTTCGCCGCCGCTGATGCGGACGGCCCATTCAAGGGCAGAGCCCGCGTTTTCCTGCGAGGCAATGAGCAGCGGGCGGAAGGCAAGGCTTGAGGTGATGGTGGCGTAGGAGTTGGCGACGGAGAGGACACGACCGGGCACGAAGCCCGCGATCCAGCAGCTCGTGGCGGCGGCGATGTGGAGGGCGCCATCGTCAACCTGTCCCGAGCCGAGCGCGGCGGCGGTTACGTCGGAAGTTCCGCCAAGGACGAGGGTTTCAGGGGCGAGGCCGAGGTCTTCGGCGGCTTGAGGGGTGAGGGAGCCGACCACCTCTTCGCCGTCGACCATCTCGGGCATCCGGTCGAGCGCGATTCCGGTCATGGCCGAGAGTGTCTTGGACCAGCCTTCGCGGCCCGGGCGGGTATCCATGAGCCACGTTAGGTTGGCGCTTTCGGGGCAGGTTGTGAAACGGCCGGTGGCGCGATGCAGGAGCCAGTCTTTGACGTCGAGAATCCAGCGGGTCTGGTGGTAGATGTCGGGTTCCTGCGCCTTGATCCAGAGGATCTTGGCCGTGGGGTCCATGCCGTTGCGGGCGGGGGCGCCATTGGCGAGGCGCAGCCAGCGGGCGAGTTTATCGACGCGGTAGCCATGCACCGAGGGAAAGCCGCCAATGAGGGCGCGGCCGGTTTCGGCGGCGCGCTTGTCGAGCCATGTCAGGCAGGGGCGCAGGGGCGTGCCGTGTTCATCGGCGCAGATCACGCCGCAGAGTTGGCTTGAGAAGACGAGGGCGGCGGCGCGGTCGCGCAGGGCAGGCACCTCGTCGCGCAATGTTGCGAGGGCGCGAGCGAGTGCAGACCACCAATCCACGGGGGCCTGTTCTGCGACGCCGCCGGTGGCCAGAGACAGGGGGTAGGTTTCGGTTGCGCGGGCCAGGAGGCGGAGGTCGCCATCGACCACGCCAACCTTGACGCCGGATGTGCCGAAATCGGCGGAAATGACGAGATCGCCCTTCGGCACCGGGTCTTCCTTTCAGTCTTCAGAATGCGCGCAAGCTGGCATGAACGGGAGGCTTTGGCAACCGGGGCTCAGGCCAATGCGGCGCGGTAAAGGGCAAGGTAGTCGGGGCCGAGGGCCGAGACATCGAAAGAGGCAGCACGCGCGGCGCACCAATCGCGCAGGCGGGCATGAGTGGTAGGGTCGGAAGCCACGGAAATGATCCGTTTGGCAAGGGCCGATGCATCGCCGGGGCGCGCAAGAAGGGCCGCGCCTTCGTCGTTGAGGACAGAGGCGTATCCGGCGTTTTCGGCTGCAATAGGGACTGTTCCGGCGGACATGGCCTCGATCAGGACAAGGCCAAAGCTTTCGCCACCAAGAGCGGGGGCGACGAAAAGATCAGCCCCGGCAATCAGGGCGCGTGCGCCATTGGCATCGGGCGGAGGCAGGAAGCGCACCGAGGGGAAGGCGGCGGCCTGACGGCGCAGTTCTCCTTCGAGTTCGCCGCTTCCGGCGATGGTCAGGGTTGCGCCGGGGAGGGCCGCAGAGACGGCAGGCCAAGCGTTGAGGAGGACCTGTACGCCTTTGCGTTCTTCGAGGCGACCCATGTAGACGATCTGCGGCGCGGCTTCGCGCAAGGGGGCATCGCGGCGCGCGGCGCGCCAGTCGGAAAGGTCGATTGTTGGCGGCAGGATCGCAGGAAGGGGATCGGCGCCCCGCTTCTGCCATTGTGCTAAAGGCGCGCCGGAGGGCACGACAATGCGCGACAGGCGGGCGTTGAAATAGTCCCCCGCCTTACCAAGCGCCCAAGCGAGAGGATCGAAGCCGCCTTCGGGAAGCGTTGCGTGGAAGGTTGCGACGGAGGGTAGGGCGAGGGTGCGCCAGACTTGCCAAGGCAAAAGCGGCGTCCATGGGGTATGCAGATGGACGACCTCGGCCCCCCAGTCATGCAAGGCCGCGACAGTGGCGGCGATTTCGGGGCGGCGGGCGCGTGTCAGTTCGAAATGTGTGCCATGGACGGAAATGTCATGGGTGCGGCCAACCTCGATCACGTTGTGAGGCGCTTGGCCAGTGCCGGGCGGGGCAACGATGCGGGTTTCGTGACCTTCAGCCTCAAGCCATGCGCATAAATCACGGATATGGGTCTGCACCCCGCCGGGGCGGGTCATGGCGTAGGGTGTGATCTGGACGATTTTCATGGCGGTCGCGGGTGCCCCAACTTGCGATTGTTACAGTGCTACCATAGGGTCGCGGCGGTATTCGAGCGGTTTCGGAAGGGCATTTAGATATGAGCGAATTGAGCGCGCTGATCGTGGCGGCAGGACGGGGTATCCGCATGGGGCCACGGGGAGAGCTGACGCCGAAGGGTCTTCTTGAAATTGGCGGCACGGCGCTTGTGGCGCGGTCGGTTGCGCTTCTCAAGGCGAGCGGGATTGAACGGGTGCGGATCGTGACCGGCCATCTTGCCGAGCAATACGAGGCCGCGTTTGCGGATGTGGACGGCGTTGACCTTGTTCATAACCCGGATTTTGCCACCACGGGTAGCGCACGGTCGATGATAACCGGGCTTGCCGATATGGAAGGGCCGATCCTGCTTTTGGAATCTGACCTTGTCTATGAGGCGGCGGCGCTGGCGACGATTGGAGAGGGGGAGTCCTGTATTCTTGTTTCCGGGGAAACCAAGGCGGGCGACGAGGTCTATATCTGGACCCGTGAAAGCGCAGGAGGCGCGCCGGTCTTTGATATGATGTCCAAGGACAGGGGTGCCGTGGAGGCAGATCATTTTGGCGAGCTGGTTGGGATCAGCCGCTTTGATGCCGAGGATACCGAGCGCCTTAAGCGGGCGGCAGAGGTGGTTCTTGGTGAGGATGGCAAGGCCGACTATGAATCAACGGTCATTCACATGGCCAAGACGCAGGATATTGCGTGCCGCAAGATCGAGGATCTGGCGTGGAGCGAGATCGACAGCGAGGAGATGTATGCTCATGCGCTGGGCGATGTCTGGCCGAGGATCGTGGCGCGCGATGGGGCGGCTTGAGGCGGGTGTTTGCCGACCTGTGACCCGAAGAGCACAGAATGTCGCAGTGCCATTGAGCCGGGGCAGGGGGAGTGCTATCTTGAAACCATGCCCGGCACCGGGGCGGATCGGTGTGTTGTAAGGAGGGCAGATCTCTGTCTCTGAATTCTGACGTGGCACCAGCCGCTGATACCGGGCCCGAAATGAAGGGCGCCACCAAGGATGGGACCAGCGAAGCTTTGCTCGCGCTCATTCTTACCTCGCTGGATGACGACAAGGCCGAAGACATCGTGCAGATCAATCTGCGCGGCAAATCGGCCATGGCGGATTACATGGTCATCTGTTCCGGCCGCTCTTCGCGGCAGGTTGCGGCGATTTCGGAAAAGCTTATCGAACGGGTCAAGGCCGAGTTCGGACGGCTTTCCAAGGTCGAGGGCAAGGAAACCGGCGATTGGGTGCTTATTGATACGGGCGATGTCATTGTGCATGTCTTCCGTCCCGAAGTGCGCGAGTTTTACCAACTTGAAAAGATGTGGCTTCCGGGCGGCACCGCCTGATCCATATCGAAGGGTAAGACATGGCGCTTGGCGTGCATATTTGCGCGGTGGGCCGGTTGCGATCCGGCCCGGAGCGCGATCTCCTTGACGATTATCTCAAACGGTTTGACCGAACAGGGCGGGCGCTTGGCCTTGGTCCTGTGGTCGTGCATGAGGTTGAGGACAAGAAGGGCGGCGGCATGCGTGCCGAGGCGCCGCTTCTTGAGGGGGTGATTCCCAAGGGGGCGGTGATCTGTGCGCTTGATGAGCGGGGCAAGCTCATGTCCTCGCCCGAGTTTGCCGATATGCTTGCCGATTGGCGCGATATGGGGCGCGGCGACGTGGCCTTTGTTATCGGGGGGGCGGATGGGATTGATCCGAGCCTTCGGGCGCGGGCGGATGCGAAACTCTCTTTTGGTAAGATGGTCTGGCCGCATATGCTTGTGCGGGTGATGCTTGGCGAGCAGCTTTATCGCGCGTCCTCGATTTTGGCGGGCGCGCCGTATCATCGGGTATAATGGGCCGTTCAGGCGCCGAAACCGTCGGTTTTTTCAGCGAGCATGGCGCGGGATTGGGAATAGAACTCACGTCGCCAGAGCACGAATAGCGTTAGCAATGTCGTGATGATGAGGGCAGGTGCGCCGAGGAGCCATCCGGCGGAGGCAAGACCGAAATAGACCGACCGCATGCCACGGTTGAAGCTACGGGCGGCGGTTGTGTTGATGGCGGCGGCCTTGGCGGCGCGGGGGAGGGCGGCGGGATCGTCCGGATCATTCGGCACGGCCGACATGATGACCGAGCAATAGCCAAAGAGCCGGTGCGCCCAGACGAATTTCAAAAAAGAATTGGCGACGAAAAGCAGCATCAAGAGCAGCTTGATTTCGAGCACGAAGACCGGCGCGCGTTCGAGGGCGAGGTCGGAGGCCACACCCGCGAGGCGGTCGGTGTTGCCGATCAGGGCAAGACCACCGCCGATTGCGATCATCGAGGCCGAGGCAAAGAAGGCGGCGCCCTGGCGGAGGTGGCCGATCATCTGGGCGTCGAACATGCGGGGGGTGCGGGTTACGAACTGCACCAGCCACTCGCGGCGATACTGCGCCATCAACTTGGAGAGTGAGGGGCGTGCAGTTGGAGAGTGTTCGATCGCGTAGCCGATGCCGAGCCAGCACAGGACCAGAAGGACGAGCGCGGTAGCGTCTTGGGGCGAGAACAGGGCAATACGGGTTGCGATATCCATAGTGCGACAGTAGCGCGGAAGGTTGGGGCTTGTCAGCTTGCAGAATTGGTTATATTTCCTTACCAATCCTAGAGGAGGGACGCCCGCCATGGAAATGCCAGCCCCAGATCAGTCCATTATCGCACGTAAATCGCGGATTGTTGCGCGGTTGCGCGGCGTGCTGCCAAGCGATGCGGTGATCGACGAAGAGGCCGAGACGCGGGCTTATGAATGCGATGCGTTGACGGCTTATCGCTGTCCGCCGCTGGCGGCGGTGTTGCCGTCTTCGACCAAAGAGGTCGCGGCGGTTTTGAAGATTTGTCATGAGGAGGGCGTGCCGGTGGTGCCGCGTGGGGCGGGCACCTCGCTTGCCGGGGGCGCGATGCCGACGGCGGATTCGATCATCCTTGGCGTGGCGCGGATGAACGAAGTCTTGGAAACCGATTATGAGAACCGCTTTATCCGGGTGCAGACCGGGCGCACGAACCTCAGCGTGTCAGGCGCGGTTGAAGAGGATGGGTTCTTTTATGCGCCGGACCCGTCATCGCAGCTTGCTTGTGCCATTGCGGGTAATATCGCGATGAATTCCGGCGGGGCGCATTGCCTTAAATATGGGGTCACGACCAATAACCTCATGGGTGTCACCATGGTGATGATGGATGGCGAGATCGTGGAGATCGGCGGCGCGCATCTTGATGCCGGGGGGCTTGACCTTCTGGGGGTGATTTGTGGCTCGGAAGGGCAGTTGGGGGTTGTGACCGAAGCGACGCTACGCATCCTGCACAAACCCGAGGGGGCGCGGCCGGTGCTCATGGGGTTTGATTCCAACGAGGTTGCCGGAGAATGCGTCAGCGACATCATCAAGGCCGGTATTCTGCCGGTGGCGATCGAGTTCATGGACCGTCCCTGTATCCGCGCGACGGAGGCGTTTGCCGGGGCGGGATATCCCGATTGTGAGGCGCTTTTGATCGTCGAGGTCGAGGGCAGCGA
>JAAEZB010000123.1 GCA_018223085.1 Paracoccaceae bacterium
CTCCTAGATTGCGACACGGCTCTCCCCCAGAAAAGACACATTTGCGCGCAACCATAGGAGGTGAGTCTTGTTCCCTATGCCCTTGCGGGCGGTGATTCTGGGGGCGATTGAGAGCAAATTCGGAGGAAGGCATGAGATTCCTCGCCGTAGATGACGACCCTACATTTCTTGAAGTTCTCAAGAACTTCATGAAATACGAACGGCACCATGAGTTGAAAACGGCCACTTCGGCGGCCGAAGCCATAGAGATGGTGCGGGCTGCGCCGCATCTTTATGATGGCTTTTTCCTTGATATTTTCATGCCCGAGATGAACGGGATCGAATTATGCGACGTGCTGCGCAGCATGGAGCCGTTCCGCGACGTGCCAATCATCATGCTCACGGTGGCGTCCCAGCGCCACATGATCGACGATGCCTTTGTCTCCGGGGCGACGGATTATCTTATCAAGCCGCTTGATCCGCAGGAGTTAAAGACGCGGATCACGATGGCGGAGGAGTTGCACGAGCAGCTTCAGCAGGCGCCCACATTCGAGAGCCGGGCGCAGATCAATGATCTGAAGTATCCTCGGGTCATTGACTTTGAGGCGGAGATTCCGTTGCGCGGACACGACAGCGCGATCGAATATCTGGCGCTGAAAAACTACCTCATGACGTTGGACCGGCGCGGGCTCATTGCGCATGCTATCTTTGGGGTTCACTTTGAGAACGCGTCCCAGATTTATATCAGGTCGGATTCCACAGGGTTCATCGAGGCGCTCGATAATGTAGCGAGCGCGATTTGCGATGGGCTTGAGGGGCACAAGTTCATCTTTGCCTATGCGGGCGCGGGGGATTTCATTGTGGTGACGCTTCAGCAGGCGTCGGTCAACATGCGGACCTTGGAAGCGCATATCAATAACACGCTGTCCCGGTTGACTACCGTTTCGGCGGTCAAGGGGTTGCCGACGCCGCGGGTGCGGGTTGGCAATGAGGTCAGGAATGGTCTTTTTGGCGAGCGCCGTGTGGAGGCCGTTTTGGAACAGGCGATCCGCAATGCGCAGGCGTCGGTATCCCCGGCGCTTTCGGAGGAACGGCATCTGTTGCTCCTTCGGGATGCGATGAAGCAATAAACCCAATCTTTCCTGTGGAAGCCCGAGGCCGGGCCGCTTAAATTCTCCATAACGTAACAGGGAGATGCGGTTGATGGTGCGCAGGGGCGGTTTAATCGGAATGGCCATGATCGGCGCGGCCCTGCTTGGGGCCTGTGTGTCGCCGACGCAGCAGGAGGTCTCTAAGGCGGCGCCGGTGTATAACGTGAGCCGGGCGGAGGCGCGGTTGGCGTCGGTCAAGCGGCGGGTCGAACCTGTGGCAGAGCGGCATTGTCGCCGGAGCACCCCGCAGGGAACCAATTGCGATTTCCGGATCAGTGTGGACCCCAAGGCGGATGCGCGGGCCAATGCGTATCAGTCCGTGGACGGGGGCGGATGGCCACAGATTGTCTTTGCCGCGGCGTTGATTGCGGGGGCGAAGAATGAGGACGAGCTTGCCTTTGTCATGTCGCATGAGGCGGCGCACCACATTGCGGGCCATCTTGGGCGCAAGCGGCGCGATGCTGCGACTGGCGCGATGATCGTGGGCGTTCTGGCGAGTTTGGCGGGGGCGAGTGCGGATACGCTCGATTCAGCGATTGATATCGGCGCGCAGATCGGCGCGCGCAGCTATTCCAAGGATTATGAAATCGAGGCGGACCGGATGGGCACGATCATTGCGCATGAGGCGGGGTATGACCCGGTGCGCGGGGCAGAGTATTTCCGCCGCATTCCCGATCCGGGCAATGCTTTCCTTGGTACGCACCCGCCCAATGCACTGCGGATTGATGTGGTGCGCGAGACGGCGGCGGGGCTCTGAGGCGGATGTTGCAGATTGCCAATGTCCTTAATGACCGGGGATCGAAATACGCGGTGTCCGGCGGGCCGGTTGCGGGGCGGGGGGAGGTCGATGCCTTTCTCAAGGCGCTCAAGCGGGACAAGAAGTTTGCCAAGGCGACGCATAACACATGGGCCGCGCTTATGTCGGATGGCACGCCGCTTAAGGGGGATGATGGCGAGAGCGGTGCGGGGATGGTTATCCTGCGGATGCTTGAGCGCGAGGGGCTCACGGATCATGTGATCGTGGTGACGCGCTGGTATGGCGGTGTGAAGCTTGGCGGAGATCGATTCCGGCGGGTGCAGGACTGTGTGCGGGCCTATCTGGAGGCGCTGGCGCCTTGATCGAGGTCATGGGGTAGGGCGGAAACGGTTGACGCAGGTCAAGGGTCGCCTTTTTACGCCGTGGTAGATTGGTCGCAACATTGTTGAGTGACCAAGCCATGACCGACCAATCCAAAATACGACATCACGCGGCCCTGATGGACCGGGTTGCAGCGCGTCTTGGGGTTGATCTTGAGGCGGCGGTGTTCGACGGCAAGATGGCCTTTGGCGAGGTGTCGGAGGCGGTTTTGCGCTGTGCCGATTGCCCGAACCCGGAGGATTGCGCGCATTGGCTTGACCGGGAAGAGGGGCGTGCCGAGGCGGCACCGGTCTATTGTCAGAACCGGGCGCTCTTTGAACGGCTGGTGGGAGAGGGCGCATGAAGCCGCTTGGCGATACGAAATCCCATTTCTGGCTCGTGCAGCGCATGGCGCAGGCGACGGAGACCGACCTTGTGACGGCGATGGAACGGGCGGATTTGTCCAATGCCGATTGGGCCGAGATGGTGCAGTCCTGCCGGGGGTGTGACTGGACCGAAGGGTGCAAACGGTGGCTTGGGGCATCAGAGGGGCAGGCGGCCGAGGCCGCCCCGGAGCCTTGTCAGAACCGGGCGCGGTTCCTGCGGTTGAAAGCGGCGCTTGAGGAGGGGAAGTCATGAGCAAGATCGAACACTTGGGCGATCCGGCGCGGCATTTCTGGATGACGCGGAGTGTGGCGCGGGTCATGGGGGTGTCGCTCAGCGATGCCATGGCCGAGGGGCATTTGTCCTCGAAGGGCTATGCCGATCTTGTCACCAATTGTCGCCGCTGCACCCATGTCGAGGATTGCGAATACTGGCTCGCGCATCAGGCGGGGCGGGCCGAGGAGGCGCCAGACGGGTGCCGCCATGCGCGGCTTTTCGAGGCGTTGAAGGATGTGGCCGGGAAGGCCTGATATGGAGAAGAATACATGAACCTGTTTCAGAAACTCGGCCAGCATGCCGATCTTGTTGGTGGAATGTCAGACAAGCTTGGGCTTGATTGGGCCGAGAAGCTTGAGGCGCATCCCGACCTTGCGGCGCG
>JAAEZB010000124.1 GCA_018223085.1 Paracoccaceae bacterium
CCTGATGTCTTCCTCTTGCCGGAAATATCCCGGGGGGTCTGGGGGGCTGGCCCCCCAGCCACGCCCAACGCTTTGGGATGCAGCTTTGCTGCGTTTCAAAGGGGCGGGAGTATCCCCTATCCTTGAGGTGTGAGAGTCTGGCGTGAGCCGCGTTTGAGGCCAAGCTCGCGTTCGCGCCAGATGATGAAAATCCCGGCGGCGATGATGAGGCTTACGCCTGCAAGCATGATCTGCGTCGGTATCTCATCAAAGAGCACATAGCCGATGCCGATGGCAAAGAGCATCGAGGCATAATCGAAGGGTGCCACGGTTGAGGCGGGGGCAAAGCGGTAGGCGGAGGTCAGGAAAATCTGTGCGATGCCGCCAATGAGACCGGCGGAGATCAGAAGTATGGCTTCGGTGCTTGTTGGCATGACCCAGCCGAAGGGGAGTGTCAGAAGCGAAAGGCCCGTCGCGGTGAGTGAGAAATAGAACACGATGGCCGAGGTTTGATCGGTCTGGACGAGCTTGCGGATATGGATTTGCGCCAGCGCCCGGAACGCGGCGGAGCCAAGCGCGAGGAACGCGCCGAGCGTGGCCGCGGAATAGGGGTCGGCACCGCCGAGGATCGTCAGGCGCGGGTAGAGTACGATGACCACCCCGATGAGGCCAACGCCAACCGCCGAAAGCCGGAAAAGCCGGACCTCCTCGCCAAGAAACATAGCTGCAAAGATCACGGTCAGGAGCGGGGCGGCATAGCCGATGGCCGTCACTTCGGGCAGGGGCAGGAGGCCGAGCGCGGCAAAGCCCATCGCCATGGCGGAGGTTCCGATCAACCCGCGCCAGAAATGGCCCATGGGGTTTTGCACCTTGAGCCCGGTGCGCAGTTCGCCGCGATGAAAGAGCCACAGGAAGATGATCGGCATGGCAAAGAGCGAGCGGAAGAACACCGCCTGTCCCGGCGGGACGTGCCCTGCGGCGGCCTTGATACAGGCAGCCATGGCGGAAAATAGCAGAATCGAGACGAGTTTGAGGGCAATGCCCCGAAGCGGGTTCATGAGAAGACCTGTGCGTGCGCGTAGATGTATATTGCAACTATACATCAGGAATAGCAAGGCGAGGCTTGATCTTCAGGGGGCGGCGGGGGAGAAACGAACAAAGCTTTGGGAGGGCCGCGCCATGTATGAAAACAACTATCTCATCTCGCGTTTGCACGCGGCGTCGGTCGGGCAGGAAACCCGCAATTTCGCCCGTATCCCGAAACGCGCCAGCATGACATTTGGCGAGTTGTTCGCAGGGGCCGAGCGCATGGCGGGGGCCTTGGTGGCCCTCGGCGTGGAACCCGGCGACCGGGTTGCGGTGCAGGTCGACAAGACCATCGAGGCGATCCAGCTCTACCTTGGGACGGTGATGGCGGGGGGCGTCTTTCTGCCGCTCAATACCGCCTATACAGTCTCTGAAGTGGCGTATTTCCTTGGGGATGCGGCACCGCGTGTTGTCGTTTGTGATCCGTCCAAGGCCGAGGCGATTGAGGAGATCGCGGGCGAAGCGCGGGTGAAGACGCTGGATGCCAAGGGGCGCGGCACGATGGAAGAGGCCGTGGTCGGGCGTGGATCGTTTACGCCGGTGGCGCGCGGGGCGGATGACCTTGCGGCGATCCTTTACACGTCGGGGACGACGGGGCGGTCCAAGGGCGCGATGCTCAGCCATAAGAACCTTGCCAGCAATTCCGAGATGCTGCGCGAGTATTGGCAGTTTACGAAGTCCGATACCCTCATTCATGCGCTGCCGATTTTTCATACCCATGGTCTTTTCGTGGCGACCAACGTGGCGCTTTTGGCGGGGGCGTCGGTCGAGTTCCTGGCGAAGTTCGATGCCGATCAGATCCTTGAGGCGATGCCGCGGGCGACGGCGATCATGGGGGTGCCGACCTTCTATACCCGCCTTCTTGATGATCCGCGCCTGACGAAAGAGCGGGCCGAAAATATGCGACTTTTTATTTCGGGGTCTGCGCCGCTTCTCATCGATACGCATGAGAAATGGGAGGCTCGCACGGGGCACCGGATTCTTGAGCGTTACGGCATGACAGAGACGAATATGAGCACGTCGAACCCCTATGACGGCGAGCGGCGGGCGGGGACGGTTGGGTTTCCGCTGCCCGGTGTCGAGGCGCGGATTCGCAAGGACGGAGAGGTTGTTCCAACAGGCGAGATCGGGGTTCTTGAGGTGCGTGGCGACAATGTGTTTCAGGGCTATTGGCAGATGCCCGAGAAGACGGCAGAAGAGCTTTTGCCGGATGGATGGTTCATCACTGGCGACCTCGCGATGATTGACAGCGATGGCTATGTGACCATCGTGGGCCGGTCCAAGGATTTGGTCATCACGGGCGGGTTCAATGTTTATCCCAAGGAGATCGAATCCCTGATTGATGACATGGACGGGGTTCTTGAGAGCGCGGTGATTGGCGTGCCGCATCCCGATTTCGGCGAGGCGGTTGTCGCGGTTGTCGTGCCCGAGGGCGCGGGCACGTCTGAGGCGGCGATCATGGGCGATTTGGGCGAGAAGATCGCCAAGTTCAAACAGCCCAAAACGGTCATTCTTTTGCCGGAGCTGCCGCGCAATACCATGGGCAAGGTGCAGAAAAAGGCCCTGCGCGAAGAGTATGCGGGGCTGTTTTCCTGACCTTTGGTCAGGGCCTGCGGCGCGAGTATTTTTACAGAGAAGAAGAGCCGGGTTGCGCGAAGGCGGGGCCGGTAGCACAGTGAGGCATGGGTTATGGGGGGAGAGCCATGTCCAATGCACCGGTATTCGAGATTGATCCAAAAGCGTTTTGGGAAGACCCGTATCCGACGCTTGCACGGATGAGGGTAGAGGCGCCGATTGCCTATGTGCCGCAATTGGGCGCGACGCTTTTGACCAAGCGGGAGTCTATTTTCGAGAATGAAAAGCGGATCGAGGTGTTTTCCTCGGATCAGCCAGAGGGCCTCATGACCGTCCTTATGGGGCAGAACATGATGCGCAAAGACGGGGCGGAGCATATGGCCGAGAGGAAGGCCGTGTTCCCCACCGTTTCGCCTAAGACGGTGCGCGATGTGTGGAAGGCGCAGTTTGAGGCGCGCACAGCGGAGGTTTTGGAGAGGGTCGCGCCGGAGGGGCGGGCGGATATGGTCGCCGATATTGCGCGACCGATTTCCGGCGAGGCGCTAAAGGCGATCACGGGGCTTACCAATATGACCTGGGAGGAGATGGACCGGGTTAGTCAGGGGATGATTGACGGCTGTGCCAATTATGCCGG
>JAAEZB010000125.1 GCA_018223085.1 Paracoccaceae bacterium
CCCGAAACCCTCGTCAATGGCGGTATGGAGGCCTACGCATAATGGCAACGCGCAACATCCCCATCCTTGAGACCAAACGCCTTGTCCTGCGCGGCCCCGAGCCCGAGGACTATCCGAACTTCAAGGCGACCTTCGCCTCGTATCGCTCGCGTTTCATGGGTGGCCCGCTCAACCCTTACGAAACCTGGATGCTCTACGCCGCCGAGATCGGCCATTGGAACATTCGCGGCTTCGGCATGTGGATGATCCACGACAAGCACACCGACGAAACCCTTGGCATGGCCGGTGGCTGGATGCCCGCCGCATGGCCCGAACGCGAAATCGCCTGGATCATCTGGCCCGACAAGGCCGGCCACGGCTACGCGCTTGAGGCAACCCACGCCGCGCGCCGCTATTTCTATAATGATCTCGGCTGGGACGGGGCCGTCTCCTATCTCGACCCCAAGAACCTCGATTCCATCCGCCTCGCCGAACGCCTCGGCGCCAAGAGGGACAAAGAGGCCGCGACCGTCGACAACCATGATGTCGTCTACCGCCACCCCTCGCCGGAACAGCTCGCCCATAGCCAGATCGGCCACGCCATCGAGATGGAAATCGACCACTACGCCGACGACCCGAAATATCAGCCGAAAGGATACGCTCTTGACTGATCCTGTGACCGATGACGTGATCCGCGCCTCCGAGGTGCTGGCCGACCACCGCGAGAGCATCGACCGCCTCGACGCGATCCTCGTCTATACGCTCGGCGAGCGGTTCAAACACACGCAGGCCGTGGGCCGCCTCAAGGCCGAACACGCCCTGCCCCCCTCCGATCCCGATCGCGAGGCCAAACAGATTGCCCGTCTTGAGGACCTCGCCCAGCGCGCCGACCTCGACCCCGAATTCGCCAAGAAATTCCTGAACTTCATCATTGATGAGGTCATCAGGCATCACAAGAAACACCAGGAATAATTCCGAAATGTCAGGTGGGTCACGCCCACCGCACAAAGCCAATCTAAGGAGAACACACCATGGCTATGAAAATTCGTCTCGCCCGCGGCGGCTCGAAAAAACGTCCCTTCTACCGCATCGTGGCTGCCGACTCGCGCATGCCCCGCGACGGTCGCTTCATCGAGAAGCTCGGCACCTACAACCCGCTCCTGCCCAAAGATAGCGAAGAGCGCGTGAAAATGGACGCTGAGCGCGTGCAGTACTGGATCGACCAGGGCGCCCAGCCGTCTGACCGCGTGTCGCGCTTCCTCGAAGCCGCCGGTGTTGTCGCCAAGAAAGAGCGCAACAACCCGAAAAAAGCCGAGCCCGGCCAGAAAGCCAAGGACCGCGCTGAAGAGAAAGCCGCCAAGGCCGCAGAAGCAGCCGAAGCCGCTGCCGAAGCAGACGCCGCACCGGCCGAAGAATAAGACCCCCGCTCCTCTCGGAGCATTGGTCTGCAAGGGGCGTGCCACTGGCGCGCCCCTTTGCGTTTTGCCCACGTCACCGCGAAACGCTCATCCGCGCCAAAGTCTCTTTCAACCAGCTGATAAAATCCTGCGCCTGCGGACGTATCGGGCCAACCGGCGTTACGGCATAATAGGTGACGGCAAATGGCGACGGCATAGGCACCCGAAGAAGATCCCCCGACGCAAGCTCGTCCCGTACAAGGATCTCCGCCGCAAACGCGATCCCCAACCCCTGCCGCGCGAGGGTCAATTGCATCGACGGCACGCCAATATCGACATTCCTCAACGCCCCGGTATCAAGCCCGAATGCCGCAAGGGTATTCTCCTCAAACCCAACGCCCGCCGACCATATCCACGGCATCGCATCAAACCCATCCTTCATGCCCCCGACCAAAGAGGGCGCCCCCACCGCGATGATGTCGCTCTCAAGAAGCGGCTCCGCCACAAGGCCGGGCCAATCCGGCTCTCCCCGCGTCGCCCGTATCGCAAGGTCAAACCCAAGAGACACGATATCGACCGCCTCCCGTGACGGCAGGATCGAAACCTGTATCTCCGGGTGCTTCCGCCAAAAGTCATGTAACTCCGGGATCACCACCGCCTGCGAAATATGCAGGGTCGTCGCAATCTGAACTGGCACGTCCTGCTGCTCGTCGCGCAACGCCTGAACCCCATCGGCAATCGTGCCAAACCCGTCCGTCAAATGCTGCGCCAACCGCGTGCCTGCTTCGGTCAAAACCACACTACGCCCCGCACGCCGCGCCAAGGACACCCCAAGATCGGCTTCCAGAGACCGCACCCTCTGCGCAATCGCCGCATGTGTGACATTGAGCTCCCGCGCCGCTGCCGCAAAGCTTCCGCGACGCGCCGTAAGCTCAAAAGCCCGCAGCGACGCCAGCGACGGCAGGGCCTTCCAATCCAACTCCAATATAATACCTCATGTATCTTTTGGGATTTTTAGTTGTTTTTGGATTTTTAGTTGTTTAGCATACCTCAATAAAAAATGGTATCTGCCCCCATACCCAATAACGGGAGCATTTCAAAATGATGTATGGTATATCTCCAAGCATGATGCGCGCCTACGCCGCATATACCCCCGAAGGCCGCCCCACCGATCGGAATCGCGAAAACTTTCGGACCTATCGCCGGTCCCTCGCCAAATGCTGGTCTCTGCACCGGACCAAGACAAAGAAAGACGCATCATGACCCAGAGAGAGTTCAGCGTCCGCGCCCTTGGCGAAATCGCCATCCGCTGTGTTGACCACGCCGCCATGGTCGCCTTTTACCGCGACGTGATTGGCCTCACCCCGCTCAATGACGTGGACAATAGCCCCATCGCCTTCCTGCGCATCGCCGAAGGCTTTGCCGGACATACCGCGATCCTTGCCCTGTTTCGCCATGACATCGAAGGCGCGGGCCGGACCCGCGCAAGCACAACACCCCCCGCCACCGGCCCCGGCTCCTCTCTGCATCACATCGCCCTGACCGTCCCTTGGGAGGAGCAGGACGCGGTGATCGCTTGGTATGAACATCTCGGCCGCGACTACACTATCGAACATTTCGATTGGGTCGGCTGGCGCGGCGTCTTCACCTTCGATCCCGACGGCAACACCGTCGAACTCGTCGCCAAAGATCCCGCTTGGACCGGCCCGTCCGAGCCCCCGTCCGCGCGTTAACCTTTCGCGCCCCCTGCGCCGCCCCACCACCGCGATGCATACGCAATACAGACGCGATACCGACCCGTGTTTTTGCCGTTAATAAAAGCTCTGCGGGTCGATATCGACGGCAAGGCGAATATCCCCCTTGAGGCGGAATTGCCCGATCCATTCGGCAAGCGC
>JAAEZB010000024.1 GCA_018223085.1 Paracoccaceae bacterium
CGCCGCCGGTGAGGGGGGTTCTACGGTTACTAACGAATACCCGCAAGTGCTTTTTTGCAAAAACGTCATCTTTTTTCGAATTTTCTGATTTTCCCTATGTTTTGAGGGGGTTGCGCCGATCTCGTTTCAAAAACAACCGCCCTAACGCAACAATATTGCTGCGGCCTACAGGGGAGAAATGCTGCAGCTGCACTTATCCACAGGGACATCCACAAACCCTGCCCAATATCTCCCGAGTCAGGCCTCGAATTTGGCGGAATCGCACATCTGCATCGCGTCTGTATTGCGTATGCATCGCGGTGGTGCAGGATTCGGGGTGCGATTCAGGCCGAATGCAGGCCTCGGCGCTTTGGAATGCGCCGCAGGGCCAGAATCAGGACCACGGCCAAGAGATAGAGCAGCGGCTCAAGCTGCACGCCTTTGACCAGCATCACGTAATGCGCGGCCCCCAGCATAGCGACACCATAGGACAGCTTATGGAGTCTCGACCATCGCCGCCCCAAGCGACGCACAGACCAATTGTTCGATGTCATGGCCAAGGGCACCATAAGAAGGAACCCGGCCATGCCAATGGTCACATAAGGACGTTTCACAATGTCAGCCCAGACCTGCGAGAGAATCTGCACATCAAGGACGAGCCACACGAGAAGATGCAGCGCGATATAAAAGAAGGTCAGAAGACCAAGCGCGCGGCGGAACTTCAGAAGGTTGAGCCCGACAAAGCGGCGCAAGGGGGTCACAAGCAATGTCACGAGAAGAATCTGTAGCCCGGCCTTGCCAAGCGCGTGTTCCATCGCCTTAACCGGATCGACCCCAAGCGCCCCGGTCAGCCCCTGATAAAGAAGCCAGACCGGATAAAGCGCGCCCAGTATATAGAGAGACCACGCAGGAACGGCGCGCAGCCAGAGATTAAGACGGTCGATCATGGCCTAGAAGTTCTTTGCAAGGTCCATGCCAGTATAAAGAGAGGCGATCTCTTTTTCATAACCGTTGAACATGAGTGTCGGTTTGCGTTTGGCGAAGAAGCCCCCGCCGATGGGCCGTTCCGTCGCCTGCGACCAACGCGGGTGATCCACCTCGGGGTTCACATTACTATAGAAACCGTATTCGCGGGCATTGGCCTTGTTCCAGCTTGTCGGCGGTTCGCGGTCCGTGAGCGTGATGCGGACAATCGACTTGATCGACTTGAAGCCATATTTCCACGGCACCACGAGGCGGATCGGCGCGCCGTTCTGGTTCGGGATCGGTTTGCCGTAAATCCCGGTCGCCATGAGAGTCAGCGGGTGCATAGCCTCATCAAGGCGCAGACCCTCCACATAAGGCCAGTCCAGAACAGGGAATCTCTGACCCGGCATTTCCTCGGGGCGTTGAAGCGTTTCGAAGGCCACATATTTCGCACCCTCCTTTACACCGGCCATATTGAGGAGATCGGCGAGTTCGAACCCGTTCCACGGCACGACCATCGACCATGCCTCGACACAGCGGAAACGGTAGATGCGTTCCTCAATGGTCATCTTCGAGAGAATGTCACCAAGAGCATAGGAACCGGGACGATCTACCATGCCGTCGATTTCGATCACCCAAGGATCAATGGTCAGGCGGTTGCCGTGTTTGACCGGATCATCCTTGCCAGTGCCGAACTCATAGAAGTTGTTGTAGGTGGTGATCGCCTTCCATTCGGTCGGTTCAAGCGTTTCGGCGCGCGCGGCGGGGGCCGCGAGAGCAGCAACCCCAAGCCCGGCAATCCCGGCCATGATCTGGCGGCGGTTCATATAAGTAGACTCGGGCGTCACATCGTTGTGGTTCAGGTCGTTGGTCCAGCGTTTGGCCATGTCATTCCCTCATTAGCTTTGAAAGAAGAGGTAACGCCCCGCCGCGCCAATGCCAAAGCACAGCTTCTCACGAAGGCGGGAGCGTATTGTAACTTGGATAGATCTTGTTCATCAGCACGGACCGACCATTGGATTGCACAAGGCGGACATGACGGCGGCGCATCTTGCGCGGCTCGGAAACGCCAACCGAATGAGCGATGGTTTCGACCTCTTTTATGACGGCCTTGGCATAGCGAGCGACACGTTTGTATTTGCGTTCGACCACGAGACCCTTTTGCAGGCGTTCATCATGAGTCGTAATGCCCGTGGGGCAGGTATTCTTGTTGCACTTGAGCGCCTGAATACAACCAAGTGAGAACATGAAGCCACGTGCCGAAGTCACGAAGTCCGCCCCGGCCGCAATCGCCCAGGCCACATCGCCGGGATTGACGAGCTTGCCCGAAGCAATAACGCGGATGCGGTCATGTAGGTGAAATTCGTCCCGTAGATCAACAATCAGCGGCAGCGCCTCGCGCACGGGCATGCCGACAAGATCAATGAGCGGCATGGGCGCGGCCCCGGTGCCGCCTTCGCCGCCATCAATGGTGATGAAGTCCGGCGCCATGTCCGAACCGCGCCGATCAATGGTCTCGAACATCTCGCGCATGGCCTCTTCGGAGCCAGCGACCGTTTTGATGCCGACCGGCTTGCCCGTGATCTCGCGGACATGGGCGATCATATCGAGCAGATGGTCGAAACTGTCGATTTCCTTGTGGCGGTTAGGGGAGATGCCGTCCTGTCCAACGTGCAGACCCCGGATAGCGGCGATTTCCTCGTTGACCTTGGCACCGGGGAGGATACCGCCCTTGCCGGGCTTGGCCCCTTGGGCGAGTTTAATCTCGAACATGCGGATTTGCGGATGGGCGGCGACAGCGCGGAGTTTCTCGTCCGAGAGGTTGCCGTCGGCGTCACGCACACCGAATTTCGCGGTGCCGATCTGAAACACGAGATCGCAGCCCGCGGCGAGGTGAAACGGAGAGACGCCACCTTCGCCAGTATTGAGCCAGATGCCCGCCGATTTCGCCCCTTGAGCCAATGCCTCGATCGCCGGGCGCGAAAGCGCGCCATAGGACATGCCAGAGATGTTGAAGATCGATGGCGCGAGGAAGGGTTCGCGTGCCGTCGGCCCAATCAGGAGCGGTTCGGTCGAGGCGAATTGATCGTCAAGCGGCGGGAAGGGATCGTTGACGAAAATCGTGGTCCCGACAACATTGAGGTTGCGGGTCGATCCGAAAGCAACAGTATTGCCCTTGCCCTCGCCCGCCCGCGTCACCCATTCGCGCTGTGCCCGGTTGAAGGGAAGTTCCTCGCGGTCCATGGCGAAAAAGTACTGGCGAAAGAATTCGCCAAGCGCCGAAAACCAATGCCGAAAGCGCCCGATCAGGGGATAGTTGCGCCGGATCGCATCGCCCTTTTGCGTGCGGTCGACCACAAAGAGGACAAGCGCGGCAAGCACGATCACCCCCATCAGCCCCACAAAGACCAGCCCGAGGATTTCAACGATATGGAAAGCGCCGCCAAAGGACATATTCAAAACCTCTAATGTTATGTTTGATCCGCATGCCCTTCCCATGTATCAAAGGCGCGAAGCTGCATGTGTTAAGAGTGCGGTGTCTATTCGTACACCGCAAGGGATAGAATATTTTTGGGAGGATCACATGAAGAAGATTTTGCTGGCGGCGGTGATGGCCGTCGGGGCGACGTTTGCCGCCGCGCAGGACACGGCCATTACCTATACCGTCGATCAGGATTACGACGACGTCACCTTTGGCCTTGAGAGCGCGATCACCGATGAGGGGCTTTTGATTGACGCGGTGAACCACGTCGGTGCCATGCTCGAACGCACCAAAGAAGATGTGGGCGGCACGCAGACCGTGTTCCTTAAGGCGGAGGTTTATAGCTTCTGCTCGGCGATGCTGTCGCGCAAGGTCATGGAAGCGGACCCGATGAACCTCCAGTTCTGTCCCTATGGCATCTTCGTGATGCAGATGCCGGAGACCCCGGATCAGACCACCATCGGCTATCGCATCATGCCGGAGGGGCCGATGAAAGAGGTCGAGGCGCTACTTGATAGAATCGTGCAAGAGGCGATTGGCGAGTAAGCCAATAAGAAAAACGCCGCCCCGGATCAGGGCGGCGTTTCTTGTGTCTAGATCATTGGATCAGGGGCGCACATATGCGTAGCCCTGTTCCTGAAGCTCGACCAGACGCACAACGCCAGACGGCACGATCGTAGCTTCTTCCAGAAGAGCAATCTCTTTTCCTGCCTTCTCACTCATTTTTCGATGCGTGTTTCCGCAGGCGGCAAAGGACAGGGTCTCGATCTCCAAAGACATAGTGGCAATCCGGTCAGCAACCGGGCTTTTCCCCGGCACATACATATTGAGACCCGGCCCATAAGCCACCAGCTCTACCATGACCGTATCACCCTGGCTTTCGTAGTATTTGACCAGGTTCTGAACGTTGTTGAGTGCCATATTCATGACCTTGGGATCGTTTTCATCCACGTGAACCGCCACGTGATGAGTCATCCCTTCGGCCAACGCGCCCGTTGCCAGCATGGCGGCACATGCCGCCGCCGCAAAATATTTCATGTCGTTTCCTCCCTATAGGTTCAGCCAGACTAGCAAAACCGACGTCATAAAATAGGGATTTTCACATGACCCACCTTTAGGCCCGCCGTTTCGGCTGAACAATCGCCCCCGAAACAGAGGTTCGAAAAGCAAAAGGCCCCGGAACCATGTCCGAGGCCTTGCAGTCTTATTTAGTGCACAACCGCATCATCCGGCTTTGGTCGGTTACTCGCCCCAACCCGGTCGCCGATGACGAGGCCATCGGCCCCGGCGCTGACTGGCACGGTATCGCCGTCCATGATCTCGCCACCGAGAAGCATCTCGGCGAGCGGGTTTTGCAAGGCGCGTTGGATCACGCGCTTGAGCGGACGCGCCCCGAAGACCGGATCATATCCCTCATCCGCGAGCCATTTGCGCGCCTCCTCGTCGAGAACGATCTCGATCTTGCGTGCGGCAAGCCGTTTCTTGAGCCGAGCGAGCTGAATATCGACGATACCGTCCATATCCTCCCGCGCCAGACGGTCGAAGATGATCGTCTCATCGAGACGGTTGAGGAATTCCGGGCGGAAATGGGCGCGCACGGCGTCCATCACATCCCGCTTGGCATCGCTCGCATCGGCACCGTCCGGCAGCTGCGAAAGCGCCTGCGCCCCGAGGTTCGACGTCAAGATGATGAGCGTCTGCTTAAAGTCCACGGTCCGGCCCTGACCATCGGTCAGAACACCATCGTCAAGAACCTGCAACAGCACGTTGAACACATCCGGGTGCGCCTTTTCGACCTCGTCGAAGAGCACGACCTGATAAGGACGCCGACGCACCGCTTCGGTCAGCACGCCACCTTCGTCATAGCCGACATAGCCCGGAGGCGCGCCGATCAGGCGGGCCACCGAATGTTTCTCCATGAACTCGGACATATCAACGCGCACCATGGCGTTATCGTCGTCAAAGAGGAACTCGGCCACGGCCTTGGTGAGCTCGGTCTTACCAACACCCGTCGGCCCGAGGAACAGGAAGGACCCAAGCGGGCGGTTCTCGTCGTTAAGACCAGCGCGCGCGCGGCGCACGGCATTGGCCACGGCGGTCACCGCGGCGTTCTGACCGATCACGCGGGCGTGGAGATCATCCTCCATGCGCAGGAGTTTGTCGCGCTCGCCTTCAAGCATCTTGGAGGTCGGAATACCGGTCCAACGCTCAACAACGGCGGCGATTTGCTCGGGGCGCACGGCCTCCTCAACCGTAACGCCATCTTCCTGCGCCTCGGCCTCGGAGAGTTTCTTTTCAAGCTCCGGGATCACGCCATAGGATAGCTCACCCGCCTTGGCGAGGTTGCCCTCACGCTTGGCGATGTCGAGCTCGGCGCGCGCGTGGTCGAGCTGTTCCTTGAGATCACGGGCAGAGGCGAGCTTGTCGCGCCCGGCCTGCCACTGGGCGGTCATCTCGGCGGACCTGTCCTGAAGATCGGCAAGATCCTTTTCGAGCTTTTCGAGACGGTCCTTCGATGCCGTATCATCCTCAAGGCGCAGGGCCTCGGCCTCGATCTGCATTTGCAGAATCTGGCGATCAAGCGCGTCGAGTTCCTCGGGCTTCGAATCCACCTCCATACGCAGGCGCGACGAGGCCTCATCCATGAGGTCGATAGCCTTGTCCGGCAAGAAGCGGTCGGTGATGTAGCGGTGCGAGAGCGTCGCCGCCGCGACTAGCGCCGAGTCGGAGATACGCACACCGTGGTGAAGTTCGTACTTCTCCTTGATGCCGCGCAGGATCGAGATCGTGTCCTCGACGGTCGGCTCTTCGACCATCACCGGCTGGAACCGGCGGGCAAGGGCGGCGTCTTTCTCGACATATTTGCGATACTCGTCGAGGGTCGTCGCACCGATACAGTGCAGCTCACCCCGTGCAAGCGCCGGTTTGATGAGGTTGGCGGCATCCATGGCACCGTCCGATTTGCCCGCGCCCACAAGCGTGTGCATCTCGTCGATGAAGAGGATGATTTCGCCTGCGGCCTCGGTGACTTCGGTCAGAACGGCCTTGAGGCGTTCCTCGAACTCACCGCGGTATTTCGCACCGGCGATGAGCGCGCCCATGTCGAGCGCGAGGAGTTTCTTGTTGCGCAGAGATTCCGGCACGTCGCCATTGATAATGCGAAGGGCCATGCCTTCGGCAATCGCGGTTTTACCGACGCCGGGCTCACCAATGAGAACCGGGTTGTTTTTGGTCCGGCGCGAAAGAACCTGCATGGCGCGGCGAATCTCGTCGTCGCGGCCGATGATCGGGTCGATTTTGCCCTGTTCGGCGGCCTCGGTCAGGTCGCGCGCGTATTTCTTGAGGGCGTCATAGCCTTCTTCGGCGCTGGCCGAGTCGGCGGTGCGGCCCTTGCGGATGTCGTTGATCGCAGCATTAAGCGCCTGGGCGTTCACGGCCCCGGCCTCAAGCGCATCCTTGGCCTTGGATTTGACCATGACAAGCGCCATGAGAATGCGTTCGACCGGCACAAAGCTATCGCCCGCTTTCTTGGCGATGGTCTCGGCCTCATCCAGAACCTTGGCGGTGATGTTATCGAGATAAACCTGCCCGGCATCGCCGCTCACCTGCGGGATTTTTCCGATGGCAAGGTCAACCGCCTCGCGGACGCGTTCGGGCGCGCCGCCAGCACGTTTAATCAGGTTGGCTGCAAGCCCCTGATCGTCGTCCATCAATGCTTTTAGAATATGCTCGGGGGAAAGCCGCTGATGGTTTTCCCGCATTGCAATGGTTTGCGCGGCCTGAATGAATCCACGCGACCGCTCCGTGAACTTGCTCAAGTCCATGGTGTCTCTCCTTTTTCCAAGCGCCCGGTTCTATGTTGCGCCCGCTTTGCGGCACGCCCCGTTTCGGGCCTCTGGATATATTTGGCGATGAGCGCGCGCCGCTTCAAGAGGTCCTGTGCGGAAAACCGCACGATTCACCCCTACCCCGGCGCGGCAAATATTTGACCCTTAGGAACAAGGGGAGTAAGGCCCATCGGGAAACCCCGAAGGAGATCCCCCATGTCCGATGACCGCCTGATCGTTGCCCTTGATGTGCCCAACGCCTTGCAGGGCCTGCAAATGGCCGAAACGATTGGCGATGCTGTGTCGTTCTACAAAATCGGGTTGGGGATGCTGACCGGGGGCGGGATGGCGCTGGCCAATGAGCTCAAGCAGGATCACGGCAAGCGTATCTTCCTTGATATGAAGCTTTTCGATATTGGTGCGACGGTGGAAAATGCGGTGCGCGGGCTGGCGCAGTTTGATCTCGATTTCCTGACCGTGCATGGCGATCCTTACGTAGTAAAGGCCGCCAAGGAAGGGGCCGCGGGCAAGGACCTCAAGATCCTTGGCGTTACGATCCTGACTTCGCTCGACCGGAATGACCTTGACGGGGCCCTTATCAAGGACGGTGACATTCGCGACCTCGTGCAGGAGCGTGCGGGTAAAGCGTTTGAGGCGGGTGCCGATGGCGTCATCGCCTCGCCGCAGGAGGCCGCACTCATCCGCGCGCTGCCGGAATCCAAAGGCCGCCTGATCGTAACACCCGGCGTGCGCCCGACCGGCACGGCGCTTGGCGATCAAAAACGCGTCGCCACACCAGCAAGCGCGATCTCGGACGGGGCCGATCATATCGTTGTTGGTCGTCCGGTCTGGCAGGCCGCCAACCCTCGCGATGCGGCGCAGGCGATTGTCGATGAGCTGGCGGGTCTCTGAGGCCGACTTTTATGCTAGACTAGGCCGATGCAAGCCCTCTGCCGCGATTGCCTGACCACGTTTGAGACCGAGGGGCGCTGTCCCTCTTGCGGAAGCCTGCGCGTGGTGCGGCACCCGGAACTCTTCGAGCTGTCCATCGCACATATGGATTGCGACGCATTCTATGCCAGCGTCGAGAAACGCGACAATCCCGACCTGCGCGACAAACCCGTCATCATCGGCGGTGGGCGGCGCGGTGTGGTGTCGACCGCCTGTTACGTGGCGCGCATTCGCGGGGTGCGATCCGCTATGCCAATGTTTCAGGCACTGAAGCTCTGCCCTGATGCCGTCGTCATCCGCCCGCGCATGGAGGTCTATGCTACCGTCTCGCGCCAGATTCGGGCGATGATGGACGAAATGACTCCGGATGTAGAGCCGCTCTCGCTCGACGAGGCGTTTATGGACCTTTCGGGCACGGCCAAGCTCCACGGCGCGCCACCGGTGGTCATGCTCGCGCGGCTCATCAAACGGATGAAAGACGAGCTTGGCCTCTCTGGCTCAATCGGGCTTAGCCACAACAAATTCCTCGCCAAGGTTGCCTCGGACCTCGAAAAACCACGTGGGTTTTCCGTCATTGGGAAGGCCGAGACGGCAGATTTTCTGCGCGATAAACCGGTGCGGATGATCTGGGGCGTGGGTAGCGCGACGCAAGCGGCCCTTGACCGGGCGGGCATTCATACCTTTGCCGATCTCCTGCGCTGGGACGAACGCGACCTGACGGCACGGTTTGGATCAATGGGGACACGGCTCTGGCATCTGGCGCGGGGCGAAGACCGGCGGCGCGTTTCGGCCAATGCGCCGATGAAGTCGATCTCCAACGAAACGACTTTTTTCGAGGATACCGGCAACACGGATATCCTTGATGGGCATCTCTGGCGTATGGCAGAAAAGGTTTCGGATCGCGCCAAGGCCAAAGGGAAAGCCGGGCGCGTGGTCACGCTCAAGCTCAAGCGGGCCGATCACAGCCTGATTTCACGACGGATTGCCCTTCGAGATGCGACGCAGATGGCCGATACGCTCTATCGTGAGGCCCGTGCCCTGTTCGATCAGGTCGGCAATCAGGGGCCCTATCGCCTCCTTGGTGTCGGCCTTTCCGATCTCGTGCCCGACGATGCGGCGGACCTTTCGGGCGACCTTCTGGACCCCCAAGCCGCACAACGGCGCAAGGCCGAGCGCGCCACGGACGAGATTCGCAAGAAGTTCGGAAGCGACGCAATCCTCAAAGGACGGTCGATGCGCTGACCTTACTCTGCCGCGAGGCGCTGACGCGGCAGGCCGATGGCGACGATCTCGGCCACCACGGTTTCAATCAGAGCTTTGAAAGTGTCGAAATTGCCATTGGGGCAAATTCTTTGTTCATCAAGATAGAGCGCGCGGTCGATCTCGATCTGGACCGCATGTTGTTTACGCGCGGGGCGGCCATAATGGCGCGTGACATAGGCCCCGGCAAAGGGCGTATTGCGCGCCACACGCAGCCCTGCCCCGGCAAAGATGTCCTCGATCCGATCTACGATGTCGCCCTCGGCCGACGCGCCAAAGCGATCCCCAAGCACAATATCGGGGCGCGGCTGACCAGAGCGCACCACGCTATTGACCGCCTCATGCGGCATGGAATGGCAATCAATGAGAATCGCACGCCCAAAAATCGCACGCGACTCCTCAAGAAGCGCCTGCAACTGGCGATGATAGGGTCGCCAATAGGTCTCGATTCGGGCCTCGGCCTCGGACAGGGGCATCTTGCCGTCGTAAATTGGCCGCCCGTTGGACACCACGCGGGGAATCACTCCAAGCCCCGAAGCAACGCGCGGATTGTGCCCCGCCTTGGGCACGCCACGGATCAAGGCCGGGTCAAGCTCGCTCGCATCGCGGTTGAGATCAAGAAAGGCGCGCGGCGCCCCGGCCACAAGCAACGGCGCCCCATAACGCGGCACAGAGTCAAAAAGCCTATCTACAAGCGCATCTTCGGAGCTACGTATCGTATGTGCATCCAAAAGCGAGCGCCGCACGAACCACTCCGGGTAGTCGCAGGCGCTATGAGGCGAGGCGAAAACCACGCAGGAGGTCCGCTCGGAAGGCTCTAAAAGGGTAAAGGGGCGTTTGGGCATCGTCACTCCTGATCGGAAAAAATATAACGCGAAAAAGAAAGGAACCAAAAGCCCTTGAACCCTGTCGCGATTCCTTTTAAAGACCCCGCTACCGGCGCGGATTTCCGCGCCCCCTTTTATTAGGGGGTAAGAATTCCCGTTGGCCATAGTGGGCGATTAGCTCAGCGGTAGAGCACTTCGTTGACATCGAAGGGGTCACAAGTTCGATCCTTGTATCGCCCACCATTCTATTCACCGCTCCCATATGGGGGTGCCCGTTCAACCCGGCGCATGTCGCGCCAAATTGAGGAGAAGACCCATGAAGGTCAAGAACTCGCTCCGCTCGCTGAAGCAGCGTCACCGCGACTGCCGTGTTGTGCGCCGCAAGGGCCGCGTTTACGTCATCAACAAGACTCAGCGCCGCTTCAAGGCTCGTCAGGGCTAATTGCCCGACACCTTAGCGATCCGATGAAAGCCGCCCCTTGAGGCGGCTTTTTTCATGCTTAAAGGCTTTTAGCGTTCAGGCTGAAGCTGTGCGCCAAGCCAGGGATCGACAAACCCTGTCGGCCGCTTGCCAAGCTTTCTTTGAAGCGCGCGAATTGCGTCGCGGGTCTTGGCATCGAAATCGCCATCGTAACGCCCCGGCGCATAACCGAGTCGGCGCAGCGCCGCGACAATTTCCCGGGCCCGACCCGGCATTTGCCCGGCAAGATACTCCGCCTCGATTCGGCGTGCATTGGCCAATTCTTCACCCACCAGAGGGCGGTTCAGAAGAGCCGTGATCCGCGCCCGCGCTTCGGCAATGAAACGACCGCGTGGGAAATGCGACAGGTAAGATTGATAGGCAACGATGGTGTCGCGGCTCTGCGCCGCCCGCCATGCTTCACGGTCCTGGCGCTCTCGGTCTGCGCGATCGCGGTCATCCTCAATCCGGCGCAGGGCGCGGCGCGCCTCATCCGCATGAAGCCCGTCAGGATAGCGTCTCAGGTAACGGCGCAAACCTTCCTCGGTTCCGCCCGCCCCCGTTTCACGCCAGAAGGCATTGTCACGACGGGCCTCTTCGCGCTCATAACGTTGCAATGCGCGGCGTGCTTCGTCTGCATGAAGCCCATCAGGGTAGTGACGCAGGTAACGACGCAAGCCGGCTTCAGAGCCATCGGCACCCGTCTCGCGCCAGAAGGCATGATCGCGGCGGGCGTCCTGCCCCCCTTCGATACGGCGTAGCGCCTCGCGGGCCTCTGCGGCATGGAGACCGTTAGGATATATACGCAGGTAGCGACGCAAACCGTCCTCTGTGCCATCCGCACCAGTTTCACGCCAATAGGCGTGATCGCGACGAGCTTCTTCGGTGCGGTCATCCTCCGCCTCTATTCGGCGAATCATACGACGAGCCTCAGCGGCGTGAATCCCGCTCGGGTAACGGCTTAGATATCGGCGCAGGTCTGCAAGGCGGCCAGAGGCCCCTGTTGCCTGCCAGAACCGCTCATCCGCGCGGCGGGTCTCATTGTCCCGGCGCTCGCGTTCGCTACGTGCCTGCGCTTCGAGGCGCTGCACTTGTCTTTGGTTCAGATAGCCGGTGCTCGCGCCAGTTCCGCCCCAACTACGTTGCCAAGCGGCGATTGCGCCACGTGTGCGGCTTCCGAAAACGCCATCGGCTGCGCCAGCGTTGAAGCCGAGGAGATTGAGATTGGCCTGAATCGCGCGGCGTTGAGCCGAAGAAAGATGCAAGTCGCGCTCAATCAGTTTTGCCGGGCGCTGGGTAAAGACGCGGTGTTCGGTCTGCAATGGCGCCGCCACGACCGGGCCGGGCGTCGAAACCGCCCCGACACTTGGGCCAGCTGCAATAACAAATCCGAGTGAAGCCAAAATCGCTTTGCGTGTCATGAAACCCTCCCAGGAACCTGCGCGCTTTATACTACCATAGCCTAACGCGGATGTTCCGGGGGAAACCAGATCAAAGCTTCCCGTGCGACAAGGCGCGCGAAACCCTGCCACCGACAAAAAGAAACCCGCCGCGCCGGGAGGACGGCGGGCGGGTTTTCACGCGGAGGAGACGGATTAGTCGTATTTGCGTTGATCTTCGATCACGATGCCGTCCTTGGGCAGGCTATCGGGGGCGACGATCTCGATCTTGCCCTTGAGCTTGAGCGTGTCGGCCACCGACGCGCCATAGATCGCCGCATCGCCAGCAGTCGATTCGATCTGCACGGTCATAACGTCCATCTCGCCTTCACGGGTGGCAATGACGCGTGCCTTAGAGACCTCATCATGCTTGGCGACAAGCTGCGCGACCTGCTCGGGGCGCACGAACATACCTTTGATCTTGGCGGTCTGATCGGCGCGCCCCATCCAGCCCTTGATCCGCATGTTGGTGCGGCCACAGGGGCTTTCGCCCGCCATAACGGCAGACAGGTCGCCCGTGGCAAAACGGATGAGCGGGTAATCGGGGTTGAACGTCGTGACCAAAACCTCGCCGACCTCGCCGGGCGCGACCGGGGTGCCGGTGCCGGGGGTGACGATCTCGATCAACACGCCTTCATCAACGATCATGCCTTCCATCGCCTCGGATTCATAAGCAACCGAGCCAAGATCGGCAGTGCCATAGCCCTGAAGACATTGGATACCGCGATCAGCATATTCCTGACGCAGGGATGGGAAAAGCGCGCCACCGCCAACAATGGCCTTGGTGATCTTGAGCGTCTCGCCCATCTCATCGGCCTTATCGAGGATAATCTTGAGGTAATCGGGCGTCCCGGCATAGGCGGTCGTGCCGATATCGGCAGCGGCGCGCACCTGAAGCTCGGTCTGGCCAATGCCTGCGGGCAGGACCTTGGCGCCGACAGCGCGTGCACCGCTTTCGAACATGATCCCCGCCGGGGTCAGATGATAGGCGAAGCAGTTGTGAACGATGTCCTCGGACCCGATCCCGGCGGCATGCAGAGCACGGCCAAAGCGGAACCAATCCTTGGAGCTGCTACCCGGCTCATAGATCGGTCCGGGCGACTGGAACACATGCGAGATGCCCTGGCTGCTCATATCGGCAAAGCCGCCAAGCGGCGGATTGGCCTTTTGCGCCGCGCCGATCTCAGACTTGCGCAGCACCGGTAACGACACAAGATCCTCCACGCGCGTGATCTTGGCTGGGTCCACATCGGCAAAGGCCTCTGCATAACCCGGCAGCGCCTTGGCGCGAGCGATCTGCTCTGGCAGGGCCTTGGCGATGTCTGCCGCGCGGGCCTCGGCCGAACGCGTTTCAAGGTCGTCGAAATACTGGCTCATCAGGCCGTCCTCTTCATCTGCACCAGCCCATTCACGCGGGCCGTTCCAAGCCGTCCGGGTCTCCCCTCGGGCGTAGCTCTCTCGGGAACGGGGCGGCACCCTATTCCTGATTATGTCTTGATCGTGTCAGGCGTGAGGGCCAAATAGCTTGGGCGGTTATCCGGCCTCCCACGATCTTGAAATCAGCTCAGCCAACGTTTGCGGCGGCGGTAGGACCGCACGTCGCGGAAGGATTTGCGGCCATCGTCGGACATGCCGAGGTAGAATTCCTTCACGTCTGGATTTTCGCGCAGATCGGCAGCAGGGCCGTCCATCACAATGCGGCCGCTTTCGAGGATGTACCCATAATGGGCATAGCGCAGCGCCACGTTGGTGTTCTGCTCGGCCAGAAGGAAGGTCACGCCTTCGTTCTCATTGAGGCTTTTGACGATGCCAAAGATCTCTTCCACAAGCTGCGGCGCGAGACCCATCGACGGTTCATCAAGAAGAATCGTCTCGGGCTTGGACATGAGCGCGCGGCCAATGGCGACCATCTGCTGCTCACCGCCCGAGGTATAGCCAGCCTGCGATTTGCGGCGTTCGCGCAGGCGGGGGAAATATTCATAGACCATCTCGAGATCGCGGGCGACCTCGGCCCCGGAGCGGGTATAGGCGCCGGTGAGAAGGTTCTCTTCAACGGTCAGGTGTTCGAAGCAATGACGCCCTTCCATGACCTGGATAACGCCTTTCTTCACGAGCCCTGCAGGATCAAGTCCTTCCAAACGTTCACCACGGTAGTGGATGGACCCCTTGGTCACCTCGCCGCGCTCCGATTGGAGCAGGCTGGAGATCGCCTTGAGCGTCGTGGTCTTGCCAGCACCGTTGCCGCCAAGAAGCGCGGTGATCCCGCCCTTGGGCACCGAAAGGCTAACCCCTTTCAGCACGAGGATCACGTGGTTGTAGATAACCTCGATGTTGTTGACCTCGAGAAGGGCCTCTTCAGTGTGACCAGCGTCGAGCATGTGCCTTGTCTTTCCTGTCGCGTTTCGGGTTTCCCGGCCAGCCTGAGACCGGCCGGGAAAGTGTTACTGCCGAGTGCTTATTTGCACTGTGCTTCGATGTTGTTCTCAGAAGCGTAGGAGGCCGAGTCGCCTTCGATCAGACCGCCAATGACTTCGGTATCGGTCGGTTTGAAGTCCGAGATCAGCGACCAGGTCTGCGTGTCCGCATCCCACTGAGTCACACCGATGAGGCCCGGGCCACCGTGGTTGGCACAGGAAACCTTGAACGAGGGACCGAAGTTCGGCATGCCGAGGGCCGCCATTTTCTCTTCGGTGATCTCGAGGTTTTCCATACCGTCGCGCATCATGCCCGGGGTGATGTCCTTGGTGCCGTGGATTTCCATCGCGGTTTTCGCTGCTTCTGCTGCGAGCATCGCGGCGTACATGCCACGGTTATAGAGGACGTTACCGACCTGATCGCCAGCACCGGCGGCCTTGCCTGCATCTACGACATATTTCTGCATGTCGTCGAAGACCGGGAAGTCACGGCCCACATTGTGGAAGGTCAGAGCCTTGTAGCCGTCCGACTTGGCGCCGGAGGGGATCACGTCATGCTCTGCACCGGACCACCAGATGCCGATGAAGTTTTCCATCGGGAAACGGATGTTCGCGGCTTCCTGAATGGCAACCTGGTTCATCACGCCCCAGCCATACATCACGACATAGTCGGGGCGCTCGCGGCGAATCTGAAGCCACTGCGACTTCTGTTCCTGACCCGGGTGGTCAACCGGCAGCAGGCTCAGCTCAAAGCCGTGCTTTTTCTGCAGCTCTTCGAGGGTACGGATCGGTTCCTTGCCATAGGCCGAGTTGTGGTAAACCAGAGCGATTTTCTTGCCCTTGATGTCGCCACCGTTGATCTCGAGCAGGTAGTTGACCGCGCCCGAAGCCCCGTTCCAGTAGTTGGCAGGGTAGTTGAAGGTGTGGCTGAACACGTCACCGTTAGCAGCCGAAGTCCGACCATAACCCATGGTGTGCATCGGGATGTCGTCTGCGGTGGTTTTCGGGATCAGCTGATAGGTGATGCCGGTCGAGAGCGGCTGATACACCAGAGCGCCTTCGCCCTTGGTCGATTCGTAGCACTCAACGCCTTTTTCGGTGTTGTAGCCGGTTTCGCATTCAATCATGCGAGTCGGAACGCCGTTGATACCGCCATCACGCTCGTTGAGCAGGGTGAAGTAGTCCGCATAACCGTCCGCGAACGGAATGCCGCCTGCGGCGTAGGGGCCGGTGCGGTAGCTGAGCGACGTGAAGGTCAGCTCGGCCATCGCCGGGGCTGCGGCCATCAGGGCTGCAACTGCAGTAATAAGTGTCTTCTTCATCGGGTTAATCCTCCCTTTGGTTTGTCCGATGTGTGTGTCCGGGGCCTCCTCCTGCCCCGAATAGTTTGGTCGCGGCCCCGCCTTAGTGCGGGAAGGGCCACAGCCGAAGTTTCTCCTTGGCCACGCGCCAGAGCTGGGCAAGGCCATGGGGTTCCGCGATCAGGAAGACGATGATAAGCGCCCCCACGATCAGGAATTCGAAATGTGCCGCCGTGTCTGTCGGCCAGCCGAGGCTACCCACCAGCACGTTCTTCAGGAACACCGGCAGCAGGACCAGGAAGGCCGCGCCGGCAAAGCTACCAAAGATCGAGCCAAGGCCGCCGATGATAATCATGAACAGCACGAGGAACGATTTGTTGATGCCAAAGGCTTCGCCCACTTCCACAGCGCCAAGGTAGACCGAGAAGAACAGCGCGCCAGAAATCCCGATAAAGAAACCAGAGACGGCAAAGGCACTGAGTTTGGCGGTCAACGGGTTCACCCCGATGATCTCGGCAGCGATATCCATGTCGCGGATCGCCATCCATTTACGGCCAGTCATCCCGCGGGTCAGGTTACGCGCAATGATGGCGCTCCCGACAAGGAAGACGAGGCAGAACAGGTAAACCGCCCAGGCTTCGGTATTGGGGCCGGTGACCTCGATGCCGAACACGGTACGTTCCGGGGCGTTGATCTGACCCGAAGCCGAGTAGTTGTAGAACCACGGCACACGGTTGAAGAGCCACACCAGGAAGAACTGTGCCGCGAGCGTCGCCACCGCGAGATAGAAGCCCTTGATGCGCAGCGACGGAAGACCGAACAGCACACAGACAATGGCCGTCACACCGCCGGCAAGCAGCACGTGGAAGAAGATGTTTACTTCTGGAAAGGCGGTCATCAGCTTGTAGCAGGCATAAGCGCCCACAGCCATAAAGCCCCCGGTTCCAAGTGACACCTGCCCGCAGTAGCCCACGAGGATGTTCAGACCGATCGCCGCGATGGCGTAGATCAGGAACGGCAGGAAGATCGCACTGGCCCAGTAATCGTTGATGATAAACGGAATGACCAGGAACGAGACAAACAGCACGACGTAGTAGCGATACCGGTCGAAACGGATCGGGAAAGTCTGGTTGTCAGCTGAGTAGGACGTTTTGTAATCGCCCGCTTCACGATAGAACATGGTTTCTTATCTCCCCTCGACCTCGGCAACCGCTTCGGCGTTTATTTCATGTGCGCGGTTGCGTTCTGCCGCGCTGAGTTGGTTGGTGCGGCGGGCGTAGCCGGTGGCTTCGGCGCTCCGCACGAGGCGGAAATACGCGAACAACCCGACGATAAGGCCAATGAAGGCCAGGATGGCGGCGGTGGTGACCTGGGTCGTACCCAGGTCTCCCGAAGTCAGGGCGATATAGCCAAACGCCCAGAACCCAGCCCACGCAACCACATTAAGAACAGCTATCAGCTTGCTCATGGGTTACACCCTCTCGATGATCTTCTCGCCGAACAGACCTTGCGGACGGAACACGAGGAAGAGCAGCGCGAGCACATAGGCGAACCAGTTCTCAGTCGCACCACCGAGCATCGGGCCAAATTGGTATTCAAAGAGCTTTTCGCCCACCCCGATGATAAGCCCGCCGACAATAGCACCGGGGATCGAGGTAAAGCCGCCAAGCATGAGCACCGGAAGTGCCTTGAGCGCGATCAGCGACAGCGAGAACTGTACGCCCGATTTAGCACCCCACATGACCCCGGCCACGATGGCGACAAAGCCCGCGAGCGACCACACCAGAACCCAGATGAAGTTCAGCGAGATACCAACCGACAGCGCGGCCTGATGGTCATCGGCCACAGCGCGCATGGCGCGGCCCTGTTTGGTGTATTGCGCAAAGAGCACCAGCGCGATCACGAGGATGGCTGCCACAACCGTCGCCACGATATCGAGCTGGTCGATATACATGCCGTAATAGCGTTCGCCCTCGGCCGCCCAAGTTGCGGTCAGATCCTCGATGGCAAAGGAGCCACCCTGCGGCAGACCAACAGCAAGCGTCTTGATGTCCGAACCCCACATCAGGTCGCCAAGACCTTCCATGAAATAAGCCAGACCAATGGTCGCCATGAAAAGAATGATCGGTTCTTGTCCGACGAGATGCCGGAATACGAACCGCTGGACGCAGTAGGCCAATCCCACCATCACCACCATGGTGAACAAGATGCCGAAGAAGGCATTGATATGCCAACCAAAGTGATGGATTTCGGTGCCGAGAAGAGCATTGATAAGGTGACTAAACGGCACCTGACCTTCCATGATCCCGACAAGCGTCAGCGCCGAGAAGAGCGCCATGACGCCCTGTGCGTAGTTGAAGATTCCCGACGCTTTGTAGATGAGCACGAAGCCCAGCGCGACGAGAGCATAGAGGACGCCAGCCATGAGGCCGTTCATCGTCACTTCCATGAAGTTTAGAAATGCTACGGGCATTTTGCCGGTCCTCCCTTAGTCGTGCGCCACGCCGAGATAGGCGTCGATCACTTCCTGATTGTTGCGCACCTCATCGGGGGTGCCGTCACCGATCTTCTTGCCGTAGTCCATGACCACAACACGGTCGGAAAGGTCCATAACGACGCCCATATCGTGTTCGATAAGCGCGATCGTCGTTCCGAATTCGTCATTCATGTCGAGAATGAAGCGCGACATGTCTTCCTTTTCCTCGACGTTCATGCCGGCCATCGGCTCGTCGAGAAGCAGGATCGAAGGCTCCGCCGCCAGCGCACGAGCAAGCTCCACGCGTTTCTTGAGACCATAGGGCAGACGACCCACGGGGGTCTTGCGGATGGCCTGAATTTCGAGGAAGTCGATGATCTTTTCCACGAATTCGCGGTTCTCGACCTCTTCCTTCTCGGCCTTGCCTTTCCAGATCGCCTGGGCGAACACGCCGGATGTCATCTGACGGATGCGCCCGGTCATCACGTTGTCGAGCACGGTCATGCCCTCGAAAAGCGCGATGTTCTGGAAGGTCCGGGCGATGCCCTGCTGCGCGACCTGATAGGGCCGCATCGGTGGGCGCTTCTTACCCTTGTACCAGACTTCGCCTTCCTGCGGGACGTAGAAACCCGAGATCACGTTGAGCATCGACGATTTGCCGGCGCCGTTGGGGCCGATAATCGCGCGAATCTCGCCCTCGCGAATGTCAAAGGAGATGTCGGTGATCGCCTTCACGCCGCCAAAGCGCAGCGTGATGTTTTTCATTTCCATCACGGTCGGGCCGATGGTGCGGCCGTCCTCGGTGACGTAGCTTTCCTGCGTACTCATTCTGCGGCTACCTTGCTGGCGGTGGGGAAGACCTTGGCGTCGCGCAGATCGAGCGTGGCGCTGATGCTGCCCTTGCGGCCATCCTCATAGGTGACTTCGGTTTTGGTCGAGACGGTGGTGGACCCGTCATAGAGCCCTTCAACAAGGTCGTTGAATTTGTCCGCCACGATGACACGGCGCACCTTGCGGGTCCGGGTCATCTCGCCGTCATCGGCATCCAGTTCCTTGTGCAGAACGAGGAAGCGGTGAATCTGACAGCCCGAAAGCATCGGATCCTGAGCGACCGACTCGTTCACGGCCTCCACATGGGACTGGATCGTGTCGAGCACCTTGGGATGCCCGGCCAGTTCCTGATACGAAGCGTAAGCGACGTTATTGCGCTCGGCCCAGTTGCCAACGGCGGTCAGGTCGATGTTGATGAAGGCAACGCATTTTTCCTTGCCATTACCAAACAGAACCGCCTCAAGAATGTCGGGATAGAACTTGAGTTTGTTCTCGACATATTTGGGCGCGAACATAGACCCATCGGCCATCTTGCCGACGTCTTTGGCACGGTCGATAATGCGCAAATGGCCGCTGTCGGGCTCAAAGAAGCCCGCATCGCCCGTCGCAACCCAACCTTCGGCATCCTTGGTCGATGCGGTCGATTCCGGGTTGTTGTAATATTCGACGAAGACGCCGGGCGAACGATAGTAAATCTCGCCGTTGTCCTCGATGCGAATTTCCACATCCGGCGCCGGAACACCCACGGTATCGGCACGCACTTCGCCATCGGGCTGTACGGTGATGAACACGGTCGCCTCGGTCTGGCCATAGAGCTGTTTGAGGTTGATGCCGAGCGAGCGGTAGAATTCGAAGATCTCCGGCCCGATCGCCTCACCCGCGGTATAACCGACGCGCACACGACCAAAGCCGAGCGTATCCTTCAGCGGACCATAGACGAACACATCGCCAAGCGCATATTTCAGGCGATCCATCGCACCAACGGGTTTGCCGTCGAGGATTTTGCCGCCAACCTTCTTGGCGTGCGCCATGAAGTAGTGGAACATCTTGCGCTTGAGGTTGCCCGCGTCTTCCATGCGGATCATCACGCTGGTGAGCTGTGTTTCAAAGATACGCGGCGGGGCAAAGTAATAGGTCGGCCCGATTTCGCGCAGGTCAGTCATCATCGTGTCCGCGCTTTCGGGACAGTTGACGCAGAACCCGCACCAATAAGCCTGACCAAGCGAGAAGATGAAATCCCCGACCCATGCCATCGGCAGGTAGGAAAGAATTTCCTCACCCGCGCCAAGATTGTCGAACTCGGCCGAGTTCTTGGCGCTTTCGATCACGTTGCGGTTCGACAGAACCACGCCCTTGGGCTTGCCCGTGGTGCCCGAGGTGTAGAGCATCACACAGGTATCGTCATAGGTCAGCTTTTCACGGCGCGCCTTGAGATCGGTGATGAACTCGTCATAGGCGGCACGGCCCTGCGCCTGAATGTGGCTATATTCATGGAGCGCGTGGTGATCGTATTTCCGCATGCCACGCGGGTCGATATAGATCATGTGCTCGAACTGGTGCAGGTGCTCCTGAATCTCGATGATCTTGTCGACCTGCTCCTGGTCTTCAACGATGGCATAGCGCGCCCCGCAGTGACCAAGGATGTATTCCATCTCATCCGCCGCACTGTCGTTATAGACAGGTACGGGAACCGCGCCCACGGATTGGGCTGCGGCCATCGCGAAATAGAAATAGGGGCGATTGCGCCCGATGATGGCGATGAAATCGCCCTCGTTGACCCCAAGGTTAATGAGACCGAGTGCAAGAGCTTCGATCTCTTTCTCGGTTTCCGCCCAGGTCCAGGTCTGCCAGATCCCGAACTCCTTCTCCCGATACGCGGACTTTTCCGCATAAAGGGTGGCGTTCCGCTGCAAAAGCGCCGGAATGGACGTGAGTCCACCGGTCGCCTGTGACGACTGTGCCAAAATGTATTCCTCCCTTTAGCCCGCCTCCACGGGCCAAATCGCCGAAACGATTCCTCTCACCAATAAGGTGCGGGAATCACACTGGTCGTCAACTTTTTCCTGAACATTTCCCAAATCTTACGAATTGTAACAGGCGGAATTTCCTGCTTTTCGCCTCTCGCCTCGGGTGCTAGCGAAGATCAGGGAGGACGTTCCATGGAAGCCAGTTCCGCCAGCCGACAGGCCATGACCAATGCCGGCCTGAACCTGATCCAACAGGCGCTGACCATTTATGACAGCGACCTGAAACTCGTCGTTGCGAACCATCGATTCCGCGACATGTTCCGCCTGCCAACGCCCTACAACACCCCCGGTGCCGACTTCGGCGCAACCATCCGATACCTCGCAGAACAAGGCGAATACGGCGATATTTCCAATATCGACGCCTTTGTGCAGACCCGCGTCGATCAAGCCTTGGCGTTTGAACCGCATTACCTTGAACGCCGCATGAAGAACGGTCGCTGGATCAGCGTCGAAGGCTCTCCTTTGCCCGAGGGTGGATGGGTCGCGGTCTATACCGACATCACCCGCACCAAGCGTCAGGAACAGCTTTTGCGCTCGCGCTCCGAGGAGCTTTCGGATCAGCTTTTGCAATATGCCGAGGAACTTTCGGCCACAAACCGGCAGCTCGAATCAACAGTGACCGCGCTTGAAGAGGCCAAACGCCAGATATCCGAATCAGAAGCCCGCACCCGCCTGACCGCAGAAATGATGCCCGCCCATATCGCTCATGTGGGGCCGGACCGGTATTATACCTATTCAAATCGGCGCCTGTCCGCCGTGATGCCGGGGCGCCCTTCCAACATCGTCGGCCATGACATCCGCGAAACGCTCGGCGATCAGGCTTACCACGCGCTTGAGCCGCACCTTGCAACCGCCTTCGAAGGCACCCCCTCTGTGGTCGAGTTTACCGACCATATGTCGACGCGCCGCATCCGCACGGCCTTTACGCCGGATGGCAACAATGGAAGCGAGCGCGGCGTCTACATCCTTTCGATGGACGTGACCGAAGAAACTCAGGCCCGTGTCGCCCTCCAACAGACGCGCCGCCGCGAAATCGCCGCCCAGATGACAAGCGGCCTCGCGCATGACTTCTCGAACCTTCTTACGGTGATTCTCGGGCTGCAAAGCAAACTGCAACGTCTCAATCAGGAGGCAGAGGCTGGCGAGTTGATCGACGCAACCCTCGCCGCCGCACGCCGGGGCGGCACGTTGCTTGACCGGATCGCCGACATGACCGGCCATCGCGCTCCGGAAATCCAACCCACGGATATTCGCCGCTTCCTTTCCGATATCCAGACCCTTGCCAGCCCGACTCTGCCTCAGGGGGTCACACTTGATATCGAGAACCTGATTCCAGACATCGAAATTCTTGTCGATTCTGGCATGTTGCAAGATTCTCTCGTCAACCTGATCCTAAACGCGCGCGATGCCTGTAACGGACACGGAGCCATTCATCTCGAAGCGCGCGTCGTCAAAGACACATGGGTCCGGTTTCAGGTATGCGATACCGGCACGGGCTTTGGTGAAGAAGCCCTCAACCGCGCCCTTGATCCCTTCTTTACCACCAAGGGCTCCGAAGGCTCCGGGCTTGGCCTTGCGATGGTTTACGATATGACCAAACTCGCAGGCGGCGAAGTAAAACTCCGCAATACCGAAACCGGCGGCTGTGTAACCCTCTGGCTACCGCTGCGCCGTGCCCACGCTGATACCCCCCCCGGCCTCGCGCTTCTGGTCGAAGACAATGCCGACTTGCGCGGCCTCATTCGCGAGATGCTGACCGGGATGGGCCACTCCGTGATTGAGGCCGCCTCGGTTGACGAAGCCCAGAGCCTGATTGCCGAGCTGCCCGATATTTCTCTCGTGCTCTCCGACATTTCGCTTGAGGGCGAGGCCACGGGGGTCGATCTCATCCGCTCGCTTCCCACCGATGGCGTTCCGGCTTTCCTGATGACCTCCTTGCCGAACACCCACCCGCTCTATATCGAGGGTGCGGCCCGGGCTCCGGTGCTATCCAAACCTTTCGACGCTGGCCGCCTGGCCGCGTTCCTGCATCCGAGGTAATGCGATGACTGCTCCGCTGGTAACCATCCTCGACGACGAACCGGAAATCCGCTCGATGCTTGCCGATGCGCTTGAGGATGCCGGATTTCGCACCATGGGCTTTGGCCGCGCGACGGAATTCGAAGCCATGCTCAAGACCACGGTGCCGGATGTCTGCCTTGTCGATCTCGGCCTACCGGACAAGGACGGGCTAACCCTCGTGCACCGGCTTGCCCTTGAGCAGGGTGCCGCCGTCATCATCATCTCGGGGCGTGCGCATGTAAAAGACCGGGTGACCGGGCTTGAGCTTGGCGCGGATGACTACATCATCAAACCCTTTGACCCCGCCGAGGTTGTCGCCCGCGTGCGTGCCCGCTTGCGCAAGGGGGCCACATCCGCCCCCACGACAGGCATGACCGCACAGTTCAATGGCTGGACCGCCTATTTCGACCGTTATGTCCTTGAGGACGAGACCGGCCTTGAGACCCCGTTTAGCCATGCCGAAGGCGAAGTCCTGCGCCTCTTTCTCGAAAGCCCCAAGCGCCTCATCAGCCGCGCCCAGATGCAGGAAACTCTTGGCGGAGCAGCGGGCGAGAGCTTTGACCGCGCCATGGATGTACGCATCTCGCGCCTACGCACCAAGCTGCGCGAAGACCCCAAAAATCCCCGCCTCATCAAAACGATCTACGGCGCGGGCTATATCTTCCTTGGCGATGTAAACTGGGTCTAACCCGCCCCTCAACCATAGTTTAGACCGCTAAACCGGCGGCCCCTCCCCCCATGTCCAAACCTCCGTTCAATTCCCCCGAACGGGCCGAGGCGTCATCTTTGGTCAAGCAACGGCATCCCGCCGCCTGCCAGAAAGACACGCATGAAAGGACATGCCATGACCAAGACCCTCGCGCTTTGCCTCGCCCTCTGCATCCCTGCCGCCGCCTTCGCATCGAGCGATGACGACTACGGCTATGCCCGCCTCACCCCCGAAATCAAGGAACAGATCCGCGCCACCCTGACCGAACAAGGCTACGAAGTGCGCAAGATCAAAATGGATGACGGCTATTACGAGGCCTACACCCTCAAGGATGGGGCCCGCCTCGAAATCTACCTCGACAAGGACCTCAACATCGTCCGCAGCAAAATCGACGACTGAGGCGCGCCATGAACCGTATCAAGGTCTGGGACCCGCTCATCCGCCTGTTTCACTGGTCACTCGTGATCCTCTTCGCGGCCAACGCGCTGGCCGTGGATGACGAAAGCAAACTCCATATCCAGGTCGGCTATGCGATCCTGGTCCTTGTCGGGCTGCGCATCCTCTGGGGGTTTGTCGGCACGCGCCATGCGCGCTTTTCCGACTTCCCCCCATCCCTTGCCGCCGGGATGGAACAGGTCACGGAGATGGCCACCCATCGCAAACGTATCCATACCGGCCATAGCCCGCTTGGCGCGTTGATGATCTATAACCTGATCCTCTCGCTCCTCGTGATCGGCCTGTCGGGCTACCTAATGACGACCAACATGTTCTGGGGCGTTGAATGGCCCGAAGAACTGCACGAAATCGCCGTCGCCTGGGCCGAGATTTCGGTGGTCGCCCATGTGATTGCCGTGATCTTCGAAAGCCGCCGTCTTGGTGTGAACCTTCCCCGCTCCATGGTAACCGGGTACAAGGTTTTCCAAACGCCGCGCCACGACGACTAACGGGATCGTATCATGCGCCTGAAGCCAACCAACAAAACACCGACGGGCATCCTTGTCCTCCTCGCGGCACAGATCATCTGTGCCGTGTTCTTCCTGAGCGATGTGATCGACGATTTCCGCAGCTACGGGCTCACGGCGCTTCAGGATTCACATATGCTCATCGAGACCGCCTCGGCGGTGTTCCTCTGGGCCGCGATCCTGTTTGAAATCCGCCTGCTCTTCCGCCTCCTGCGCCGCAATGCACATCTCGAACACAACCTCTCTATTGCCCAAGCTGCCATGCATGACGTGATCCAGGCCCATTTCGAAGCTTGGGATCTGACCCCCTCGGAACAGGACGTGGCAACCTTCATGGTCAAAGGCATGAGCATCTCCGAGATCGCCGATTTGCGCGGCAGCGCCGAAGGCACGGTCAAGGCCCACATGCACGCGATTTACCGTAAATCCGGCACCCATAATCGCGGCGAAGTCCTGAGCCTTCTCATCGACAGCCTGATGGAAGACGCCCCAGAGCCGCAGGCACAGCCCGCCGAATAGACCCTATTGCAGCCCGATTCATGCTGGAATAGTCTCTGTTCATGGCAATCTGTATTCTCTACCGACATAGCGGCAAATATCGCCCGCGTTACTACCGCGTCGAGATCGCCATGAACCTTTTCGAAGAGATTTCGGTGCTGCGCGAATGGGGCGTAAGCGGCGGCAAGGGCCGCACACGGATCGACATTTTCGGCAACCTGCGCGAAGCGTCTACCGCCGCCGACCGCTATCGCCGCCGGGCACAGCGCCGGGGCTATGCCCGCATCGACCGCGCCCTCGCCCCTGCCTAATTCGTCAATCGCGCCACGGCACCTGCCAGAACCTCAAGCCCCATCACAAGGTCCGCCTCGTCTGTGTCTTCCTCAAAGGCATGGCTGATGCCGTTGATCGACGGCACAAAGAGCATCGCCACCGGCAGATGCGCCGCGACATTCGTCGCATCGTGGAGCGCGCCTGAGGGCATCTCGCGCCAACGCTCCGGCGCAACCGCCTCCGCACTCTCGGCCAGTGCCCCACGCAATCGCGCATCCATCGCTACCGGCTCAAGCCCGAGCATCGGCCCGAAGGAATGCCCCAAGCCTCGCGCCTCCGCCACCTCGGCAATCGTGCGGCGAATAATCTCTTCCATGACGCCCAATCGCTCGGAGCTCCCGTCGCGCCACTGCATCGAGAACACCGCCTCGCCCGGCACGATGGAGCTCGCATTCGGCCGCAGCGCCACATGCCCAATGGTCCAGACCGTCTCGGGCGTCACAACCCCGGTCAGCGCCGTATTGAGCCGCATTGCGATCTCCGCCAGCCCCTGAAACGCATCTTTGCGCAGGTGCATCGGCGTCGTGCCCGCGTGGTTCTGTTCGCCGGTAAGCGTCACACGCATGTCGCGGATACCGACAATATCGCTCACCACGCCCACCGCCTCGCCCGCCTTGTCGAGCCACGGGCCTTGCTCAATATGCATCTCGATAAAGCCGGTGAACTGGCTCGGATCAACGAAATCCCCCGCCATATCGGCAATCTTCGCCCGCGCCTCGGCAAAATTCACTCCGGCATGGTCGACAAACCCGTCTGCCTCCTCAAGCGAAACCTTCCCGGACCACACGGTGCTCCCCGTCGTGACGCCAAACCGCCCCTCTTCGTCCTGAAACGATACGACGGACACTGCCGGGCCGCCCGCTTCCCTTGCCGCCCGCGCCACCTCAAGCGCCGCCATCACGCCCAGCGCCCCGTCGAGCCATCCGCCCTCCGGCTGGCTATCCGTATGCGATCCAAGCAGAAGCGAAGGCCCCTCGGCCAAGCCCCAAACCGACCCAACCGGGTCCACATGCACGGCCAATCCGGCCGCCTCCATCTTCTCCATAAGCCACCGCCGCGCGGCGATATCCGCCTCCGAATAAGCTGGGCGCACAACCCCTTTGCCAACACCCGCCGCCCCAAAACCACGCAACTCATGCAACTCCGCCAGAAACCGCTCCGCGTTGATCTTCATGTCCGGCCCTTGCCTTCTTCTCTGTGAAAATACTCCCGCCGGAGGCGTCCCGCCCCAACGGAAAAGAGCCGCGCCAAAGTAGGCACGACTCTCTAAAAATCGACCCTATTCCGCCGCGATACGCTCTGCCGCTTCGACGCGCACGGCGGCGAATTTGAACTCGGGGATTTTGCCATAGGGATCAATCGCCGGGTTGGTGAGGATATTGGCCGCCGCCTCCACATAGGCAAAGGGCACGAAAACCATATCCTCGGCCACCGCGCGATCCGCCCGCGCCATGATCTCGATCGAGCCGCGCCGCGTCGTCAGGCGTACCATATCCCCCGCCTCGACCCCAAGGCGGCGCAGGGTCTTGGGATGAAGCGAACAGTTTGCCTCTGGCTCTACCGCGTCGAGGACGAGGGAGCGCCGCGTCATCGACCCGGTATGCCAATGCTCAAGCTGTCGGCCCGTAGTCATGACCATCGGGAATTCCGCATCCGGCGCTTCGTCCGGCGGGATGACGGCGGCGGGGGTAAACCGCGCGCGTCCATCCTCGCGCGGGAATCCGTCGCCAAAGACAATCGCCTGACCGGGGTCTTCGGGGCTAAGCGAGGGGTAGGTCACGGTCTCGGTCTTGAGCCGCTCCCAGGTGATATTGTCGAGCGACGGCATGGTGCGCTTCATCTCGGCAAAGACTTCGCTCACATCCTCATAAGGCCAATCGAGCCCGATCCGCCGCGCGAGATCGACGGTAATTGCCCAATCTTCACGCGCCTCGCCCGGTGGTGTCACGGCGGGACGGACACGCTGCACCTGACGGTTGGTATTGGACACCGTGCCGTTCTTTTCATAAAGCGCCGAAGCGGGCAGGATGATATCGGCGAAATTCGCCGTCTCGGTGAGGAAAATATCCTGCACCACGAGGAGGTCGAGCTTGGCAAAAGCCTCGCGCGCATGTTCCACATCCGGGTCCGACATGGCCGGGTTTTCACCCTGAATATACATACCCTTGATGTTGCCCGCATAGACCTGATCCACGATCTCGGTCACGGTCAGGCCCTTCTCATTTGAGAAATCCCCCATGCCCCAAACCTCGGAGGCCAGCGCCCGCGCGCCATCATCCGTGACCGATTTGTAATCGGGCAGGAACATCGGGATGAGCCCCGCATCCGACGCCCCCTGCACGTTGTTCTGCCCGCGAAGCGGATGAAGGCCCGCGCCCGGCTTGCCCACATTCCCGGTCATAAGCGCGAGCGAAATAAGGCAGCGCGAATTGTCTGTGCCGTGGATATGCTGCGAAACGCCCATGCCCCAAAAGATCATCCCGGCCTCTGCCTTGGCAAAGATCCGCGCCACGCGGCGGATTTGCTCCGGCGAGACGCCGCAAATCTCGGTCATCGCCTCGGGGCTAAAGCCCTTGAGATGCTCGCGCTCGGCGTCCCAGTTCTCGGTCCAGCGGTGGATATACTGGCTATCGTAGAGACCCTCTTCGACGATCACATGCATGATCGCGTTGAGCATCGACACATCCGCGCCGGGGCGAAATTGCACCATCTCGGTCGCAAAGCGGCGCAGCCCGTGGCCGCGCGGGTCCATCACGATGAGCTTGCCGCCGCGCTTGGTAAACTGTTTGAAATAGGTTGCCGCGACGGGGTGGTTCTCAAGCGGGTTCGCCCCGATCACAATCGCCACATCGGCGTTCTCGATCTCGTTGAACGTCGCCGTGACGGCCCCCGACCCCACATTCTCCATCAGCGCCGCAACAGAGGACGCATGGCACAGGCGGGTGCAGTGATCGACATTGTTATGGCCGAATCCCTGCCGGATGAATTTCTGGAAGAGATAGGCCTCTTCATTGGTGCATTTCGCCGATCCGAACCCGGCGACATTGCGCGGGTTCTCGGCACGAAGCTGCATGAACCCGACCGCCGCCAGATCAAGCGCCTCGTCCCATGACGCCTCGCGGAAATGGGTCGAGAGATCGCCGGGATCGACGTTGAGCCCCTTGGGCGGCGCATCCACACGCCGGATAAGCGGCTTGGTCAGGCGGTGGGGGTGATGGATATAATCAAACCCGAACCGCCCCTTGACGCAGAGCCGCCCCTCGTTCGCCGGGCCATTGATCCCCTCGACATATTTGACCTTGCCGTCCTTGACCTTGAGGCTGACCTTGCAGCCCACCCCACAGAAGGGACAGACGCTCTCGGTCTCGCTATCGAAATCGGCGCGATCGCCGATCTGGTTCTCATCAACCACCGTCGCGGGCATGAGGGCACCCGTCGGACAGGCCTGCACGCATTCGCCACAGGCGACACAGGTCGAATCGCCCATCGGATCGCTAATATCGAAGGTCGGATAGGCATCATGCCCACGCCCCGCCATGCCGATCACATCATTGACCTGCACTTCTCGGCAGGCCCGCACGCAAAGACCGCAAGAAATACAGGCATCAAGATTCACCCGCATCGCCACATGCGAATCGTCAAGAAGCGGAATGCGCCCCTCTTCGAGCTTGGGAAAGCGGCTCTCGGACACCCCGTTGAGATCGGCCATGTCCCAAAGATGCGCAGACTTGTCATGCGCGCTGTCGCGCTCGGGCTGATCGGTGACGAGCATCTCGACCACCATCTTGCGCGCGGCCTCGGCACGATGCGAATTGGTGGTGACAACCATGCCTTCACTAGGTTCGCGAATACAGGAAGCGGCCAGCGTGCGCTCGCCCTCAATCTCGACCATGCAGGCGCGGCAATTACCATCGGGGCGATAGCCCGGCGCGGGCTTGTGGCACAGGTGCGGAATCACCAGCCCCCGGCCATTGGCCACTTCCCAAATGGTTTCCCCCGGACGGGCCGCGACGGTTTCGCCATCAAGCGTAAAGGTGACGGTGTCGGACATGACAAACTCCCTGTTCGCCCCCAGTCTATCGCAGCCGCACATATTTGCGAGTCGCCCAATCCGACAGAGCAAAGACTATTTGCGCCAAGCCGTCGCGACGAAACCGGAATTCCCCCTTTCTCTCTGCGCTTCAGAGCAGTAGGCAAAAGACGGAAACGAAGAGGTTCGCAATGCCCCATATTACCCTCATCCGCCATGGTCAGGCCAACACCGATGCCCGCGATGAAGAGAGCTATGACAAGCTCTCGGACCTTGGCCATCAACAGGCCCGCTGGCTCGGCGCGCATATGGCGGCAACGCAGGACCGGTTTCAAAGGGTCTATTGCGGCACCATGCGGCGCCACGCGGAAACCGCCCAAGGCATGAATGTCACCCCCGAAGCCGAGATCATCCGCGATCCGCGCCTCAATGAATTCGCCTACTTTACCCTCTCACAGCTCATGGAAGAACAGCACGGCCTAGCCGTTCCCTCCGAACGCGAGGAATTCGTGCGCCACCTGCCAACCGTGCTCGGCGCATGGGAGCGCGGCGAAATCGAGGGCGTGCCGGAAAGTTTCGAGGCATTTCATAGCCGTATTGCCGACGCCATGGCCGAGATTGCCGCCGGAGACGGGCGGGCGCTTGTGGTGACATCAGGCGGGCTTATCGGCACCGTGCTACGCCAGACGCTCGCGCTTGATGTGACGGGCTGGGCCTCCATGTGCCTTGCGATCATGAACACCTCGGTGCATCGCTGGCAGATGGTTTTGGGCAAGCCGCTTCTGGTTCAGTTCAACGGCGTGCCACATCTTGAAACGCCCGACCGTCACCACGCCCAGACGCATCTCTAAATTTAACAAACGGATAGGAGATCAGGCCGCCTGATCTTCTGCCACGCTGCGATGCACGTATTTGCAATCGCAATAGGGGCACTCAACCCAACCCTGCTCTTTCGGAATCTGAAGGTAGACGCGCGGATGCCCGAGCGCGCCTTCACCGCCATCACAGGCCACCTTGTAGCTGTCCACGATCTTGGTTTCTGGGGCTTGGGTCGTCATCTTGCCTTGATCCTTCCGGTTGTCGTTCCGCTCTGGCTTGGGTATGCGCAAATATGCGGCAAGCACAGCCCCGGAGCAAGAGCAGCCATGTCAGAGAATGCCATCGAAATTCGCGACCTGCGTAAAACATACCGGGGCGGCAAAGGCGCACCGCCAAAAGAAGCCCTCAAAGGCGTCGATCTCGACATTCCGAAGGGGTCTATCTTTGGCCTGCTCGGCCCCAACGGCGCGGGCAAATCGACGATGATTAATATCCTCGCCGGTCTGGTGGTGAAATCCTCCGGCTCGGTGCGAATCTGGGGGTTCGATCAGGATCAAAACCCGCGCCAATCCCGCGCCGCCATCGGCGTCATGCCTCAAGAACTGAACCTCGACCCGTTCTTTACCCCGCGCGGCACGCTCGAAGTGCAGGCAGGCCTATACGGTGTCCCCAAAGCCCAGCGCAAAAGCGACGCTATCCTTGAAATGATTGGCCTGTCGGACAAGGCCGAAGCTTATGCCAGGACACTTTCGGGCGGGATGCGCCGTCGCCTGCTCCTTGGCAAGGCCTTGGTGCATGATCCGCACATCCTCGTCCTTGATGAGCCGACCGCCGGGGTCGACATCGAGCTGCGCCAAATGCTCTGGAGCAATATCCGCCGTCTCAACGAAGAACGCGGCATGACGATCATCCTCACCACCCATTACCTCGAAGAAGCCGAGGAAATGTGCGACGAAATCGCGATCATCAACCACGGTGAACTCGTCGCGCGCGATTCGACAGCGAATCTTCTTGGTCGGCTCGATACGCGCACCCTCGTCATCGACCCTGTCGCGCCTCTCGCGGTCCTGCCCAATCTCGACGGCATCATTGCCGAAACCCGCGCCGATGGCACGCTTGCCCTGACCTACCATGCGGAAGAGCGCGATGCCGGGGACGTACTCGAAGCATTGCGCACTGCCGGGCTGCGTATCCGCGATATCCGCACCGAACAGGCCGACCTCGAAGATGTCTTCCTCGACCTGACCGCGACGCGTTAATCCGCGAAAAGGTGCTCCGTTTGTGCAAGGCCCTCGGCCGTGTCCTTGTCGATCGACAGGAAATCCATCAACACCGACACATGGTCCTCCGCGCCATCCATTTCGCGCATCCGCACATGATTTTCGAAATTCGCATCGCGAATCCGATCGCTTTCAAGAACCATGTCCTGACGGATCGTCGGCAGGATACGTTCGATGGTTTCCTGCGGTGTGCGTGACCCTGCAAGACCGATCCGCGTCGCATGGCCGATGAGATATTCATCCGAAAACTTGCACTGAATCTCCAACAGCCGCGTGCGCGACCGATCCCCGAAGAAATCATAAAGAAGATCAAGCGAGGACGGATCAAGACAGATCACCAACCGGTTGGTATCGTAATAATCAAACAGCATCCGCATGAGCGCCCGGCGATGCCGTGTCCGTTTGCCAAGCGTGCCCTGAATCCCGCCAAGGTCCGGAAGCGGCGTGCTCTCCTCGTTGAACAGATAGGCAATCGACGGCACCCCGGTCTGGGCATGGATGTTTTCCAAAAGCCGTTTCGCCACGTGCCATTTCTTGCAGACGATAATCATCAACTCGCGATCGCGCCCAAGCGTCGATTCCGTCTCCCAGAATCGCGTTGCAAACCGCCGCCCGATCCGGCCCCGCCCGGTCAGGAACTTAAACAGGCTCGGCCCCTCTGCCGAAATCTGGAAATGCACACCGGTTTCACCGAACAACGCCCCCAACCGCTCTTTGAGCTCAAGCGCCTCGGGGCTGACCTTGCGGGCAAAGAGATAATCCTGACTCAGCAAGAGATCATAGTGATCGTTGTAGAAGGTGAGCGGCATTCCATAGTCGGTAAACATCAGGAAGGTGAGCGTCCGGGTCCGAATTTCCTGCTCTGGCACAAGATGGCGCACGATGGTCTGAAAAAACGTCTCATCAGGAATCCACGTGGTGCGGAAGAACCGCATCACATCCTTACGCTCGCGAGTAAAGTCGAGGACCTTCTCCATCGTCTCGCGGCGCAGGCACCACCACTGCGACCCAATCTGCACCTGAATATCCGCCGGAATGTCCCGCGTCAGACCAAAGCGTTTCTGGAAGTTATAGGTCGTATAAAAGCGCCATTTCTGGGTCCGTTCATTGAACCAGTGCCGATAGATCAGCCGGTCGCCCTTCATCCCCGTCTTGATCCAGTCGCTCTCGAAGAAATCGAAGCTCTCGATCCAGTCGCAATCATTATTGTCGAGGTAGTCGTGAATATATTCGGCGGTCTTGATCGGCTGGCAATCGCCCGAGAGCATGTAGAAATGCGTCGCTCGTGGAAAAGCCTCGGCCGCCGCCTCGACGGCATAAAGCGTCGCCTGAACAAGGGACCATTCGCCCCAGCCGCATTTGATCCGCTTCTTGGCATAAACGACGTTGGGATTGTCCTTGAGACCTTCGCGGATGCTATCGAACGCCTCACGCTTGGCACGCGCATCAAAGTGGATCGCAATATAATCGCCCCGCGACGTGAGCATCTGCGCCTGTTTAACAATCGCCTCCGGATCCTTGTGACAGAGCAGAATGAAGGCGATTTTTGCCATATTGGAACCAGAACCCCAGAATTACATTGATTGTTTACCTCAATAATGATGAACGGGCGTTGAATAAACAGACTTTCTTTGCTTTTTTACTCCCAAATCAAACTGTGGCCGGTTTACCGAGCGACAGGACAATCGGAGGCAATCAATATGGGCTTTCCCGGCACCTGGATGACCGAGAGCGAAAGCGTCGTCTATCGCGTCGTTCCAAAATGCGCCTGCTCGACCATCGGCCAGATCATGTTCTACTCGGATCATGGTGAATTTTTCGACGGCGATATTCATGATGCCGAAGGCGGCATGCACAAATGGGCCCTCGAAGAAAGTCAGGATCCGATTACCCAGAATGTGGTCGGGCACAAATCCTACGCCTTCACCTGCGTGCGCAATCCCTACACGCGCGTCCTGTCGTCCTTCTTCGACAAGATCTGCGGGATTCAGCGCAACGGCCGCCGCTATCGCGGCAATCTCGTGCCGACCCTGATTCAGAAATACGGCATCGAGGTTGGCGGCGACGACGGCAAGCAGGAGTTCGACCAGATCAAGAGCTTCCGCCGCTTCCTTCTCTTCACGCGCGACACCATCCGCTGGCGCCGCCCGATGGACCCGGACATTCACTGGTCCGCCATGTCGGGCCATGTCTCGACCTTCATCGTCAATGGCGGGCGCTACAACAACATCTTCTGGACCGAGAAATTCAACGACGGCATGCAATCCGTGCTCGACGCGATCGAGACCCCGCATGACGTCGATCTCGAACAGATTCCGCGCTTTAACGAATCCGAAGGCCACGGCCCCAAACGCGCCCACCCGGTCGAGGATTACTTTGACGATCTGTCGATGCACCTCGTCTATGAAATCTACAAACGCGATTTCGAGCTGTTCAAATACGATTTCCAAGACCCGTCGAACAAGATGCCTATCGGCGAGATCGACCTCGACGAGATCCACGCCAAGCTTGGTGACTAAACAAAAAAGCCGCGCCCATGGGACGCGGCTTTTTAAATTCTGACGTGTCGTTGATCCTTAGATCAGACCCGCATGCACCATCGCGGCGTCGATCTGTGCCCGAACCGGATCGGAAAGCCCGACCAGCGGCAGGCGCACTTCCTCGTTGCACAGGCCAAGCTTGGACATGGCGTATTTCGCGCCAACAAGCCCCGGCTCGGTAAAGATCGCGATATGGAGCGGCATCAGACGATCCTGATACTCAAGTGCCTTGGCGTAATCGCCTGCCAGCGTCGCCGCCTGGAACTCGGCACAAAGCTTCGGCGCCACGTTCGCCGTGACCGAGATACAGCCCACACCGCCATGCGCGTTGAACCCAAGTGCCGTCGCATCCTCGCCCGAAATCTGGATGAAATCGGTGCCGCAGGTGATGCGCTGCTGCGGCACACGCGACAGATCGCCGGTGGCATCCTTAACGCCCACAATACGCGGCAGCTCGGCGAGCTTGCCCATGGTCTCGGGGCTCATATCGACGGCCGAGCGACCCGGAATATTGTAGATGATGATCGGCAGATCACAGCAGTCATGCACCGCAGTGAAATGCGCGATGAGGCCCTGCTGCGTCGGCTTGTTGTAATAGGGGGTCACGACAAGGATCGCATCCGCGCCGACCTTTTCGGCATGCTGCGCAAGACGGATCGATTCAAGCGTGTTGTTCGACCCGGCCCCGGCAATAACCGGCACCCGGCCCGCTGCGGCGCGCACAACTTCCTCGACCACCTGTTCATGCTCGCGGTGAGTCAGAGTCGGGCTCTCGCCGGTGGTGCCGACGGGGACGAAACCGCTCGTGCCTTCGCCGATATGCCACTCCACGAGTTTCTTGAGCGTCTCAATATCCAGCTCGCCGTTCGTGAACGGCGTGACGAGTGCGGGAATAGACCCTTTGAACATGACACGCTCCTTTTCTGCGGTGTACTGGCGAAACGCCCGGTTGATTTCAAATCGCGCGGACCCTACCCCTAAGAGGCGGCCTTGCCAAGTTTGTGATTTGTGGCTTGGCCCGCACGGATTTATGGTTCGGTTCTATCCTTTGTCACATTGGAAAATGCAAGACATGTTGCGCCTTCTTCCTGTTGTTTTCGTCGCCTTGGTCACGGCGCTCTCCCCGGCGCTGGCCGCCGATACCCCCGTTGCACGCGCCCTTGACGCCGTGCGCGAGAAGGACTGGGCCACCGCCCGTCAGGAGTTGCGCAACGAAAGCCCCATCGCGCGCGACATCGTGGAATGGCACCGCCTGCGCGCCGGAGAGGGCCGCCCCTCCGAGGTTCTGACCTTCTTGTCGCGCCATCCGGACTGGCCCGGCCTGCCCTATCTACGCAAACAATCCGAAGAGGCGTTTGAAGGTGCCAACCCCGGCCAGATCGAGGCGCTTTTCGCCTATGGCCCGCCCCAGACCCCCGAAGGTGTCCTCCTCATGGCGCGTACCCTTGAGGCCAAAAACCGCCATGACGAAGCCAAAGCACTGGTCGTGGCCGCATGGAAGGAAATGGCCATCGGCCCGCGCAGCCACGCGCAATTCCTTGATCGCTATGGCCGCCTCCTGCGCCCGCACCATGCCGCCCGGATGGATCATGTCCTCTGGCAAGGCTGGGAGAGCAACACCGACCGCATGATGCCGCTCGTGAGCGACGATTGGAAACGCCTCGCCCGCGCCCGGATCGGCCTGCGCCAGCAGGTCAACGGCGTCGATGATCTCATTGCCGCCATTCCGACCAAACTCCAAGGCGATCCCGGCCTCGCCTATGAGCGGTTCCTGTGGCGCGCGCGCAAAAACCGCGATGCCTCGGCAATTGAACTCCTTCTCGCACAAAGCAAAGCGGACAACCTTGGCCGCGCCTCCGAATGGGCCGGACGCCGCCGCGCCCTCGCCCGCGAAAAGATGCGCGAAGGCGCCTATGGCACGGCCTACAACATCGCCGCAACGCACGGCCTGTCACCCTCAGATGGCTATGCCTATTCCGATTGCGAATGGATCGCGGGCTATGTCGCCCTGCGCTTTCTCAACAAACCCGGCGTCGCGCTTCAGCATTTCGTGCGCTTCGAACAATCCGTCGAAACCCCGATCTCGCTTGGTCGCGCCGGATACTGGATGGGCCGCGCCTATGAGGCCATGGGCGACAAACCGGCCGCCCAGCGCGCCTATGCCGGCGGCGGCGCACATCAGACGAGCTTTTACGGCCTTCTCGCCGCCGAAAAGGCGGGTCTCCCCCCAAGCGCTGATCTACGTGGCGACGAGGTCTTTCCCAAATGGCAGTCCGCCGCCTTTACCCAAAGCTCGGTCCACAAGGCCGCCCGCCTTCTCCTCGAAGCGGGCAACCTGACCCTCGCGGAACGGTTCTGGGTCCACCTCGCCGAAACACAGGACCGCGACACGCTCGGCCAGATGGGCACCATGGCGCAGGAACTCGGCGCGCCACATGTGGCCGTGATGCTGGGCAAACAGATGGTGCGGCGCGGTATCGTCCTGCCCGGACCCTATTATGCGCTGCATCCACTGGTGAATTCACGCCTCCCCGTGCCCCCCGAAATGGCCCTCGCCATCGCCCGGCGCGAGAGCGAGTTTGACCCCTCGGTTGTCAGCGGCGCAGGCGCACGCGGCCTTATGCAGGTCATGCCCGGCACCGCCCGCCAGGTCGCCGCCGCCATCGGCCAACCCTATAGCCATGCCTGGCTGACCTCGGACCCCGACTATAACGTCACCCTCGGAACCTCTTATCTTGCTGGTCTGGCGCGGGAATTTGACGGCAACGTGATCCTCGTCTCCGCAGGCTACAACGCCGGCCCAAGCCGCCCGGAACGCTGGATGAAGGAACGCGGCGATCCGCGTCGGCGCGGTGTCGACATGATCGACTGGATCGAACACATCCCGTTTTCCGAGACCCGCAACTACGTCATGCGCGTCGCCGAGAGCCTTCCCGTCTACCGCGCCCGCCTTGGCCGCGATCCTTTGCCGATTCCCTTTAGCAAGGAACTGACCGGGAAATCCGTCAACGCAACGCGCTAAGCTGCCTGCCGCTCGCGCCACAGGGTGAATAGCCCCGCCACAACGATGATAACCGCGCCAATCGCCACATTGGTGCGCAACGTCTCGCCAAAGGCAAAGATCCCAAGCGCCGAAGCGAACGGCAGTTGCAAATAGGCAAAGGGCTGCACCGCGCTCGCCTCGGCATGGTCATAGGTCTTGATCAAAAGCCAATGCCCCAACACCCCGGTAAAGCAGAGCGTAATCATCCAATACCAATCCGTGCCCACGATCGGCTCCCAATGGAACACGCCGACCGCCGTCATGCACACCATGCCGACCGTGCCGGTATAGAAGAAACTCACCGCCGAACCGTCCTCCTTGGCGACATAGCGCGTCGCAAGCCCGTAAACTGCGAACATGAGCGCCCCAACAAGCGGCACAATGGCGGCCGGGGAGAACACTCCGTATCCCGGCTGAAGGATGATAAGCACCCCAAGAAGCCCCACACCAATCGCCGCCCATCGCCGCCAACCGACAGTCTCGCCAAGGATCGGCCCCGACAGGGCGGCAATCATCAGCGGGTAACAGATAAAGATTGCATGGGTCTCCGTCAGGCCAAGAAGCGTAAACGCGATCACCGTCACCACGATCTCCGCCGCCAAAAGCGCGCCGCGAAAAACCTGAATGCCAAGGTGCTTGGTCTTGACCGCCTTGCGTAATCCCCCCGGCCTGCGTGCCGAAAGCGCGATGACAAACGCCGCGAAAAACCAATAGCGGATCATCACCACAAGATAGGCGTTATATTCGCTCGCAAGATGCCGGGAAATCCCGTCCTGCATGGCAAAGACAAAGGTCGTCAGACACATCAGGAGAATGCCAAGGCGGTTATTTTGCAGGCTCATGTTCGTTTCCTCGCCACTGTCATATGCCGCTTGCGGCCAAATCCGGGGACGCGCTCAACATCAAACCCCGCTGCGTCCAATCCCCGGCGCACGAATCCCGCCGCCGTATAGGTCGCCGCGCTGCCGCCCGGTTTCATGTGCCGTCCCACCTCTGCCATGAGGTCCGCATCCCAAAGCTCTGGATTTTTCGCCGGGGAAAACCCGTCAAGAAACCACGCATCCGCAGAAAAATCCTGCTTTGCCAATGTCTCGCGCGCATCCCCGATCACCACCCGCGCCTCAACGCCTTCAAGCGTCGCAAGCGTCGGATCTTCGCCCCAAGCGGCCACCAAACGCTCCGCATAAGGCGCGACCTCGGGAAACGCCGCCAAAGCGCGCGCCATTTCCTCGGCGCTCATCGGAAAGCCCTCAAAACTCGTGAACCGGAGCGGGCCTTCGACTCCCGCTACCTCCCACGCCGCCCAAACCGTGAGGAAATTAAGCCCCGTGCCAAAGCCCAGCTCGGCAATGTGAAACCCCGGCACAAATCGCGCCGGAAGATCATTGCCCTGAAGGAACACATGACGCGTCTCCTCAAGCCCGTTATCGAGGCTGAAATACGGATCATCAAACCGCGTCGATACAGGGATAGCGCCATCGCGCCATTCCAGATTTGCTCTCTGGTCGCTCATGTCGGGATGCCTTAAACCGTCCTCAATGAGCATTGGTCCAAGGCAGGGGATTTGGCAATGGTGGATGTGACCGTGATGGGCGCCGGGGCCTTTGGCCTCTCGGTCGCGTGGTCCTGTGTCAAACGCGGCGCTTCGGTGCGCGTGATTGATCCCTATGGCCTTGGCTCCGGGTCGTCCGGCGGCACGGTCGGCGCTCTTTCCCCACACACCCCTGAAAACTGGAACGACAAGAAAGAGTTTCAGTTTCAGGGCCTCATCATGGCCCAAAGCTACTGGGCCGAGATCGAACAGGCGGGCGGCCTTCCCTCCGGCTATGGCCGCGTCGGACGGCTTCAGCCGGTGATGAACGACCGCGGTCTCGACCTTGCCCGCGCCCGCGAGGAAACCGCCCGCGATCTCTGGCGCGGTGAAGCGACATGGCACGTGATTGATGCAGACGAGGCAGGCGACTGGGGCCCTCTGACCCCCACGGGATACCTCATCCACGATACGCTTTCCGCCCGGATGAGCCCCCGCATGGCCTGCGCCGCACTGGCCGCCGCACTGCGCGCGAAAGGCACTGAAATCGTCTCTAACGCGCCTCAACAAGGCAAAATCATCTGGGCGACCGGCTGGCGCGGCTTGGTCGAAGTTTCCGAGGAGATGGGCCGCATGGTCGGCAATGGCGTCAAAGGTCAATCCGCCCTCCTGCGCCTCTCGCGCCCGGACGCGCCGCAGCTTTACGCCGACGCCGTGCATATCATCCCCCATGTAGACGGCACCGTCGCCATCGGCTCCACCTCCGAACGCGAATTCGACGCGCCGGACACGACAGACGCCCAGCTCGACGATGTTCTCGCCCGCGCCTTTGCCGCCGTGCCCGCCCTCAAAGGGGCCGAAGTCATTGAACGCTGGGCCGGGGTCCGCCCCCGTGCCAAAAGTCGCGCACCGATGCTCGGGGTCCACCCAACCAAACCGGGTCAGTTCATCGCCAATGGCGGTTTCAAGATCGGCTTTGGCATGGC
>JAAEZB010000025.1:0-16230 GCA_018223085.1 Paracoccaceae bacterium
CAAGGCTTTGAGATCATGGAAGGCGAGGAAGTGACCGAGAAATCCCGCGCCGTCAAAGGCCCGGACGAAATCCGCGCCATGCGCTGCGCCTCGCACGCCTGCGAGACCGCCGTCGCCGCCATGGAAGACGCCGCCCGCGCAGGTGTGCCCCGCGGCGAGATGAGCGAGGATGACATCTGGGCCGTGCTCCACGCCGAGAATATCCGCCGCGGCGGCGAATGGATCGAAACCCGCCTCCTGACCTCCGGCCCCCGCACCAACCCCTGGTTTCAGGAATGCGGCCCCCGCATCGCCCAGAATAACGAGATCGTCGCCTTCGATACCGATCTCGTCGGCTCTTATGGCATCTGCGTCGACATCTCGCGCACATGGTGGATCGGCGACAAAGCCCCCCGCCCCGACATGATCTACGCCATGCAACACGCCCATGAACACATCATGACCAACATGGACCTCCTGAAACCCGGCGCCAACATGCAGGACATCTCCCGCGCCTGTCATCCTCTTGATGACCAATTCCAGGCCCAGAAATACGGCTGCATGATGCACGGGGTGGGCTTGTGCGATGAATGGCCCCTGATCGCCTATCCCGACAAAATGGTCGAAGGCGCGTTTGATTACGAACTGGAGCCCGGCATGGTGCTCTGCGTCGAAGTCCTCGCCGGGGCCGTGGGCGGCGATTTCTCGATCAAACTCGAAGATCAGGTGCTGATTACCGAAACGGGCTATGAAAACCTGACAAAATACCCCTTTGATCCCCGCCTGATGGGCACCGCCTGAACGGCACGAGGCCGTCACCTTCCCGTGACCAATCCCTGCGCCCCCTTGGCGTCGCGGGGCTTTATGCGCAGATTACGCATAAGCCCCGGACGAAAGGATCTCTTATGCCCACCGAACATATTACATTCACTGGCCATACCGGCGACCCTCTCTCTGCACGTCTCGACCTGCCCAAGGGCCCGCTTCTGACCACCGCCCTCTTTGCCCATTGCTTTACCTGCAGCAAGGATAGCCTCGCCTCGCGCCGCATCGCCGCGCGTCTGTCGCGCATGGGAATTGCCGTGCTGCGTTTTGACTTTACCGGGCTGGGCCATTCCGAGGGCGAATTCGCCAATACGACCTTTTCCTCCAATATCGCCGACCTGCGCGCCGCCGCCCGATACCTTGAAGGGCGCGGCATGGCCCCCTCCCTGCTGATCGGCCATTCCTTTGGCGGCGCCGCCGTGCTGCGCGCCGCTGCGGACATCCCCTCGGCCAAGGCCGTGGCCACGATCAATGCCCCCTTCGACCCCGACCATGTAACGCGCAACTTCTCCGGTGCCCTCTCCGAGATCGACACAAAAGGCGAGGCCAAAGTCAGCCTCGGCGGTCGCCCCTTCACCATCCGCAAGGACTTCGTCGAAGACGTGGCCGCCGCCAACCTCGCCCCCGCCATCGCCTCTCTGCACCGTGCCCTCCTCGTGCTGCACGCCCCGCTTGACGATGTGGTCGGCCTCGATAATGCAAGCCGCATCTTCGCCGCCGCCAAACACCCCAAGAGCTTTGTCACCCTCGACAAGGCCGATCACCTGATCTCGCGCCCCGAAGACGCCGAATACACCGCCGAGGTCATCGCCGCATGGGCCGGGCGCTATCTCGATCTGCGCCCGCCCGCCCCCGCGCCCGCAACCCCCGAAGGCGTCGTGCAGGTCTCCGAGGCCGACCCCGACGGCTTTCTTCAGGACGTCAATGCTGGCCCCTTCCACCATGCGCTCGCCGACGAACCCCTGACATATGGCGGCACCAACAAGGGCATGTCGCCCTATGGTTTCCTCGCCGCCGGCCTCGGGGCCTGCACCTCCATGACCATCCGCATGTATGCCCGCCGCAAGGGCTGGCCGCTGGATCATGTGAGCGTCGAGATCAGCCACAACAAGGTCCACGCCCAAGACGCCGACGCCCGCACCTCCGACAAGATCGACAGCTTCCGCCGCGTGATCCACCTGAGCGGCGATTTGACCGAGGACCAACGCCAATCCCTCCTCCACATCGCCGACAAATGCCCCGTCCACCAAACCCTCGAACGCAGCAGTCAGGTCACAACCACCCTCGCCGAAAACTGAGGGGGGGGCCTTAACTCTCTGGAAAGGTGTGTGAATCGCAAATGCCGTTTCAACGCACCACCGCGATACCGACGTAATACCGACGTGATACAGACCCCCGCGAAACGCCTTTTTCGGCACCTCTTAAGGCGCCGAGCGCCCCTACGCCTTGCTCACAAGGCCCCTTCGGTCTAAACCGCCCGCGAAACGCCTGTGAAACGATACGGAAAGCCCGAGCCATGATCCCTCGCTATGCCCGCCCCGAAATGGTTGCCATCTGGTCGCCCGAGACCAAGTTCAAGATCTGGTACGAGATCGAAGCCCATGCCTGCGACGCCATGGCCGCACTTGGCGTGATCCCCAAGGAAAACGCCGAAGCCGTCTGGAAGGCCAAGGACGTGGAATTCGACGTGGCCCGCATCGACGAAATCGAAGCCGTGACCAAGCATGACGTCATCGCCTTTCTGACCCACCTTGCCGAACATGTCGGCTCGGAAGAGGCCCGCTTCGTGCATCAGGGCATGACCTCTTCGGACGTTCTGGATACCTGCCTCAACGTGCAGCTCGTGCGCGCCGCCGACATCCTTCTGGCCGATCTCGACAAGGTGCTCGCCGCGCTCAAGACCCGCGCCATGGAACACAAGATGACGGTCCGCGTCGGTCGCTCGCACGGCATCCACGCCGAGCCCACCACCATGGGCCTGACCTTCGCCCGTTTCTACGCCGAGATGGACCGCAACAAGACCCGCCTTCAGCAAGCCCGCGAAGAAGTCGCCACCGGCGCCATCTCCGGCGCAGTCGGCACTTTCGCCAATATCGACCCCGCCGTCGAAGAGCATGTCTGCGAAAAACTCGGCCTCACCCCCGAACCGATCTCGACCCAGGTTATCCCCCGCGACCGTCACGCCATGTTCTTTGCCGTGCTTGGCGTCATCGCCTCCTCGATCGAGAACATCGCGATTGAAATCCGCCACATGCAGCGCACCGAAGTCCTTGAAGGCGCTGAATTTTTCTCGATGGGCCAAAAGGGCTCCTCGGCCATGCCGCACAAGAAGAACCCGGTCCTGACCGAGAACCTCACCGGCCTTGCCCGCCTCGTGCGCATGACCGTGATCCCGGCGATGGAGAACGTGGCCCTCTGGCACGAGCGTGACATCTCGCACTCTTCCGTGGAACGCGGCATCGGCCCGGACGCAACCGTGACCCTCGATTTCGCCCTGAACCGCCTCGCCGGTGTGGTCGAAAAGATGCTCATCTTCCCCGAGAACATGCTCGACAACATGAACAAGTTCCCCGGCCTCGTCATGTCCCAGCGTGTGCTCCTCGCCCTGACTCAGGCTGGCGTAAGCCGCGAAGACGCCTACTCCATGGTCCAGCGCAACGCGCTCAAGGTCTGGGAAGACCGTGTTGATTTTCAGGAACAGCTTCTGGCGGATGAAGACGTTGTCAAAGCGCTTGGCGTCGACGGCATCAAAGAGAAATTCGACATGGATTATCATACCAAACATGTCGACACGATCTTCAACCGCGTCTTCGGCTAAGCCCCTGACCCGTTCAAATCGCCTTGAAGGCCGGGCACACGCCCGGCCTTTTTCTGTCTGACGCGAATGTGATCGCTGCCTTCTGGCCCGTCTATCCCGCTGCGCTACCTGATCTTCTGAAACACTCAGGAGACCCAAATGACCCGCATGATACTGATCGCAAGCCTGTGCGCCCTGCCCGCCTTGGCATCAGCTAAACCCTTTCCCCACCTCTATACTTTCACCATCTTCTCGGACGAAAACCGCGAAAACTGCAACGATGGCTATTTCTGGAATGCCTCGGAAAAAATGTGCATCGCCGACACGACCCGCCGCTAAAATGTCCCCGCCCGAGTGCCCGCCCGCATCCCCCATGGCGCGCTCGGGGCTTTCTTTTTTTTCGCCCTGCCGTAACATTCCAATAAATCTATACGACAGTGGAGACCCCCATGCTGCTCAAACCCCTTGTGATCGCCGCGACCTGCATCGCCCTGCCCATGGCCGCCTACGCCGCCGGGTCTGAGAGCACCTCGCCCCCCAAACCGACGCAGACCACCAAGGACTGCAAAAAGGGCAAGGTCTGGGATGCGACCAAGAAAAAATGCGTCGCCCCGCGTGAATCGCATCTCTCCGATGATGTGCTCTATGGCGCGGTGCGCGAATATGCCTATGCCGGGCAATATGACACCGCCCAGAAAATCCTCTCCGCCATGTCGGACCAAACCGAGGACCGCGTGCTGACCTATTGGGGCTTCACCCACCGCAAACTCGGCGACCGCGCACTTGGCATGGCCTTCTATGAAAAGGCTCTGAAGGCCAATCCCGATAACCTTCTGGTGCGCTCCTATATGGGACAGGCCTTTATCGAATCTGGCGAGGTTTCCCTCGCCAAGGCCCAGCTCAAGGAAATCCGCGCCCGGGGCGGCAAGGGCACATGGCCCGAAACCTCCCTCGCCAAGGCAATCCGCACCGGATCCACATACGACTACTAAGAGTTTCTTCACTCTTGAGGGTTTAACTGCCTCCGACCGGAAAGGAGGCAGCCCCATGGCGCGCGACACAGCACCGATTCCTCTGGCCGCGCCGCGGCCCGCACCGCCGCCTTCGGCCCGCCTGTCGCGGCGGCAAAAGGCGGCGATCATCGTGCGCTTTCTTCTCAACGAAGGTGCCGATGTCTCGCTTGCCGATCTGCCCGACGACATGCAGGCCGACCTGACCAAACTCATGGGCGACATGCGCTATGTCGACCGCGAAACGCTGGCTGACGTGGTGATGGAATTCGCCGGTGAGCTTGAGGCCGTCGGCCTGACCTTCCCCTCTGGTATTGGCGGTGCGCTCTCCGCACTCGAAGGCAAAATCTCCCCCCTTACCGCCGCGCGCCTGCGCAAAGAGGCCGGGGTGCGTCAGGCGGGCGATCCCTGGCAACGCCTGCGCCGCCTGACGACCGAACAACTGATCGAAATCTGCGATCGCGAAAGCACCGAGGTGTCCGCCGTCATGCTGGCCAAGCTCGACGTGGCCCGTGCTGCCGAACTGCTGGGGGCGATGCCCGGCGAAAAGGCCCGCCGCATCACCTACGCCATCTCCCTGACCGGTGCCGTGACGCCCGAAGCCGTGGACCGCATCGGCCTGTCCCTCGTGGCCCAACTGGACGACACGCCCCCGCGCGCCTTTGCCGATGATCCCTCTTCACGCGTCGGCGCGATCCTCAATTACTCGCGCTCCGTGACCCGTGATGACGTGCTCTCCGGTCTGGACGAGGCCGACTCCGCCTTTGCCGAGGCCGTGCGCAAGGCGATCTTTACCTTCCCCGACATCCCCACCCGTCTCAATGAACGCGACGTGCCCCGTGTGATCCGCGACGTGGATCAGGCTCGCCTGATTACCGCCCTTGGCGCGGCCACCGCCCCGGAAACTGCGCCTGTGGCCGAATTCCTCCTCGCCAATATCTCAAGCCGCATGGCCGATCAGCTGCGCGAAGAGATCGAGGAACGTGGCCGCATCCCGCCCGCCGAGGGCGAATCCGCCATGGCCGAGATCGTCGGCACCATCCGAACCCTCGCCGATGGCGGAGAGATCACCCTCATTCTGCCCGAGGAAGATGAGGACACCCCCGCAACCGCTTAACAGTTTACACATCCCGCGCCGCCGCATAGGTCTTGAGCATGAAAAGCCTCTCGCCAAATGCGCGCGCCATCCTGCTGATGATCGTCGCGATCCTGTTCTTCTCGCTGATGGATGCGACCGCCAAGGCGCTCAGCCCTCGGATCGGCGTCATGCAGGCACTCTGGACGCGCTACGCGGGCCAGACGCTGGTGGTGCTGATCCTCGTGGCGCGGCGTATGCCTGCCGTGCTCAAGACACGCTATCCAGGGCTGCAACTGATGCGCTCGGTGTTCCTCATGTGCGCGACCTTCTGCTTTTTCACCGGCATTACCCATATCGGCCTCGCCGAGGCCACCGCGATCATGGATGTGAACCCGGTTCTGATTACCCTCGGCGCAGCCCTCTTCCTGCATGAACGCCTCGGCCCCCGCCGCCTTGCCGGGATTGCCGTGTCTCTCATTGGCGCCCTGATCGTGATCCGTCCCGGAAGCGATGTCTTTTCGCCCTACGCCGTCTATCCGCTTGGCGCGGCCGTCTTCTATTCCGGCTACGCGCTGGCAACGCGCTTTGTCGGCAAGGACGAAGATGTCTGGACCTCGATGCTCTATACCGCCCTCTTTGGTGCCATTGTGCTCTCGGCCATCGTTCTGCCCGATTGGCGCACGCCCGACCTCACGGCGCTTGGCCTGATGGGCCTTTTGGTGATCTTCGGTACGGTCTCGCAGCTCCTCCTCATCCGCGCCCTGTCTGAGGGCGAGGCAAGCCTCCTTGCCCCCTTCGCCTATACCGGCCTGATCTTTGCCACGGTCTGGGGATTGGTCTTCTATGGCGAGGTCCCGGATCTCTGGACAATCGTCGGGGCGCTTGTGATTGCTGGCGCGGGGACCTATGTCTGGCACCGCGAAACTTTCCGCTAGACGGACCCGGATGAGCCAGACCAAGACAAAAATCAAAGGCACACGCACCGATTACCTGAGCAACCTCGTGCTGCGCGGGTTGATCGGGCTCGCCATGGCCCTGCCCTATGAAGCCCGTGTGCGTTTCATGGGCTGGCTTGTGTCGCGCGTGATTGCCCCGATCGCGGGCTATCGCCGCCGCATCCGTGAGAACCTCGCCCATACCTGCCCCGATCTTACGCAGGCCGAGGTCGACCGCCTCTGCCGCGCCGTGCCCAACAATGTCGGCCGCACCCTGATCGAGATTTATTCCGGCCCCGAATTCGTCGCCCGCGCCATCACCGCCCCTATCGAAGGCCCCGGCCTTGCCCGCCTCGAAGCCGCCCGCGCCGAAGGCCGCCCGGTGATCCTCGTCACCGGCCATATGGGCAATTACGACGCCGTGCGCGCCAACCTGATCCATCGTGGCTACAACATGGGGGCGCTTTACCGGCGCATGTCCAACCCCTATTTCAACGACCATTACGTGCGCTCCATCTCGCGCATCGGCACGCCGCTCTTTGAACAGGGCCGCAAAGGTATGATCGAAATGGTCCGCCATATCCGCGCCGGTGGCATTCTTGGCATCCTGACCGATCTTTACGTGCAGGATGGTGAGGCGCTCGACTTTTTTGGCCAAAAGGCCCGCACCTCCCTCGTCACGGCCGAGCTTGCCCTCAAGTTCAACGCCGCCCTGATCCCGGTCTATGGTTTGCGCGATCCCGATGGCTTTGGTTTTCGCATCGTGGCGCAGGACGAAATCCCCCATTCCGATCCCGTCACCATGACCCAAGCCGTCAATGACGGGCTCGAATACCTCGTGCGCGAGAACATGGATCAATGGTTTTGGATTCACCGGCGCTGGAAATACGCTGAACTGGACCTGAGCGGGAAAACCCGCCCACGCAGCTAAGCCCCTATTTCACCCGTGCCGCGGCCCAGATCGGCCCGTTGCCCTTGCTCTGCACAAGCGCGACAACCGGCGCATCGCCTGCTGCCGGGGCCTCGATATGCAACGGCGCACGCCCGTCCCATTCCGCAATCACATGCCAGTCGGTGACGATATTGGTATAACGCACCTGACGGCCCGCATTCTCGCCGCGCTTGATCGTGACTTCGTCCTGCGGCGCATAGCGCACAAGATGAATGAGCATCTGCCCCGGCGTCTCCACCGCCATGGCCTCGATCTCGACCCGTTCACCAACCCGCTTAATCTCAACCATCACGGGCGAATCCGTCGCCTCATGCGCCTTGAGCAGCGCCTCAACTTCCTCGGGGTGGTTACCGACCACATGATCGCGCCCGCCGATAATGATCTGCGGCGTATAGACCATCCGATGCCCTGCGGCGCGGGCATAATTCTTCTGGCGCTTGGTAAAGGCGGGATTGGCGAAATTGTCCTTCCAGCCAAGGTAATCCCAGTAATCCACATGCAGCGCCAGCGCGATCACATCCTCACGCCCGGCCAGTTCCTTCTCAAAGAACGCATCCGCCGGCGGACAAGAAGAACAGCCCTGCGAGGTAAACAGCTCAACCACAACCGGATGGCTGTCGGCCTGAACCGCGCCCGCAAGAGCGAACCAACCAAGGGTCATCAATGTGGCGAGTGGCTTCATCTTTGCTGCAATCCTCTGCTGTGCTTGTCAGAACCTAGGCCTGCCCCCGTTGAATAGCCAATAAACGTTTCGAGAGCGCATTGTTACAAACCGCCCCTATGGGCAAAAAAGGGGGCACCGCAACACTGCGATGCCCCTCATTTTGAAACGGTATTCCGGCCTTAGAAATGCGCCGAACGTGCACCTGCCGGTTTTTCAAGCGGCGGGGCGAACTTGGTCAGGTCGATGCCTTCAACGGCGGCCTTATACTCTTCCATGGTCGGCGTGCGCCCAAGGATAGCCGACAAGACCACAACCGGCGTCGACGCCAGAAGCGACTCGCCCTTCTTCTCGGCAGTGTCCCCCACAACGCGCCCCTGGAACAGGCGGGTCGAGGTCGCGAGAACCGTATCGCCCTTCTCGGCTTTCTCTTGGTTGCCCATGCAGAGGTTACAGCCCGGACGCTCAAGATAGAGAATATTCTCATATTCCGTGCGCGCTTGCGCCTTGGGGAAGAGATCGTCGAACTCAAAGCCCGAGTAACGCTCAAGGATTTCCCAGTCGCCCTCTTCCTTCAACTCGTCGATGATGTTGTAGGTCGGCGCCGCAACCACGAGCGGTGCCTTGAACTCAACCTTGCCCTGCGCCTTCTCAAGGTTCTTGAGCATCTGTGCCACGATCTTCATGTCGCCCTTGTGCACCATGCACGAGCCCACAAAGCCAAGATCCACATGCTTGTCGCCACCATAATAGGAAACCGGGCGGATCGTATCATGGGTGTAGCGCTTGGAGACATCCTCGTTGTTCACGTCCGGGTCGGCGATCATCGGCTCGTCGATCTGGTCGAGATCGACAACAACCTCGGCAAAATACTTGGCATTGTCATCCGGGGTCAGCGCCGGATTGGCGCCCGACTTGATCTCCGCAATGCGCTTGTCCGCCTTGTCGATCAGCCCCTGCAAGAGCTGTGCCTTGTTGTCCATGCCCTTGTCGATCATGATCTGAATACGGTGCTTGGCAAGCTCAAGCGACCCGATCAGCGTCTCATCGTTGGAAATACAGATCGACGCCTTGGCCTTCATCTCTGCGGTCCAGTCGGTGAAGGTAAAGGCCTGGTCGGCAAGCAATGTGCCAATGTGCACTTCGATCACGCGGCCTTGGAACACGTTGTCGCCATGCTGCTTGAGCATCTGCGCCTGCGTTGCATGCACCACGTCGCGGAAATCTAGGTGATCGGCCATCTTACCCTTGAAGGTGACTTTGACCGATTCCGGGATCGGCATCGACGCCTCGCCAGTCGCCAGCGCAAGCGCCACCGTGCCCGAGTCCGCGCCGAATGCGACGCCCTTGGACATACGCGTGTGGCTATCGCCGCCGATGATGATATCCCAATCGCTCACCGTGAGGTCGTTGAGCACCTTGTGGATCACATCGGTCATCGCGTGGTATTCGCCCTTGGGGTCACGCGCGGTGATGAGGCCAAAGTTGTTCATAAAGCTCATCAGCTTGGGAATGTTGGCCTGCGCCTTCTTGTCCCAAACCGACGCCGTGTGACAGCCCGACTGATAGCCGACGTCAAGCGAGGGCGAGATCACCATCGCGGCCATCGCCTCAAGTTCCTGCGCGGTCATCGGACCGGTGGTGTCCTGCGAGCCAACAACATTGACCTGAACCCGCACGTCCGACCCGGCGTGCAGGGTCTTGCCCGGCGTGGCGCCGCGTGCGTTCTTGTTAAAGATCTTCTCGACCGCGGTCAGGCCCTGATCCTCAACCGACACCTCTTTGGAAGGCGCATAGGCCGACACGAGAGTCTGACCAAGGGTCTCGGCCGCAAAGGTCTGAAGCTTCTTGCCAAAGACCACAGCATAAGAGCCGCCGGCCTTCATGAACTCGACCTTCTGCGGGGTAAAGGCCGAGGACACGTCCACAAGCTCGCTACCATCCGCATCATAGAGCTTCTTGGTCTTGGTGTTGATTGTGAGAACCTTGCCGGTCTCGACCGAATAGGTCTGCTCCAGAACCGGATCGCCATTCTCGTCCATGACGGTATTGCCATCCGCGTCGACCTTCTTGACCCAGTTCTTGAGATCAAGACCGATGCCGCCGGTCACGCCCACGGTGGTCAGGAAGATCGGCGAGATGCCGTTGGTGCCGGCCACGACCGGGGCGATGTTGATGAAGGGCACATAGGGAGACGCCTGTTTCCCGGTCCAGAGTGCCACGTTGTTGACGCCCGACATCCGCGACGAGCCCACACCCATGGTGCCCTTTTCCGCGATCAGCATGACGCGCGCATCCGGGTTGGCCTTCTGAAGCTCTTGGATCTCAACCTGCGCCTCGGGGGTAATCATGCACTTGCCGTGCAGCTCACGGTCAGCGCGCGAATGCGCCTCGGCACCGGGCGACAGAAGGTCGGTCGAAATATCGCCCTCGGCGGCGATATAGGTGACAACCTTGATCTCTTCTTCGATCTCGGGAAGCTTGGTGAAAAACTCTGCCTTGGCATAGCTTTCAAGCAGATCGGTGGCCACCGCATTGCCCGCCGCGTGGGCCTCGGCAAGACGATCCATATCCGCCTCATAAAGGAAAACTTGCGTCTTCAGAACGTCTGCCGCCTGTTTGGCCTGCGCCGCGTTATCGCCAAGCGCAATATCGAGCAGAACCTCAATCGACGGGCCGCCCTTCATGTGCGACAGAAGCTCGAATGCGAATTCCGGGGTGATCTCGGCCACGACGGCCTCGCCAAGAATGATCTCCTTGAGGAACGCCGCCTTCACACCTGCGGCGCTCGTCGTGCCCGGGAGGGTGTTGTAGATGAAGAACTTGAGCGAGTCTTCGCGATGCGCGTTGCCCGCGTCCTTGATCTGCGCAATCAGCTCTTCCACAAGCGCGCCATCGTCGATCGGCTTGGGGTTAAGCCCCTCGGCTTTGCGGGTTTCGATTTCGGTTAGGTAGTCTTCATACAGGCTCATGACAGTCCCTACGGTTTAGTGTCCGGTTATCGCGAGAGACCGCCTGCCGGGCGTGGCTGGATTCGGCTTCCCCGTTAATTGTATGCCGCAGTATACCAACTCTGCTGCGCTTGCAAGATATCCGGTGGCGAACACCTGTCTTTGCAAGGCGATGCAGGCGGCGGCGCAGGCCCTTAGCTGATGGCACAACGCGCTCTTTTGGCGGCTCGCCCCCTGTTAGCGCAATGCACAGCCGCTTTAAATATGTTAAACACATCTTATATGACGACATGACAGCGCAGACCCGTCGCCGCGCCCCAACATCTTCATTCAGAGGGATTTTTCATGACAATCCAGGTAGGCCAAGACACCACCCAGACGCGCAAAACCCTGAGCGTGAACGGCACATCCATCTCCTATTATTCCATCCCCGCCGCGCAGGACGCAGGCCTTGGGGATTTCTCCCGCCTGCCCGCCGCCCTCAAGGTGGTGCTCGAAAATATGCTGCGCTTTGAAGATGGCGGCTTTTCCGTCTCCGTCGATGACATCAAGGCCTTCGGAGAATGGGGTGCCAATGGCGGCAAGAACCCCCGCGAAATCGCCTACCGCCCGGCCCGCGTGCTGATGCAGGACTTTACCGGCGTGCCCGCCGTGGTCGACCTCGCCGCCATGCGCGACGGCATCAAGGCCCTTGGCGGAGATGCGCAAAAGATCAACCCGCTGAACCCTGTCGACCTCGTCATTGACCACTCGGTGATGATTGACGAATTTGGCAACCCCCGCGCCTTCCAGATGAACGTGGACCGCGAATATGAACGCAACATGGAACGCTATCAGTTCCTCAAATGGGGCCAGTCCGCCTTTAACAATTTCCGCGTCGTCCCCCCCGGCACCGGCATCTGCCATCAGGTGAACCTCGAATACCTCGCCCAGACCGTCTGGAGCGACACCGACCAGACCGGCGAGATGGTCGCCTATCCCGATACGCTCGTCGGCACCGATAGCCACACCACCATGGTCAACGGCATGGCCGTGCTTGGCTGGGGCGTCGGCGGCATCGAGGCCGAAGCCGCCATGCTCGGCCAACCGATCTCCATGCTGATCCCCGAAGTGATCGGCTTTGAACTCACCGGCCAGATGGTCGAAGGCACAACCGGCACCGACCTTGTCCTCAAAGTCGTCGAAATGCTGCGCCAGAAGGGCGTTGTCGGCAAATTCGTCGAATTCTACGGCGAAGGGCTCGACCGCCTGCCGCTCGCCGACCGCGCCACCATCGCCAACATGGCCCCCGAATACGGCGCCACCTGCGGCTTCTTCCCCGTTGATGGCGAAACCCTGCGCTACCTGCGCAACACGGGCCGCGATGAAGACCGCATCGCCCTTGTCGAGGCCTACGCCAAGGCCAACGGCATGTGGCGCGACGCCGACTATGCCCCGATCTACACCGACACGCTGCATCTCGACATGGGCACCATCGTTCCCGCCATCTCCGGCCCCAAACGGCCACAGGATTACATCCCCCTCACCAACGCCCAAGAGGCCTTCCGCCACGAGATGGCCGAAACCTTCAAGCGCCCCCTCGACAAAGAGGTCGCCGTCGCGGGCGAAGACTACACGATGCAATCGGGCAAGGTCGTGATCGCCTCGATCACCTCCTGCACCAATACCTCGAACCCCTACGTGATGATCGGCGCTGGCTTGGTGGCGAAAAAGGCCCATGAACTCGGCCTCACGCGCAAGCCTTGGGTCAAAACCTCCCTCGCCCCCGGCTCGCAAGTCGTGACCGAATATCTCAAAGCTGCGGGCCTTCAGGAGCACCTCGATGCCCTCGGCTTTAACCTCGTCGGCTATGGCTGCACAACCTGCATCGGCAACTCCGGTCCCCTGCAAAAGGAAATCTCCGAGGCCATCGCCGAGGGCGATCTCGTCGCGACCTCGGTCCTCTCGGGCAACCGCAACTTCGAAGGCCGCATTTCGCCGGACGTGCGCGCCAACTACCTCGCCTCGCCGCCCCTCGTCGTCGCCTATGCCCTCGCCGGCACCATGGATATCGACCTCGCCAACGGCGTCATCGGACAGGACAAAACCGGCAAGGATGTCATGCTCAAGGACATCTGGCCCACTCAGGAGGAAATCGCCGAACTGGTCGAAAAGACCGTGACCCGCGAAGCCTTCCAATCCAAATACGCCGATGTCTTCAAAGGCGATGAGAAATGGCAAGGCGTCGAGACCACCGACGCCGAAACCTACGACTGGCCGCCCGCCTCGACCTATATCCAGAACCCGCCCTATTTTCAGGGCATGGGCATGGAGAAAGGCACGATTACCAATATCGAAGGCGCGCGCGTCCTCCTCGTCCTCGGCGATATGGTCACCACCGACCATATCTCCCCCGCAGGCTCCTTTGCCCAATCAACCCCGGCAGGCAAATACCTCATGGAGCGTCAGGTCGAGCCGCGCGAGTTTAACTCCTACGGCTCGCGCCGCGGCAACCACGAAATCATGATGCGCGGCACCTTCGCCAATATCCGCATCAAGAACGAGATGTTGGATGGCGTCGAAGGCGGCTACACCAAAGGCCCCGATGGCGCGCAAACCTCGGTCTTTGACGCCTCCATGGCCTATCAGGCCCAAGGCACGCCGCTTGTCGTCTTCGGCGGCGAACAATACGGCGCGGGCTCCTCGCGCGACTGGGCGGCCAAAGGCACCGCACTTCTCGGGGTCAAGGCCGTCATCGCCGAAAGCTTTGAACGCATCCACCGCTCCAACCTCGTCGGCATGGGGGTGATCCCGTTCGAATTTACCGGCGGCGATACGCGCAAATCCCTTGGCCTCACGGGCGATGAGATCGTCTCCATCCATGGCCTCGACACGGTTGAACCTCAGGACGATGTCCCCTGCGACATCACCTTTGCCGACGGCAGCACCAAAACCATCACCCTCAAGTGCCGCATCGATACGGCCCCCGAGGTCGAATATGTCGAAAACGGCGGCGTGCTGCACTACGTCCTGCGCAACCTCGCCAAGTCGTAAAACTGCTGCTTCGGAGCCCTCCTCGCCTGAGACACGACGGACAGCTCCGGGGCACGCAGACAAGAGGCAATCGCGGAGGCTCCGCCGCAAAGAGGTGGAAGCCGCTATTCCTCTTGGCGGCGGGACACGGAGTTGTCAGGCAAGGCTCAGACGAGGAGGGAAACGAAGCTGCTGCTTTGGTGACTCCGAGCCGCCCCACCGCCTGAGGCTTTGCACCGCAAAGGCTCAGGCTCAAACAAGCGTGGCCCCGAACGGGGCCACTCCATTGAACAACATCTGCTGAAACGCTTAATCCGCGAGGGCCTCTGCCACGATCGGCCCAATGGTGGTCTCGATCACCCGGCTGGTGATCGGCCCGGCAAACCGGTAAAGCACCGTGCCATCCTCATCGACGATAAAGGTCTCCGGCGCGCCATAAACGCCCCAATCAATCTTGGTGCGCGTCGTGGTCGCCTCGCCGAGCGTGGTAAAGGGATTGCCCTCTTCCGCAAGATAGCGTTCCGCCTTGGCCTTGGTGTCGTCGAAATTCACCCCGTGAAGCGTCACCGGCAGAATATCCTCAATCACAAGAAGCGTCGGATGCTCCGCCCGGCAGGCAACACACCACGTGCCCCAGAAATTCACCAGCTTGATGCCCGGCCCCTTCAAGACCTCATCGGTAAGAAGCTCCGTCCCCGACAAGGGCGCAAGCCCCTCCACACTCGGCACCGGCTTGCCAATAAGCATCGACGGCAGCTCGTCCGGGTTGTCCCGGTTCATGCCAATAAAGAACAGCGCCGCAAGCCCGGCGAAAATCGCGGGCGGGGCAATCATCAGGGGCGAGATCTTAGCCACGACGGCGGTCCTCCAGTTTCTGCAATTCGGCGCGGGCCTTTTTCGAGGCGCGCAGGCTCATGGCCACAAGGGCGACCAAAAGGATGATCGACACGATATAGGACGACAAAACCGCGTCCGCGTATTTTCCAAGATCGGGCATCATCCCAGTCTCTCCCGTGCCAGAAGTGCCGAAGCGCGGCGCTTGTAGATTTCGGTGCGGGTGCGCAGGAAAACCAACGCTATGAATAGCAAAATAAACCCGGCAATCGTGATATAAAGCGGGGTCGAGAACACGTCCGCCACGTTCTCTTCCTTATCAAGCGACAAAGACGCCCCCTGATGCAGGCCTTGGTTCCAGAAGTTGACCGCATAGCGGCTGAGGATCGCAAAGACCGATCCAACGATACAAAGAACCGCCGTCAGGTCCGCCGCCGTATCCGGATTATCAATCGCTTCCCAAAGCGCCATGTAACCGAGGTAAAACAGGAACAGGATCAGGAACGAGGTCAAACGCGGATCCCACTCCCACCATGTCCCCCACATCGGCTGGCCCCAGATTGCACCCGTCGCCAGCGCGATGACCGTCATGATGGCGCCCACCGGGGCCGCCGCCTTGGCGGCCAGCGCCGACACATGGTGGCGCCGGATAAGCCACACAAGCGAGGTCACAAGCATCATGAACCACACGTTGATCGCCATAAGCGCCGCTGGCACATGGATATAAATGATCTTGACCGTCGCCCCCTGCCGATAGTCATCCGGCGTGAAGAAAAAGCCCCACACCAGTCCCGCCACAAGCGTCACCGTCGCCAGAATAGACACCCACGGCAGAACGGTTTCCGCCGTACGGATGAACTTGACCGGATTCGCATATTCCCAGATAGACCCCATACCGTCTCCCTAACGCTCCTTTGCGCAACTTGCACCTCACATGACAGTGAGCCGCCGCGCCGTCCCTGATCCGGATCAAATGATCCGGGCCGTAATGGCGTTTTTTCCTGTCCTCACCGAAGATTGACCCGCAACACCAAAGCACTTGCAAACGGCAAAAGCGCAATAGTGCCAAAGGTGATCCCCCCCAACATCAAAAGCGGCGTCACAGTGCTCAGCCCCTCAATCCCCCGCCGCGCCACTTCCGCCCCAAAGATGAGCGTCGGCACATAAAGCGGCAAAACCAACAGCGATAGAAGAAG
>JAAEZB010000025.1:16609-28244 GCA_018223085.1 Paracoccaceae bacterium
GTCACGATAAGGAAAAACGCAAGGCCAAGGCCAAACCCGCCCCCGGCCCGCATCCCAAGCCGCAAATCCCGAACGAGAAGCGCAATCATAAGAAGCCCTCGTCGAAATCGCCGGAAAATGAATCGTGGTTCGATGTCGCCTTGGCCCGATACGGCCCGACATCAAACACATCCGCCTCAAGCCCAAGGTCGATATGCGTTGCGATCAACGCGCTGCCGCCCCCCGAGAGGTGCGCCCGCACCGCATCCGCAAAAAGCGCCACCGATTCCACATCAAGCGACACCGTCGGCTCATCAAGAATCCAGATCGGCCGCCCCGTCACCAGCAGTCGCGCAAGGCCCAGACGGCGCTTTTGCCCCGCCGAAAGCCCGCCCGCCGGACGATCCACCAATTCACGCAACTGGAACCCATCAAGCGCCGCCTCAATATCCTTGGTGCCAAACACATCGGCCCAGAAAAGGAGGTTCTCCCGCACACTTAGCGTCGCCTTAAGCCCGTCACTATGCGCCGCATAGGCCATGCTCTCAGGCGGAGCCTCGACCGTCCCGCTCACCGGCGGCTGTAGCCCCGCCACGGTGCGCAACAACGTCGTCTTGCCAACCCCGTTCGGCCCGCGCAGCACAAGCACACGCCCCGCCTCAAGGGTGAAATGAAGCCCCTCCAGCACCGGAATACCGCCGCGGGAAATGGTCAGGTCTGTCGCCGTCAAAGTCATGCCAACGGCTTACCCCATCGCGCCGCGCGACAAAAGGAAAATGCGCGCCCCGCGCCCCATGTCACGCCCTAGTCAAGAACCGCCACCGGCAGCACCACCGCCGCCACGCGCCGCCCTTCGGCCACCAACACGTTATAGGTCCGACAGGCCGAGGCCGAGGCCATCGGCTCAACCCCGATCCCCACCTCTTCCAGCGCCTCGCGAAACGCCGCAGGCACCGGGGCCATGGTCTCGCCTGTGCCCATGAGAATGAAATCGACCGCGCCCTGCAACACCAGAACCGCCGCCGCATCGCCATACCCGGCCCAGCTCTGCGCGCCCTGCGCATGGATGATCGCGCCGCCCTCGATGATCTCGCCACCGATGCGGAAAAACCCCGGCCCATAGCCCTCGATCGGCACGGCCTCTGGATACTGCACCTCGGTCATTTTCATGCTCAATGTCCTCCTGTCAGGAACGGCAATCCGCCAATCGCCGACGCCGCGATAATCGCATAAGCAACCCAGCGATAAAGCGTCTCACGATCCGGGTCAAAGATGCGCGCCCCGATGATATTGCCAAGGATATTCGGCACCGCCAACATCGCCCCAAGCACCAATGGCTCGACCGTCAATCGCCCCTGCACGCCCAAAACCGCCATCAGCAGCACGTCAAAGCCGAGCAAATACACCATCGTATTGGCCCGCACCACGCGCGCACCATGCGGGCTTGCCATGTAAAAAAGGATGACCGGCGGCCCCGGCAATCCTGCAACCCCGCCAAGGAACCCGGCCGCCCCGCCAATGCCGTAAACCATCGGTGGCGTCACCGTCCCATGATAACGCAAGCCCAGAACAAGCGCCGCCAACATCCCCAGTGCAAGGAAAGAGACCGCATAGCGAAACACCGCCGGATCAATCGCATATAGCAACATGAGGCCCACCGGCAGCATCACCACCGTCCCGATCAAAAGCCGCAGAACATCGCGTGGATGCCCACTCCTGATCGCCCCCGGCACATTCGGCAAGGGGCCGAACATGTCCATAACCGCCAATGTCAGGATGGCCCAGATCGGGTCAATGAACCGCCCCGCAATGGGCAGGTAGATAAGCGCCGTGCCAAAGCCGGAAAAGCCGCGCACCGTGCCCGCGACAAACGCCGCAGCGATGAGCCAGGGCAGCCCCTCAATCGTGACTACCCCGGCAAAAAGATCAGGCATCTATATTGGCAAACTGGTTGCCAGACGTGTTCGACGGCTTGGACCAGTCCCGCTTAACGCCAAGCTTCAACAGAACCGCCGACGCGACGAAGACCGAGGAATACGTCCCCACGATCACGCCCCAGATCATTGCGAAAACAAAGCCCCGGATCACGTCCCCGCCCAACACGAAAAGCGAGATAAGCGCCAAAAGCGTGGTGACCGAGGTCATCACCGTCCGGCTCAGGGTCTCGTTGATCGACAGGTTGAGAACCTCCTTGAGGTCCATCTTCTTGTATTTGCGCAGGTTCTCACGCACCCGGTCAAAAACGACCACGGTATCGTTGAGCGAATAGCCCACGATGGTCAGAAGCGCCGCGATGATGGCAAGGTCAAACCGGATCTGAAGTTCCGAAAATACCCCAATGGTAAGCACCACGTCATGCACCAGCGCCGCCACCGCGCCGAGCGCGAATTGCCACTCAAAGCGCAGCCAGATGTAGATCAGAACCGCCCCAATCGCGAGAAGCACGGCAATTACCGCCGTCTGGATCAACTCGCCCGAGACCTTGGGCCCAACCGATTCCACCGACACAAAGCTGATATCCGGCACCACGCCCTGAAGCGCGGCCTCAATGGTCTGAATGACATCTGCTGTGACCGCCTCTTGCCCGTCCTGAGCCTGAATGCGGATCATGGTGACATTCTGGTTTTCGTCGAAATTGGGATCGAACACTTCGGTGATCGTCACATCGCCAAGCCCCAGCGGCGCAATCGCATCGCGATACACGCCCACATCGACCATCTGCGCACTTTCCGTGCGGATCGTCGTGCCGCCGCGAAAGTCGATGCCGAAATTAAGCCCCTGAATGGAAAAGCTCACCAGCGCGAGCACCATCAGGAACCCCGAAATCCCAAGCCAAAGCACAGGCCGGCTAAAGAAATCCCATTTGGTCTCTTGCGGAACAAGTCTCAGACGCATGGCTTATACCTCGATTGTCTTGGGACGGCGGCGCTCGAACCAGACCACGACAATCAGGCGCGTCACATAGATCGCCGTGAAGACCGAAGTCACGATGCCGAGGCCAAGGGTGATGGCAAAGCCACGCACCGGGCCGGAACCCACGGCAAACAGGATCGCCGCGGTGATGAAAGTGGTAAGGTTGGCGTCGACAATCGCCGAAAGCGCCTTTTCATAGCCAAGGTCGATGGCCCTTGCCGGACCCCGCCCTGCCTTGGTCTCTTCGCGGATCCGCTCAAAGACAAGCACGTTGGCATCGACCGCCATACCAATGGTCAGCACGATCCCCGCGATCCCCGGCAAGGTAAGCGTCGCGCCCACAAGGCTCAGAAGACCAAAGATCAGCCCCACATTGAGGATCAGCGCGATATTGGCGAAAATACCGAACGTGCCATAGCTCAGCACCATAAACACAAGAACCCCGGCAAAGGCGACGATACAAGCGATCTTGCCCGCCTCGATACTGTCCTGCCCAAGCTCGGGGCCAATCGTGCGCTCTTCAAGAAACTCAAGCCCCGCCGGAAGCGCGCCTGCGCGCAGCAAAACGGCAAGGTTGGTTGATTCCTCGACCGAGAACCGCCCGGTGATGATCCCTGATCCGCCCGGAATATGCGACTGAATGACCGGTGCCGAAACGACCTCGCCATCAAGCACGATGGCAAAGGGCGATCCGATGTTTTCCGCCGTGTAATCGCCGAACTTGCGCGCGCCCGACACATTGAACCGGAAGGACACCGCCGGTTGACCGTTCTGGTCAAACGCAGGCTGCGCATCGGTGAGTTCCTCGCCGGTGACAACCGACGCGCTCTCGACCGTATAATAGACGCCCTCTTCATCGAGCGCCGGAATGATCTCATTGCCCGCGCCCGGATTGGCATCCGGGTCCGACCCGCGCCCAACCACCGGATGGAAAGTCAACTGCGCCGTGGTGCCGATGATCTCTTTCAATTCCGCGGCCGAGCCAATCCCCGGCACCTGGATCAGGATACGATCCGCGCCCTGACGCTGAATGGTCGGCTCACGTGTGCCAACCTCGTCAATCCGGCGACGAATGATCTCAAGCGCCTGACGCACGGTCTGTTCGTCCGTGGCAAGCTTTTCTGCCTCCGACAGCTCGACAATGATATCCGCGCCATTCACGGACACCGTGATATCCGACTGCCCCGCCGCCGCCACAGACGCCACCGGCCGCGCCAGACCGCGCACGAGCGACGCCGCCCGCTGCGCCTGATCCGGCTTGGAAATCCGCACCTTCAAAACGCCCGGCGCCGACTCCTGAAGGCGAATGGTGCCGATCGTCGCACGCTCCTCGCGCAAAAGGTCCCGCACCTCGGGCCACATGGACTTGATGCGCGTGTCATAGACATCCTGAACCTGCACCTCGGCGAGCAAATGCGCCCCGCCCCGCAGGTCAAGCCCAAGGTTCACAAGCGACGACGGCAGGAACGACGGCCACATCGCCGCCTGCTCCTCAAGCCCATTGCCGCTATAGCCAAGCTCAAGCGCGGCCACGGCGTCATTGCGCGCCTCGACCCTTTCGTAGAACGCGTTCGGCGTCGCAAGAAGCAAGCCGATCGCACAAGTGGCCCAGATAAGGACCCGTTTCCAAAGGTCGATTTGCAGCATCGTCAGAACCCTGTCAGCAGGAGATTATTCGGCGGTTGCCGGCTCGGTCTTGCTCAGGACCTGTGCAATGGTCGATTTCACGACACGCACCTTGACGCCCTCGGCGAGTTCGACCTCAACCTCGTTGTCGTCTTTGACCTTGCTGACCTTGCAGATAAGACCGCCCTGCGTGACGACCTGATCGCCCCGACGCAGCGCCTCAACCATCTTCTGATGGTCTTTCATCTTCTTCTGCTGCGGACGAATGAGCAGGAAATACATGATCGCGAAGATCAGGATAAGCGGCAGAAACTGGCCAAGTTGTTCCATCTGGGTGTTCCTCAAATTTCGCGCGGGGCCACCCCCCGCCAAGTCGCAGGGAACCTATGAGGCATTGGGCGCACTTGCAAGGCGCGAAGATCGCTCAAAATGCCCCAAGCCCGAGAGATTTGCCCCAGAACCCCCAGACCCGCTTACGATCCATCAAAAAATACGCCATAAGCTGGCCCTGAAAAGTGATTCACCATCGACAGGACACAAGACCCATGCACGACATCCGAGCGATCCGCGAAAACCCGGCCGATTTTGACGCCGCCCTCGCCCGCCGTGGGGACGCGCCCTTGTCGTCAGAGATTCTTGCCCTCGACGCGGACCGGCGCGCCAAGATTCAAGCCGCCGAGGCCGCGCAGGCCGATCAGAAAAAAGCCGCCAAAGACGTCGGTGCCGCCAAAGCAAGCGGCGATGAGGCCGAGTTCGAACGCCTGCGCGCCCTTGTGGGCGAGAAAAAGGCCGAAGTCGCCGCGATGCAAAACGAGGCGAAAGAGCTCGACCAAAAGCTGACCGACATGCTCATGGGCATCCCCAACCTGCCCTTCGCCGACACCCCCGAGGGCGCGGACGAAGACGACAATATCGAGGTCAAACGCTGGGGCACCCCCGCGGTCTTCGCCTTCGATCCCAAGGAACATTATGACCTTGCCGGTGTGAAACCGGGCATGGACTTTGAAACCGCTGCCAAACTCTCCGGCTCGCGTTTCGTTGTCCTCAAAGGGGCTGTGGCCCGCATTCACCGTGCCTTGGCGCAGTTCATGCTCAACACCCACGTGGATGAGAACGGGCTTCAGGAAACCTGGACCCCGGTCCTCGTAAAGCCTGAAATGATGTATGGCACCGGCCAGCTGCCGAAATTCGGCGAGGACTCTTATGAGACCACCAATGGCTGGTGGCTCGTGCCGACTGCCGAGGTCACGCTGACCAATATCATCAACGGTGAAACCGTCGAAGAATCGACCCTGCCGCACCGCTATGTCGCCCATACCCAATGTTTCCGTTCCGAGGCCGGAAGCGCGGGCCGCGATACCTCCGGCATGCTGCGCCAGCACCAGTTCGAAAAGGTCGAAATGGTCTCGGTCACCCACCCGGATCAGAGCCGGGACGAAATGGACCGCATGACCGGTTGCGCCGAGGGCATCCTTGAACGTCTCGGCCTGCCCTATCGCACCGTGGTGCTTTGCACCGGCGACATGGGCTTTGGCGCACAGCGCACCCACGATATCGAGGTCTGGCTCCCCGGTCAGAACACCTACCGCGAGATTTCCTCGGTTTCGGTCTGTGGCGACTTTCAGGCCCGGCGCATGAATGCCCGCTTCAAACCTGCGGGCGGCGGCAAGCCGGAATTCGTCCATACCCTGAACGGTTCGGGCCTCGCCGTGGGCCGTTGCCTCATCGCGGTTCTCGAAAATGGCCAGCGTGAGGACGGTTCGGTCGCCCTCCCCGAGGTGCTGCACCCCTATCTTGGCGGCAAGACCATGCTCACCGCCGAAGGGACACTGGCCTAAACGCCATTTGACCTGTGCATTTGCGTGCTATCTCTTGCCATGAACCACATGGCAAGAGGACACACATATGGACCGCATGAAAGCGATATTCGTCGTCACGGCAACGCTGGCCTTTCTGGTGTCGCCGTTCACGACCTCTGGCTTCAACGGCTTTACCGCCAATCAGTTCCCCATTCCCCAAAACGATCCCCCGATACAGCCCGAAGGCTATGCCTTCTCCATCTGGGGGGTGATTTACCTCTGGCTCATGGCGGGTGCCCTCTTCGGCCTCTTCAAACGCGACCGTGATCCCGATTGGGCATCTATGCGCTGGCCCCTGATCATCTCGCTTGTCGTTGGCGCGGCATGGATTCCCGTCGCCAATATGGACCCGATCTCGGCCACGGTGATGATCTGGATCATGCTCGGCGCAGGGCTGGCCGCACTGTTTGCCGCCGGTCCCAAGGATCACTGGTGGCTGCGCGCGCCCATTGGCCTTTATACCGGCTGGCTAACCGCCGCCTCCGGCGTGGCGCTTGGCTTGCTTCTGGCCGGATACGGGGTCCTCTCTGAACAGGTCGCCGCTTTCGCGATGATCGCGCTAAGCCTTGCCATCGCGCTCTATGTCCAGACCACCCAAAAGGACACGCCCGAATATGGCATCGCCGTAATCTGGGCCGTGATCGGAATCATCGTCGCCAACCTCGCGTCCGGCAATTGGTCCGTCGTCGCGCTCTGCGCCATCGGCATCGCGCTTCTGGCCCGCCCGGTGCTACGCGCACTGACGGTTGTGCGCGCCCGGTCCTGACCGGGCGCTGGTGTTAGAGGATCATCATCAAGGTTAACACTGGCAGGGCTACGAAATCCCGCACCACCGCAATACATACGCGATACCGACGTAATACCGACGTGGGTTTTGGCGTTAACCTTTGCCCATGGATCAGAATTCCGCGTTACGACCTTTGATGTGTTTGCGCAGCCGCGAAGGGGTCGATTTCTTCTTGCCCTTATAGGGGTTCTTCTCCCCCTGATCGCGCATATAAAGCCGGATCGGCGTGCCCGGCATGTCAAAGTCTTCGCGTAACCCATTGACAAGATAACGAGAATAGCTCTCCGGGATCTTGTCCGGATGCGAACACATCACAACAAACCCCGGCGGCCGGGTCTTGGCTTGGGTCATATAGCGCAGCTTGATCCGCTTGCCCTGCGGCGCGGGCGGCGGATGCTGCTCCAGCATCCCCACAAGCCACCGGTTCAACTGCGACGTCGGCACCCGCCTGTTCCACACATCATAAGCCCGCATGATCGCATCATGCAGCCTGTCCAGCCCCCTTCCGGTCTTGGCCGAAACGGTGATGAGAGGTGCGCCGCGAAGCTGCGGAAGAAGGCGGGTGAAAGACTCCTTAAGGTCCCGTAATTTCTGCTGTTTTTCGTCTTCCACGTCCCATTTGTTGACCGCGACGACGACGGCGCGACCCTCGCGTTCGGCAAGGTCTGCAATACGCAAATCCTGCTGCTCAAACGGGATCGCGGCGTCGAGAAGAACCACCACAACCTCGGCAAATTTCACTGCTCGAAGACCGTCAGAAACCGAGAGTTTCTCGACCTTATCCTGCACCTTGGCCTTCTTGCGCATCCCTGCGGTGTCGAAAATCCGCACCGGGGTCTCGTTCCATTCGGTGCGAAGCGAAATCGCATCCCGCGTGATGCCAGCCTCAGGCCCAGTCAAAAGACGATCTTCACCGATGATCTTATTGATAAGAGTGGATTTTCCGGCATTGGGTCGACCCACAACAGCAATCTGCAAAGGCTTGGCCGCGGTCGGTTTCGGGGCCTCGTCCTCATCATGCTCGCTATCTTCTTCAAGCGTGATATCAACCTCCGGCGCATGCGCCTCGGCCGCCTCGGCAAACTTGTCCGCCAATGGCATGAGTTGGGAATAAAGATCGTTCAACCCTTCCCCATGCTCCGCCGAAAGCCGGATCGGCTCCCCAAGACCAAGCGAATAAGCTTCGATCACACCCGCATCCGCCGCCGACCCTTCGCCCTTGTTGGCGGCAAGGATCACGTGGGCGGACCGTTTGCGCAAGATCTCGGCAAAGACCATATCCGTCGGCGTCACACCCGTGCGCGCATCAATCATGAAAAGACAGATATCGGCCATGTCGACGGCGCGTTCCGTCAACCGGCGCATCCGTCCCTGAAGACTGTCATCGGTGGCATCCTCAAGACCCGCCGTGTCAATCACGGTAAAACGCAGATCCCCAAGCCGCGCTTCGCCTTCACGCAGGTCGCGCGTCACCCCCGGCTGGTCATCAACCAGCGCGAGTTTCTTGCCCACAAGGCGATTGAACAGGGTGGATTTGCCCACATTGGGGCGCCCCACGATGGCGAGAGTAAAACTCATCTTGTGCCTCCGACACGTCAGAAGACGCCCCGATATACTATTTCCGGATCAACGGAAAGCGTGCAATTGCCCTTTGCCGCCGACCACGTAGAGAACCCCACCGGCCACAACCGGGTTCGAGCTCGCACCGCCGGGAATTTCGGCGCTATGCACCATAGCGCCCGAGGCGGCGTCAAACATACGCAGAAGACCGTCCGAAGACGCCACAACAAGGCGCCCACCGGCCAGGATCGGCCCGTAATGCGAAAAGATCGCAGATTGCTTCTTGGGCTTATCCTTGACGAAATACGGCAGGTCCACAGCCCAGATCGGGCTACCATCACGCGCATCAAGACGGATCAACTGGTTCTTGTCGTTGACAAGGAAGACCGAGCCGCCCACCGGCCAAACCGGCCCAAGCGCACCCTGTTCGGCGGTCCAGTTACGCTCGCCGGTTTCCGTATCCATCGCGACAAGGCGACCGGAGTGGTTTGCCACATAGACGACACGGCCCTGAATGACCGGATCGCCGGAAATGTCGCCGATCTTGTTGGCCGCACGGCCAAGACGTTCACCGGCCACACCCGCATCCCAAAGACGCAGGCCGCCACGGCGGAATGCCGCCTGAACCTCGCCCGACCCAAAGGGGAAGACCGCGATACGCTCGTTGACCGCAGGGGCCGCAGGGCTCTGAACATTGGCCACATCAGGCACAGAATTGAGCTGCCATGCGACCTTGCCGGTCTTGGCATCCAGTGCCCAAGCCTTGTCGTCGCCCGAAACCACATAGACGAGGTTACCGTAGACTGTCGGCGAGCCGTTGCCGATCGCACCAAGACGCTGCTCCCAAATCACGGTCCCATCCTTGGGATCGACCGCCTCAAGGCGCCCGAATCCCGTGGTAACGAAAAGCGCCCCCGCCCCATAGGCAAGACCACCGCCCGACGCATCGTCGGACTTATCGCCCGGAGGGGTCAGGTCACGGGTCCACAAGAGCGCGCCGCTGGTCGAAACCGCAGCAAGCTGTCCCTCGGAATCCATTGTGTAGATACGGCCATCGGCGACAACGGGGTCCGCCGTGATGCGGTTCCGTTTGGCATTCCCGGCGCCGATATTGGCAGTCCAGGCCAGCGCCGGCGTCTGAGACAGGGCCGCATTGGCCACACGATAAGACGGCGAACCAATCCGATGCGTCCATGCCGCGTTACGTGTTTGCCCCGGAAGACGGATGGCGCGGGTCTCATTGACGACTTCGACGACCTTAGCCTCTTCGCCGCGCAGATTTTCGCGCTTGCCCGGAAGGATGATTTCCCGATCAGAACAGCCTGCAAGCACCGCTGCACCGACCAACGCCATGATCCAATTCTGTCGTTTCACTGCCCGGGCCCCCGCCGTTACTTCGTTACTGGTCTGCCGCCTCTGGCGTGCCGCCCAAGGCTACAATCAACTGAGATGCGCGCCGACGCAAGCCCGCCGTGGCATTGGCATCGGCAATAAGCCCCTGCAAACGCTCAAGAGCTGCCTGCGGGTTGCCGGTTTCGAGATCCACAAGGGCCAATTGCTCCTGCGCGAGAAGCGACAGCGGCGCGCCCGGTGCCGCCAGCGCCTCAAGGCGCACGCGGCGTTCCTCAATCGGCATGGCTGCACCCTGGATCACCACCGCCTTCAAAAGCGCGATCTGGCGGTAAATTTCGAGCGTTTCGGCCTCGGTGGTGGCGATACCTTCAAGCGTGGCCGAAGCCTCATCCTTTTGCCCATCGGCAAGCTGATGAGCCGCGGTCAGGAAGTCGACCACAACCTGCGCTTCCGGCGATGGCACATCAAGCGCTGTCAACGCGGCAACACGCGCCGCATCATCATTTTCTTCCACGGCTGCAAAAAGCATATCACCGGTGGCCTCGGCATTGGCCCGCTCCTGTGCACGCGTGTATTCCCTGTAACCTGCGCCGCCGACAATAAGCAGCACGGCAAGAACGCCGATCCAGCCATATTTGCGCATTGCCGCAAAAAGCCGATCCCGGCGCACTTCTTCGGTGACTTCTTCGATGAAACTGTCGGTCTCGCTCACGCCCGGCCTCCCTTGATTTGCCCCCTCTTAACCCGAAGCCGAACAAGTGCCAAGACTCCCTGCTCAAAGACAGGGCAGAAGCTTGCCATACAGGCCTGAAATGCATAAACTGAACCGAACAGTTCAGAAATGCGCGAAGAATGCTTGCAATCATCGCTGGGGCGATTATTTCGCAAGGAAGTTCTACACACGTTCAGCGACGCCAAAATTCAAAGCGAGGTGCGGCGACATGCGCCCCATTCCCATTCTCACGGCCATTTTGGTCACGCTCTTTCTGTATTACGTCGTGGTCGAGCGCGACACGCTTTTGGCCCTTGCTGCGGCTGGCCCCGACGCTCAGACCGAAGTCAGCGAAGCCCCCGAGACAGACGTGAAGGACGAAAGCAGCACCAAGCCCCTGCGCGTCGTCGCCCTGAAATCCAAGGCTCAGACCATCGCCAGCGCGGTTGTACTGCGCGGCCAGACTGAAGCGGACCGCCAGGTGGATGTGCGCGCCGAAACCTCGGCACAGGTAATCTCTGAACCACTGGACCGGGGCAGCATGGTCGAGGCCGGAGAGGTGCTTTGCCGTCTTGATCCCGGCACGCGCGAGGCCGCTCTGGCCGAGGCAAAAGCCCGCCTTCTTGAGGCCCGCGCCAAGAAACCCGAGACCGAAGCGCGCGTCGATGAAGCCAAGGCCAAGCTTGAAGAAGCCCTCATCAACAACAACGCCGCGACCAAACTGGCCGAGGGCGGTTTTGCGTCTGAGACCCGCGTCGCCTCAACAGAGGCCTCCGTGCGCTCGGCTCAGGCCAGCGTCGCCGCCGCACAATCGGGGCTGCAATCAACACAGGCCGGCATCGAATC
>JAAEZB010000025.1:28506-39944 GCA_018223085.1 Paracoccaceae bacterium
CTGTCGCGCTCTGCCGATCCCGAAACGCGCACCTTCCGCGTTGAAATCCACGTCCCAAATAGCAATCTTGCAATCCGCGATGGTCAAACCGCCGAAATCATCATCGGCGCAGAAGGCACCAAGGCGCATCTTGTGCCGCAATCGGCCCTGACACTCAACGATGACGGCACTCTCGGTGTGCGTATCGTGGATGAAGCAGGCATCGTCGCCTTCGCTCCCGTGGACATCCAGCGCGACACCAAAGAAGGCGTTTGGCTTACCGGGCTACCCGACAGCGCCAATATCATCACCATCGGCCAGGAATTCGTTGTGCAGGGGGTCAAGGTCGAACCGGTCTTCGGCCAAGAGGAGCCAGCCCAATGATCGGCGTCATCGACTGGGCCGCCAATCGGGCCCGCATGATTCTGGCCTTCATCGCCCTGTCGATCCTTGTGGGCGGCTATGCCTATATGACCCTGCCCAAAGAAGGCGAGCCGGACATCCAGATTCCGGGGCTTTTCGTCTCCGTCCCCTTCCCCGGCATTTCCGCCTCCGACGCGGAAACCCTACTCGTCAAACCGATGGAAACCGAGCTTTCCGACCTCGACGGGCTCGACAATATGAATGCCATCGCACAAGAAAACTACGCGGGCATTTTCCTCGAATTCGATTTCGGGTGGGATAAATCCAAGACCATCGCCGATGTGCGCGATGCGATGAACACCGCTGAAGCGAAATTTCCCGACGGGTCGGAAAAATACTCGATCAACGAGATCAATTTTTCCGAATTCCCGATCATCATCGTCAATCTGAGCGGCGATATCCCCGAGCGCACGATGACCAAGATCGCCAATGATCTTCAGGACCGGCTCGAATCGCTTGAACCGGTGCTTGAGGCAGGCATCGCAGGCGGACGCGACGAAATGCTTGAGGTGACAATCGACCCGCTGCGCCTTGAATCCTACAATGTGTCCGCCTCCGAACTCATCAACGTCGTGGTCAATAACAACCAATTGATCGCCGCCGGTGAGATCGAAACCGCGCAGGGCAAATTCTCGGTCAAAATTCCCTCCTCTTTCGATGAACCGCAGGATGTCTACAGCCTGCCGGTCAAGACCAATGGCGACCGCATCATCACACTGGGCGATCTCGCCGAGATCAAGCTCACCTTCGAAGATCGCGAGGGCACGGCGCGCTTCAATGGCGAAACGACCGTGGCCTTGCAGGTGGTCAAGCGCAAAGGCTTCAACCTGATCAAGACCGCGCAGATGATCCGCGAAGAAGTCGCCAAGGAGGGCCAAGAATGGCCCGAAGGGCTTCAGGCCGCCATCGAAGTTGGCACCTCGAACGACCAATCCCGCGTGGTCCAATCCATGGTAAGCCAGCTTGAAGGCTCGGTAATGACCGCCATCGCGCTGGTGATGATTGTGGTGCTGGCCGCTCTCGGCTCGCGCGCTGCGCTGCTCGTCGGCTTTGCCATCCCAACGTCGTTCCTACTCTGTTTTGCCCTGCTCGCGCTGATGGACATCACCATTTCCAACATCGTGATGTTCGGTCTGATCCTCGCCGTGGGGATGCTCGTCGACGGGGCCATCGTGGTCGTGGAATATGCCGACAAACGCATCTCCGAAGGCACTGGCCCGATGCATGCCTATGTCGAAGCCGCGCACCGCATGTTCTGGCCCATCGTGTCCTCGACTGCGACGACACTCTGTGCCTTCCTGCCGATGCTATTCTGGCCCGGTGTGCCGGGACAATTCATGGGCATGCTGCCGGTGACACTGATCTTCGTCCTTTCGGCCTCTCTGGTCGTGGCGCTGATCTACCTGCCGGTGATGGGCGGTGTTTCCGGACGCCTCAGCCGCAAATTCCACGTAGCTTCGGAATGGCTCCGGGCCCGCAGCCCGTGGTGGCTACGCGCTGTCCTCGTGCTGCCGTCGATTGCTCTGTTGTTCTTCGGTATCATGGCCTCTCTGAACCCTGCGCTGCTGCTCGGCGCGGCCGCGCCCACCGGCGGCCTTATGGGATTTTTGCCGGGCTTTATCGTCTTCGTACTCGGGGCTTTTGCCGCCTCCGTAACGCTTGACGCCGCACGCATCGAACGGGCCAAGACCACGATCAAGACCGAAAGCGGCTATTCGCTCTTTGGGCGGTTCATTCATTTCATCGCTGGCAACCCGATCATGCCGATTGTCACAATCGGCGCGGTGATCTTCCTCGTGATCTCGGTCTTTGGCTATTACGCCCAAAACAACAAGGGCACCGAGTTCTTTGTCGAATCCGAACCGGAACAGGCCATCGTCTATGTTCTAGCGCGTGGCAACCTGTCGCTCGAACAAAAAGACCACCTGATGCAACAGGCCGAGGACATCGTCCTCGCCCACCCCGGCATCGACACCGCCTTTGCCTTTGCCGGTGAAGGCGGCCTGAACCAGAATACCGGCGGCGCACAAGCCCCCAAGGACGCCATCGGCCAGATCAACCTCGAAACAATTCCTTGGGAAGATCGTCCCGACATCGACGAACCTTGGTTCACCATCCCGTTGATCAAGCATGTCGTTTATCGCCATGTCAAAGACCCTGCCTTTGACGGCAACCTGATCATCGACCAACTCGATGAAGCCCTGTCGCGAATCCCCGGCGCCAAAATCGAGATATTCGAAGCAAGCCGCGGCCCCGCTTCGGCCAAACCTGTCCATCTGCGTCTGCTTGGCGATGACTGGGACAACCTCGTGGCCGCTACCGGCATCGCGCGGGATCAATTCGATGCCACCCTTGGCTTGTCCCTCGTTGAGGACACCCGCCCCCTGCCCGGCATTGACTGGCAGATCAATGTCGACGTCGGCAAGGCCGGGCGCTACGGTGCGGACGTGGCCACCGTGGGCGCCATGGTGCAGCTTGTCACACGCGGTATCCTGCTCGACACGATGCGCGTCGACAGCTCCGACGAAGAGATCGAAATCCGCGTCCGCCTCCCCGAGGAAGACCGCGTGCTCTCGACCCTCGACACGCTCAAGGTCCGCACAGAGGACGGCCTTGTGCCGCTCTCAAACTTCATCACCCGCACGCCAGTCGCCAAACTGGCCGAGATCAACCGCAGCAATCAAAAGCGCTATTTCGACATCAAGGCCGATGTGCTTGCGGGGCAGATGATCCTGAGCAATGCTGAAACCGACGAAACCCGTCTCATTGCGCGCGATACTTGGGAAAGCGACACCGCGCTCAAGGATGACCTGACTGCGCAAGGCTTTGTCGCCACCCCGCTCAACGCCAACGAACGGATTACCAAACTGACCGAATGGCTCGACACCGCGCCTTTCCCCGGTGGCATCGAATGGGAATGGACCGGCGACCAGGAAGATCAGGCCGAAAGCCAAGCCTTCCTCAGCAGTGCCTTTGCCGGGGCTTTGGGCCTGATGTTCATCATCCTTCTGGCGCAATTCAACAGCTTCTATAACTCGGTGCTGGTGCTTCTGGCGGTGGTTCTTTCTACGACCGGCGTGCTTATCGGCATGATCGTCATGGATCAGGCCTTCTCGATCATCATGACCGGAACAGGGATCGTGGCGCTTGCCGGGATCGTGGTGAACAACAACATTGTCCTGATCGACACCTATCAGGAATATTCACAATACATGCCCCGGATCGAGGCCATCACACGCACCGCGCAATCGCGCATTCGCCCGGTGCTCCTGACCACGATCACGACCATGGCGGGCCTCGCGCCGATGATGTTCGGCCTCTCGCTCGACTTCGTCAACGGCGGCTACGCCATCGACAGCCCGACCTCGCTCTGGTGGAAACAGCTCGCCACCGCCGTCGTCTTTGGCCTTGGCATCGCCACCGTGCTGACCCTTGTCTTCACACCCTCGATGCTGGCCCTGCGGGTCTGGCTGAATACCTATGCGCACTGGATTGCTTCCATGCTGGCCCGTCTCTCCATGGGCCGCGGCAGTAAGGCCGCCCGTGACTGGGCGCTTCGCCGCGAAGCCAAAAAGGTCAAAGCACCGCTGCTTCTGTGGGAAGACCCCGAGACCCATGTGCCCACGCCGCAGGTCTTCGGAGAGGGAACACAGCCCCCCAAGGGACTTCGCGCAGCCGAATGACATCAAGAAGGCGGGCCGAAATGCCCGCCGTCTTTCTCTCAGCTTCGCTTAAGCAAAACAGCCGCCCCGGCACCGATAAGCATGGTGCCAGAGGTTCGGTTCAATAGCCGCATTCGGCGCGGGCTTTGAAAAAAGTGCCTCGCCCGGCTCGCCGCCAGAGCATAGGCGGCAAAGGCAGCCCCCAGCACAGACACGAAAATCCCCATGATAAGAAGCGCATCGAACAAGGATAGCGCAGGAAGATCAAAGAACGTCGGCAAAAAACCAAGGTGAAAAATGATCGCCTTTGGATTGCCGAGGGTGATCCCGAACCCGGTCAGAAAGCTCTGGAATACCCCCGCCGAATGCCCCTGCGCAAGCTGGGTTTTTTCGGGATCTTTTCGCCAAAGGGACACCCCAAGATAGACCAGATAAAGCGCCGCAAGAATCCGCACGACAACAAAGGACTCGCCAAGCATCTGCCCAAGGGCTGCAAGCCCGAGAAACACCAGCGACATGTAAAACAGATCGCCCAACAGGATTCCCCCGATCAGGCTAATCGAGGCGCGAAACCCGCCAGACAGCGACCGCCCCACCACCATCAGGATCGCAGGCCCCGGAATAAGAACCCACAGCATCAGAGCAGCCACAAAGGCCAATGCTGCATCCACCGTCATCACGATCTCCTCTTACGCTCTAGACTGGCGCGCTCCAGCAAGAAGCACGGCCACCTGTCCAAACCATAGAAGTGATTGAGTCTGGCACAAGCCTCAACCGTCTCAGGCAGCGCCGTCCGTCAAGTCGTTCCCCTCGGACAGATCATCCCCGGAGGCCTGGCGCGCCCACATGGCCGCATAACGCCCCTTAGAGGCCAGAAGAGCCTCATGGGTGCCCTCTTCAATGATCTCGCCCTTGTCGAGCACGATGATCCGGTCGGCCTCGGCAATGGTCGACAGGCGGTGCGCAATGGTAATGACCGTGCGCCCCTGCCCGGCCCGTGCCAGCGCCTCTTTGATCTCGCCTTCCGTCTGGGTATCGAGCGCCGAAGTCGCCTCGTCCAAAAGCAGGATCGGCGGATCCTTGAGAAGCGTGCGCGCAATACCCACCCGCTGCTTCTCACCGCCCGAGAGTTTCAGCCCACGTTCGCCCACTGCCGTCTCATAGCCCTCCGGCAGGCTCAGGATGAAGTCATGAATCCGCGCCGCCTTGGCCGCCGCAACCACATCTTCCTCGGTGGCATTATCCCGACCATAGGCAATGTTGTAACGGATGGTATCGTTGAACAAGACCGTATCCTGCGGCACCACGCCAATCGCATCATGCAGGCTGACCTGCGTCACGTCGCGCAAATCCTGCCCATCGATCTCGATCGCCCCACCACTCACATCATAAAACCGAAACAAAAGCCGCGCGATGGTCGATTTTCCCGACCCAGACGCTCCCACGATGGCCACGTTATGCCCCGCGGGCACATCAAGGCTGACACCGCGCAGGATCGGCCGCGCCGCGTCATAGCCGAACGCCACCTTGTCAAACCGGATCGCGCCACCCGCAACCTTGAGGTCCGGCGCGCCGGGTTTGTCCTCAACCTCGGCGGGCTGTTCAAGAAGATCAAACATCTCACCCATGTCCACAAGACTCTGGCGGATTTCGCGGTAGACCGTGCCAAGGAAGTTAAGCGGAATGGTGATCTGCACCATATAGGCGTTGACCATGACAAAATCGCCAACCGTCAAATCGCCCCGCTGCACTCCCATCGCCGCCATAACCATCACCGCCACAAGCCCGCCAGTAATCAGGAAGGACTGACCAAAGTTGAGGAAGGCCAGCGAATAGGACGTCTTGAGCGCCGCGCGCTCATAGCCCGCCATGGACGCGTCATAACGCTCCGCCTCGCGCGCCTCGGCACCGAAATATTTGACCGTCTCAAAGTTCAAAAGGCTGTCGATCGCCTTCTGGTTGGCGTCCGTATCCTGATCGTTCATCTCACGGCGCAGGCGCACCCGCCATTCCGTGACCTTGAAGGTAAACCAGATATAAAGCGCGATGGTCAGCACCACCGCCGCCAGATACCACGCATCAAAAAGCCAGAACAGGATCAGCGCCACAAGGCTCAGCTCAAGCACAAGAGGACCGACCGAGAACAGCATGAATCGCAACAGGAAATCGACGCCCTTCACACCGCGTTCGATAATCCGGCTCAGGCCACCAGTCTTGCGCGTGATGTGATAGCGCATCGACAGGCGATGAATATGCTCAAACGTCTCAAGCGCGAGCGAGCGCAATGCCCGCTGCCCGACCCGAGCGAAAATCGCATCGCGCAACTGCTGAAACCCGACGGTCATCAACCGCCCCATGCCATAGGCCACGGTCAGCCCCACCGCCCCAAGAACCATCGGCGGCACGCCCTCACCCGCCAGCGCGTCTACCGCCGCCTTGTAGATCATCGGCACGCCAACAGCGATCAGTTTGGACACGAGAAGCGCCAACAAGGCCAAAACCACACGGCGTTTGACCCAAGGTTCCTCGTCATTCCAGAGATAGGGCAAGACCCTGCGGATCGTGCGCATACCAGAGCGTTGTTCCTGCCGTGCAAGTTCTTCGGCGGATGCCGTATGCCATTTACTCATTGACTGCCTTTCGGGTGGCCTTGCACAGGAGGTAATCCCGCCTCCGCCGAAAGGCCAGAGACAGGGCGCGTTTTTTACCCGATCAGTATCGGATCATTCGGGAATGTCGAAAACCTGACCAGGGAAAATCAAGTCCGGATCGCCAATACGATCCTTGTTGGCCTCAAAGACCCGCACATACATCGTGCCGCTGCCATAGCGCTCTGCGGCGATGGCCCAAAGGGTCGATCCCGGCTGAACCGTGACGGCCTTGGCCGGAGTATCCGGGCCCGGAGTGGCCTGAAGCACCGCTTGATCCTCGCGTTTGAACGGGGTCTCCACGCGCGACACCACCGTGCCCTCCTCATCGACCTCATCAACACGCAATGTATAGACGCCGGTATCGACCGACGGCAGTTGCATCTGCCAATTGCCGCTTTCCGTGATCCGCGACGTGGTGACGGGGGTATTGTCGAGATAGACCCGCACAAACCGGTCCTCACCGCCCCGCCCCGAAAGTCGCACCTCGCCGCTCTCGGAATAGCTAATCGCGTCAAGCGCCACATTGGCCATGACCTCGGGCCCCGCCTCAAGCGTCGCAGGCGGTTGCATGACGCTGACGCCCTCACTGGTCTGAACAAGAACCGTCGGCGCGACCGGCTCTGGCTTGGCCTCAACGGTTTCAACCTCTTCCTGCGTATCACTGACCTCTGCCACGACCTCAGGCACCGGCGTCGGTGCAAGGATCACCGTCGCGTTGGAAAACAGATCCCCTTCCTCACGGCGCTGCACCAGTTGCAAAACGCGCGGCGTCCCGCTCGGGGCGATCATGGTGAAGGTTGCGAATTTTCCGGCAGCATCGGTCTTGGCCACCACAAGCTCCGCCTCATCGAGCAAAACTGCGATCTCGCTCTTCGGCGCGCCCGTGCCTGCAACAAGCGTCGTGCCATCCACCTCGGCGCGCACCACGTCGAACGCCGGACGCGTCGGCGCGGGAATTGCCTCTGGTTCGGCCACAGGCTCCTCTGCAACAGGCTCCGGCGCGGCGACAACCGGCGTTTCCGGCTCTGCGACCGGCGTCTCCTTGTCGAAAACCCCACCAAAGATCGCCACAGCGGCACCAGCGACGACAACCGCCGCCGCACCGCCCACAGCTACGATATTACCGCTCAGGAGCGATGCAAATTTACTCATGCCGGCCATTCCCCAAGTTCAGCTCGCCATTCCGGTTGAGCGACCATATCAACCCCGTTAACACTGGTCAAAACAGCATTGAAAATAATGGAGTATGCCATGTCTCGCCCGTCGATTTGTGTCTTTTGCGGCTCACGTTCGGGAAAAGACCCGGCATTTCAGGAATTTGCAAGTGATCTCGGAGGGCTGATGGCCGCACGGGACTGGCGCCTTGTCTACGGCGCGGGCGATGTTGGCTTGATGGGGGCAGTCGCCAATGCGACGCAATCAGCGGGCGGCGAGACCTTTGGCGTGATCCCTGTTCACCTCATGCAGCGCGAGGTTGGCAAGGTCGATCTCTCCCGTTTCATCGTCACCGAGAACATGCATGAACGTAAAAAGGTCATGTTCATGAACTCCGACGCCATCGTGGTGTTGCCCGGCGGCGCGGGGTCTCTCGATGAATTTTTCGAGGTCCTGACCTGGCGCCAGCTCGACCTGCACGAAAAACCGATACTGCTCGTCAATATCAACGGCTATTGGGATCCGCTCGTTGGCCTTGTCGATCATGTGATCGCCCAAGGGTTTGCGGACGCCTCCCTGCGCGACTTCGTTCAGGTCGTCGACGATCTTACTTCGCTCGAAACCGTCCTCACCCGCGCCTTTTCCTGACGCCACGACGCCAGCGAATAAAGCGCCAGCGCGGCCCAGATCATAGGAAAGGCAATCGCGTGCCAGAACCCGAAGGGTTCGCCAAAAACCAAGACGGCACAAAGAAACTGAAGCGTCGGGTTCAGATATTGAATGAGCCCGACGGTCGCCATCGCCACCCGCTTGGCGGCAAAGCTGAACAGGATAAGCGGCGTCGCCGTCAAAGCACCCGAAAACACCAAAAGCGCCGTATCGCGTAGATCGGCACCAAACGCCGCCTCTCCGCTCTGATAGCGCAGCCAGAACACCACGAGCGCAATCGGCGCAAGGATCACAACCTCACCCGTGACCGATACCACCGGCCCGACCTTGAGCCCCTTCTTGACCAGCCCGTAAATCCCGAAACTCACCGCGAGGATGAGCGCAATCCACGGCGCGACCCCAAGGCCCGCCGTCAATACCGCCACCGCCACACCAGCAATCAAGATCGCCGCCCCCTGCAGCCCAACCATGGTCTCGCCGAAAAACAAGCGCCCAATCAGCACCGCCACCAACGGAAACAGGAAGTAACCAAGCGACGCCTCGGTCGCGTGCCCCGCCCCGATGGACCAGATGAACACGAACCAATTGGTCGAAATCGCCAGCGCCGCAACGCCCACGATGACAAAGGACCGCCCCGAGCCAAGCGCCTTGCGCAAATCACCCAACCGTCCCTGAAGCATCAAAAGTCCGGTAAAGATTACCGCCGACCAGAAGGTGCGATGTGCCAGAACCTCAATCGGCGGGATATGCGCCAGAAGTTTGTAATAGAGTGGCGACAGGCCCCAGATCACACAGGCCCCCACCATGGCCAGAACACCGGCCCTTGTCTCGCTCATGGCGCCTTCCCCTCATCTCTCGCCCGACAAGTGGTGACCCTCTGCGCCCGGCTTGGCAAGGGACAAAAAGAAAACCCCGCGGCACAGGGCCACGGGGTTTCCCAATAACGCTGAAGAAGCGATCAGAGGCGCGACGCCACGTTTTCCCAGTTCACGAGATTGTCGAGGAAGTTCGTGAGGTAAACCGGACGCTTGTTGCGGAAATCAATGTAGTAGCTGTGCTCCCATACATCACAACCAAGAAGCGCGGTCTGATCAAAGCAGAGCGGGTTCACGCCATTCTCGGTCTTGGTCACGGCAAGCGAGCCGTCGGCGTTCTTCACGAGCCAGCACCAGCCCGAACCGAACTGACCTGCGCCTGCCGCGGCGAACTGCGATTTGAACTCGTCAACCGAGCCAAAGCTCTCGGTGATGGCTTTTTCAAGCTCGCCCGGCATGGCAACTTTGCCCGGCCCCATCATTTCCCAGAACTGCGCGTGGTTCCAGTGCTGCGAGGCGTTGTTGAAGATACCATTCTGCGCGACCGCACCGGCCGCATAGGTGCCTTTGACGATCTCTTCGAGCGACTTACCTTCCCACTCGGTGCCGGCGACAAGCTTGTTGCCATTGTCGACATAGGCCTTGTGGTGCAGGTCGTGGTGATATTCGAGCGTCTCTGCCGACATGCCAAACTCGGCAAGCGCGTCATGTGCATAGGGAAGATCGGGAAGTTCAAAAGCCATGATGACTATCCTTCTGTGTTCGTGCGGAAATCCTGTGCTACAGATGTGAGTTTTCGCCCCGGAAGGTCAACCCCAAAGCGCCAGAATGCCCCGCAATCGTTTGAAAATTTCCTGACCGGATCACTCGGCAGGCGTGCAGCGCCCCTTGCCGGTGCCCGCGTCGCTCTCATCGGTCCAGAGCGCCTTAACCTGCACATCCAGCGTCTCGCCTTCGGTCAGAATGGCCTCGAACCGCGCATCTGTCGGCCCACCTTCCGGTGCGATCGGCACGTCCTTGACCTCCCAGGTCACGCGCTGTTCTTCCTCTGAGACAACCTCAAGCGCACCTTTCACGGGCTTACCCCGTGAAAATCGGATGATCGGATCAAGCACACTAACCCGGCCCTTCGCCGCGTCAATCTCGAACCGGTAGCTCTCGGAAATCAACCCGGCCCAGCTACGCTGGCGGATGTTGCAATCATAGGTCTGCGCCATCACGGGCGCGGCGATCACGACCGATAGGCACCCTGCAGTGAAGATGGAAGAAAACGCTTTGAACACGGGCTCTGTGCTCCTACTTGAAAAAGTTACCCAAGCTCTACCTGCACAGCTACGAATTCTCAACCATATCGCAACGCAACCAACATCCATTGGCGGATTTGTGACCGTCCTAACCGCGCTTTTTCAAAAGCTTGTTCCAACGGGATCGGTTCTTGATCGGTGCGCACTGCCCCCGCCCGCTGAATTGAGTCGGATAGCCTCTTGGCTTGGCAACCATCTCAAAGGCCCTTGTCTGCGGCGTATAGATCCCCGTGTAGCGCATTTGGGGAATGTGAGTGGCGTTGGTATCCATCGTGTTTTCCACGTACCAATAGAGCCAGATCTTTCCACGTTTCTCACGCATCTTGGCCTTGAGCGGTACCTTGTTGTGATAAAGGATGATCGCATCCAGGACGATGGCCGTTTTGCCATCCTTGTCAAAACCAATCACGACCTCGTTCGAAATCCAGTTGCCGAGCTTGCCGTCCCTGATTGTGCACAGAAGCGCCTCCCCTTTCGGAGCTGCGGACGCGGACGTCGCCAATAGACCAATAAGTAAAACCGTCAAAGAAAGAATGCGCATTTCAATTTCCTGAATCCTCACCACAATCCAGGATAGAAAAACTTTATTGCCCTGCCCATTCAACGCAAAAGCGCCGCCCTCCGAAAAGGGCGACGCTATGTGGCGTCAATTTGCAACATGTGCTAATCGAAAAAGCCGACCTCGCTGCCCTCGACGCTGGCCACGCAGAGAAGATCGAACACATATTGCGCCACCGAGCGGAAACAGATGATCTCGAAACTGCCGTCTTCATTCATCCA
>JAAEZB010000026.1:0-1163 GCA_018223085.1 Paracoccaceae bacterium
TATGAGAGCTTTGCCGATTATAAGCTTGAGACCGAGATGGCGGGCACGCCAGAGAAGGTACGCGACCTCCTTATGGCAGTGTGGGAGCCGGCCAAGGCGCAGGCGGAAACAGACGCTACCGTATTGTCAGGGATGATGCATGAAGACGGGATCAATGGAGATCTCGCGCCGTGGGATTGGCGCTATTACGCGGAGAAGCGGCGCAAGGCCGAGCATGATCTCGACGAGGCGGAGGTCAAACCTTACCTGCAACTGGATCGGATGATCGAGGCGGCGTTTGCCTGTGCCAATCGTCTTTTTGGGTTGGAGTTCAAAGCCCTTGATGTGCCGCTATACCATGCGGATTGCAGGGCGTGGGAAGTCACGCGGGAGGGCAAACATGTGGCGGTGTTCATCGGGGATTATTTCGCGCGCGGATCGAAGCGGTCGGGGGCGTGGTGTTCGGCGATGCGGTCTCAGGCGAAGTTTCCGAAAGAGCAGGCACCGGTGGTCATTAATGTGTGCAACTTTGCCAAGGGCGATCCCGCGCTTTTGTCTTATGACGATGCGCGGACCTTGTTTCACGAGTTCGGCCATGCGTTGCACCAGATGCTTTCGAATGTGACCTATGAGTCGATCTCGGGGACGTCTGTGGCGCGGGACTTTGTTGAGCTTCCGTCACAGCTTTATGAGCATTGGCTTGAGGTGCCGGAGGTGTTGGCCGAGTTCGCGACCCATGCAGAGACCGGAGCGGCGATGCCAAAGGCGATGCTCGACAAGGTTTTGGGCGCGGCGAATTTCGATATGGGCTACCAGACGGTGGAGTATGTTGCGTCGGCTTTGGTTGATCTGGCCTTCCATGAGGGCGCGGCCCCGGCGGACGTGATGGAGAAGCAGGTGGAGGTTCTTGAGGGCCTCGGGATGCCCGCCGCGATCACCATGCGGCACGCCACACCGCATTTCGCGCATGTGTTTTCCGGCGATGGATATTCGAGCGGCTATTATTCCTACATGTGGTCCGAGGTCATGGACGCGGATGCGTTTGAGGCGTTCGAGGAGGTTGGGGACGCGTTTGATGCGGACACCGCCAAGGCGCTTGAGGCCAATATCCTGTCGACCGGCGGATCGGTCGAGGCGGCGGAGCTTTACAAGCGGTTCCGTGGGCGGCTTCCGGGGGTTGAGGC
>JAAEZB010000026.1:1819-24043 GCA_018223085.1 Paracoccaceae bacterium
ACGGCGTCGATGTCGGCGAAGATGGCGCGCATTTCGGCGTCGCTTTCGGAGCTTTCGCAGACCACGACGAGGTTCGGGGTGTTGGACGAGGCGCGCACGAGGCCCCAGGAGCCGTTGTCGAGGATGACGCGTGCGCCGTTGACCGTCACGACCTCTTTGATGGCGCGACCGGCGAGGGGTTCACCTGCTTCGTGTTTTGCAACGAGTTTTGCGACGAGGCGGTCAAGCACCTCGTATTTTTCGGTGTCGGCGCAATAGGGCGACATAGTGGGCGTGGACCATGTTTTCGGCAGGGCCTTGCGCAGGTCGGACATTTTCATGTCCGGGTTGCGGTCCATCAGTTTGCAGATTTCCACCGCGACGCGCATGCCGTCGTCATAGCCGCGCCCGATGTCACCGGCCATGAAGTAGTGGCCCGATTTCTCGAACCCTGCCAAAGCGCCGAGTTCATGCACGCGGCGTTTCATATGGCTATGGCCGGTTTTCCAGTAATCGGCCTTGGCACCGTATTTCTTCAGCTCGGGGTCGGAGGCGAAGAGGCCGGTCGATTTCACATCGGCGACGAAGGTCGAGCCGGGATAGAGCTTGGAAAGGTCGCGGGCCATGATGACACCGACCTTGTCAGCAAAGATTTCCTCGCCCTCGTCATCCACCACGCCGCAGCGGTCGCCATCGCCATCAAAGCCAAGCGCCATGTCGGCACCGGAGGCTTTGACGCTGGCAGCCATGTCATGCAGCATTTCCATGTCTTCGGGGTTCGGGTTGTAATGGGGGAAGGTGTAGTCGAGCGTGTTGTGGCTATCGACGACCTCGACGCCGAGGCGCTCAAACAGGGCGGGGCCATAGGCGGCGGCGGTGCCATTGCCGGTTGCGCAGACGACCTTGAGCTTGCGGGTCATTTTGAAATCGCCCACGAGATCGTCCATGTAGGCGTCCCAGACGCCCTCGACAGGTTCATAAAAGCCACCGGGTTGGGGTTCGCCTTTGCCGTTCAGAACGATGTCCTTGAGTTCGCCCATCTCATCCGGGCCGTGGGTCAGGGGCATTTCAAAGCCCATTTTGACCCCGGTCCAGCCATTGGGGTTATGCGAGGCGGTGACCATGGCAACGGCGGGCGTGCCAAGGTGGAAGGACGAGAAATAGCACATCGGGGTGATGCAGGGGCCGATGTCCTTGACGTGGATGCCCGCCTGCATGAGGCCGACGATCAGGGCGTTTTTGATGGTGAGCGAGTAGTCGCGGTAATCATTGCCGACCGAGATTACCGGGTCGAGGCCGTGGCGGCGCATTTGGGTGCCGATGCCGAGGCCGAGGGCGGTAATGCCGGGCAGGTTGATCTCGTCAGGGTATTTCCAGCGCGCGTCATATTCGCGAAAGCCCGTGGGCGTCATCATCGGGTCGCGCAAAAATTCCCAGGTGTTCGGGGTCACCGTGGCGGCAGGTTTGGTCATAAGTCGTCTCACTAATAATCAGATTTGAATCGGGTTTGCCTTGGCCAGCGTGTCGAAGGCCATCAGGGTCTCAATTAGCGCAGGCATGTGATGGAGATGTATCATATTCGGGCCATCGGAGGGCGCGTTGTCGGGATCTTCGTGGGTTTCGATGAAAACACCGGCAATTCCAAGCGACACGGCGGCGCGGGCCATCACGGGGGCGAATTCGCGTTGGCCGCCCGAAGAGCCGCCCTGACCGCCCGGTTGCTGGACCGAATGGGTCGCGTCCATGATGATGGGATAACCGGTTTGAGCCATGCGGGGCAGGCCGCGCATGTCGGTCACGAGGGTGTTGTAGCCAAAGGAGGTGCCGCGTTCCGTGAGCATAATGCGATCCGTGCCGGAGTTTTCGAGTTTGGCCACGACGTTGTCCATGTCCCACGGCGCGAGGAACTGGCCCTTCTTGACGTTGACCACGGCATTGGTTGCGGCGGCGGCGATAAGGAGGTCGGTCTGGCGGCAGAGGAAAGCGGGGATTTGCAGGATGTCGCAGACTTCGGCTACGGGGGCGCATTGGGCCTCGGTATGGACATCGGTGAGAACCGGCACGCCGATCGCCTCTTTGACGCCCTGAAGCACCTTGAGACCTTCGTCGATGCCGAGGCCGCGTTTGCCTGAAAGGCTGGTGCGGTTGGCTTTGTCGAAGGAGGCCTTGAACACATATTGCGCGCCAGCCGCATCGCAGGCCTCTTTCAGGGTGCCGGCGATCATCTGGGCGTGGTCGGCGCTTTCGAGCTGACAGGGGCCTGCGATCAGGGTTAACGGCAGGTCATTGGCGACCGTGAGGCCGGCGATGTCGATGTGTTTCATGGGTTGGACGCGTCCGTGTAGATTAAGAGGAAACCTGTTCGCGTAGGATGGAAGCCGTGAGCGAGATCATCAGGTAAATCCCCGAGAAGATCAGGAAAGCCAGCACCGTATCCTCGAAGGCCCGTGGGTAGGAAGGGTCCTGCGAGGCGACGGGTTCGACGCTTGTCGTCAGGTAGCGCACCTGCCGGTTGGCCTCAAGCTCGGTCTGTTTGAGGGTCTGCAACGCGCTCTGCATCAAGAGGTCTGCGGTCGCGAGATCGGCCTGAGCCATCTGGATTTGTGCGGTTTTCTGCGCGAGCGAGGAATCGCCGACGGCGGCATCGGTCATCTTGGCTTCGAGTTGAGATTGCAACTCTGTGAGGCGGCGAATGTCGCCTGTCACGCCTTCGACGCGGGCCTGGTTGGGGCGCGGGTTGTCTTCGAGCGCGGCCAGTTGCAGCTCTTTCTCCTGAAGCTGAATCTGGACGTTGGAGACTTGTTGGCGCAGGGAGGCGATCAGGCCTTCGGGGTCGATGACCGATCCTTCCTGAAGCGAGACGAGCGTGGCCTGAGCATCGCGGCGGTCGGTCTTGGCCTTTTCGAGGCCGCGGCGCGCATCGCGCATCTGGTCTTCGCGCTTGCGCTGTGAGAGGTCGTCGACACGCTGTTCGGCATAGGAGATCAGGGCGCGCGAGAACCGGGCCGAAACCTCGGGGTTGGCGGCGGAAACCTCCATACGGATCATGCCTTCGGTCGGGTCATAGCCGACTTTCACGTATTTCTTGTAAAGGCTGTAGGCCTGTTCGTTGGTCGGGTTCTCTGGCAGGCGTTGGACCGGGTCGATAGTGGGATCGGCGAAATGCTCTTTGAAGTTTTCATCCCTGTCGAGCCGGACCATGGCATCCTTGGAAGCCAGGAAGGATTGCGTTGCAATCGAATCCTGATTGGTGGCGAATTGCGTCCCCGAGAGGAAAGACCCGATCCCGGAGCCGCCGGCATTGTCGGCCTGAAGGATGAGGAATTCGGATTTTGTCGAATACATCGGTGTGGCGATGGCAAAGAAATACCATCCCGCAAGAAGCGTCGGCAGGAAAACAAAGACGGACAGTCGCGCGATAAGAAGCGCCATCCGGCGGCGGCGGCGTTTGGCGATGTCCCTTTGAATTTCGCTTATTTCGCGCGCGCGTTTTTCGGCGGGCGATTGGGTGTTCATCTCGGTTGAGGGCAGGGTGTTGCCGCCTGCAGGCATCGTCTGGGGCAATTGCACGCGGCCATCGCCAGCACCGCCCTCGTCATTGGGCACCACGAGTTCAAGCATGTTGGTGCGCTGGAACGGATCAAGCCCGTTGGCGCGCAACAGGCGCACGGCATCGTAATCGGAGGTCGCGGCGAGGCTATTCTTCTGGGCCATACGGCGGGCCATGCGCAACTGTCGCCCTGTCAGGCCTTCGCGCTTGATGGCGTTAATTTCCTGATCCGGGGACATGGCCCCAGTTGGTGCAGGCGCGGGCGGTTGAGGCTGCGCAGGAGTCTGGGGCTGGGCTTGTTGCGGTGCGGGCTGCGCCGGTTGCGCAGAGGGCTGGGCCTGCGGCTGTGGGCGGGGCGATTGCGACGCGGTATCGACGCCTTGTGGCGTTTCACCGGTAAAGCGGGAAGCCGGCAGCTCGTCCTGAACCGCCTCGGCCGCGTTGGTCGCGGGGCCGGGGGGCGGCGTATTGCGCCGGATGCGAAATTTCTTAGCCTTGGGTTTGGTAGTCATAGAGCTGCGTTGCCTCTTCCAAGGTATCGAACATGTAAAACTGACCGTTTAGGAGAACGGCCGCGGAGCGGGCGAATTTCTCAAGTATTTTCGGTTTGTGCGACACGATGATGATCGTGGTTGTACGCAGACGCTCCTTGAGAACCTCGCCAGCGCGTTTGTTGAACTCGACATCGGTCGAAGAGGGCATGCCCTCGTCAATCAGATACATGTCGAAATCGAGCGCCAACATCAACGCAAAGGTGAAACGGGCGCGCATCCCCGAGGAGTAGGTCCCCAGAGGTTGTTCGAAATATTCCCCCAGACCACAGAGCCAGCGGCAGAAGGCTTCGACATAGTCGGGGTCAAGCCCATAGAGGCGGGCGATATAGCGGCTATTCTCGACGGCGGAATGTTTGTTCACCACGCCGCCCATGAAACCGAGCGGGAAGGAAATCCGGCAACCACGGCGAATCTCGCCCTCGTCGGGTTTCTCAAGGCCAGCCATCATGTTGATAAGGGTGGTCTTGCCGGTGCCGTTGGGCGCAAGGATGCCCAGCGACGCGCCAATTTCCACGCGAAACGACACGCGGTCAAGGATCACCTTGCGCTGGCTTCCGGTCCAAAAGGACTTACTCACATTGTCGAATTCGAGCATTGGTACGCTCCGGCTCTGCTCTGGCCAACCGTTTAACGGGTCTTGATTAACGCTCTATGCGGCGCCTTTGGCCTTAATATTGTTGATTAGTGAGGTTTTTAGCAACTCTCTGGGGCAATAATTTGACGGTGTGAGGCAAAAAACCGACGCTGATGCGCCGGTTTCCTGTCGATTTCAGAAAAATTCGGGTTAAACGTCGCGTTTTTCGACCCGGAAGACTTTGCCCGCGATGATCGAAATCACGGCTGCTGCGAAGGACAGCAGGGCGCCCATTTTGGCCGCATCCTGCACCGGACCGGGGTCGAAGGCGACCGCCGCGACGAAGAGCGACACGGTAAACCCGATGGCCGCAACACAGCCGATCACCACAAGGTCAATGATGCGCATACCCTCGGGGATGCCAAGGCGCAGTGGCACAGCGGCGATCCATCCCATGAGAAGAATGCCGACAGGTTTGCCGATCAGAAGACCGGCGAGGACAAGCCATGTCGCATCGCCCATGGCCGAAAACTGCACCCCGGCATTGAGCAGGCCGAAGAAGAACAGCACGACTTCGACCGGGGTTTTCAGGGCGTGTTCGATTTCGTTGAGGAGGTCATGCAGGTGGGTTTCGGCCTCGGAGAAGATACCGAAGGCGCGATCCGCGTGCGGGATGGTCGGCACGATAGGCAGAAGGCCAAGCGCCGGATGCAGGCCGGAGCGCATGAAAGCATACCAGCTTACGGCGGCGGCGATGAGGTAGGGCAGGAACGAGAGGTTCTTGCGCACGAAGCTGGAGATCGGGCGATGTTGTTTGCCGCGGTCAAGGTAGCGCGGCAGCCAGTTGGCGAGCACAAACACAAGCACCGCAGCCGCCAGCGAGACGAGGAGCCATTCCGGCGCGAGTTCACCCGAGGGGTAGAAAATCGCCAGAATAATGAGGCCCGCCGCGTCATCGGCGATGGCCAGAAGGAGCAGGAAGCGCACCGCCGGGTGGCCTGCGCCAAAGACGAGGCGGCCGACGAGATAGGAAAAGGCGATGTCGGTGGCTGTCGGGATGGCCCAGCCATTGGCGACGGCGTTGTAGGTATCTGAGCCCATGACCATGGCAAGGCCAAGATAGACGGCAATCGGACCGAACATGCCGCCTGCCGTGGCAAAGAGCGGTGTCGCGGCGCGCTTGCCGCGCAGGCTACCGTTTTCGAGGATCACGGCTTCCCAGACTTCCTTGGCCGCGATGGCAAAGAAGAAGGCCATGAGCAGGTCATTGACGAGGTAGTGCAGCGTCAGCGTGCGGTGACCGTCATGCAGGTGGCCGATGGGCGCATAGTCCCAAAGGGGCATTTCGACGAAGTGATGATAGCTCGTATAATCGACATTGGCCCAGACCAGCGCGATTATCGCGCCGAGGATCAGCAATAGCGAATATTCGGTCAGAAAATTCCAGACGCGATACATGAGGTCTCCACCCTTGGTCTTTTTCGTTCAACAGGAGTTATCCGAAAATCGCCAACCGGGCAACGAGACGCGGCGCCTTGAGGGGCATGTGCGGCAAAAAGTACCTTTGCCGCACATGTTTGTTTGTCTCAGGCGAGGGCCTGCCAGGCGAGACCGGCAAGGAAAGCGCCGAGCAGGGCAAAGCCGATATAGGCGATAAAGACACGCGGTTTCACCAGCGCCCAGACTGCGATGGCGGCGGGGATACAGCTCACGCCGCCAGCGATGACAAAGCTCATGGCGGCACCATTGGACATGCCCTGTTGCAGGAGCGCATCGACAAGCGGCACGGCGGCATAGCCGTTGAGATAGGCCGGAGCGCCGACGAGTGCACCAAGGAGGATCGGGCCGATGCCATTGCCGCCAAGTACGCCAGCAATCAAATCGGCGGGGATGTAGCGGATCATGATTGCCTCAAGCACATAGGCGATGGCGAGCCATTTCAGTAGGAAGATACCGTTTTCAAGCACGGCTTCGCGAAAGCTTGTCCGGCGCTCTGCCTCGTTCCAGAATTTCCAGACCGGCGCGCCGGTAAAGGGTTTTTGCACGCCACAGCAGCCGCCGACCTTGGGCTTTTCGCGCAGGGGATCGGCGAAGACCACGGATTTGGCAAAGATCATCGTCAGCCCGCCGCCAAGCAGGCCAAGCGCCACGGCGGCCACGGTTTTGGCGAGGGCAAAGTCGAGGCCGAGCGTGCCAGCGGTAATCGAGAACATGGCCGGGTCCATAAGTGGCGAGGAAAGCCAGAAGGCCATGACCGCCGAAAGCGGCGCGCCGACGGCGAGGAGCGCGGCGATGAAGGGGATGACCTGACACGAACAGAAGGGCGAGAGGCCACCGAGCAAGGCCGCGAGGATAATCATCCGGGTTTCGCGGCCCTCGAACGCTTTGGCGAGGAGGGTCTCGGCCCCTGTCGCCTTGAGATAGCCAATGGCAAGCACGGCAAAAAGGATAAAGGGCGCGGTGCTCAGCAATGCCTCGATGGCAAAGCGGATCGTGTCACCCAAATGGGCTAAATCCAGAAGCGCCTGAAGCCCAAGGATCACCGCGAGGGCGAGCCAGGCCTTGTCGATTTGTTTCCAGCGTGCCGAGAGGGGCGTTTGATCGTGGGTCGTATCAGCCATGGGGATGATCCTTGTGAGGGGTGGCGCAATCGGCGCAGCATTCTTTGAGCAGGAAGGCCGAGAGGGCGCGCAGTTCGTCATAGGCAACCGCGGCGCAGATGATGGAGCGGCCCTGTTTGACTTGGGTGACGAGGCCGGCCTGAGTCAGGATTTTCATATGATGGGTGAGGGTCGAGCCGGTTACGCTGGTGCGTTTGCCCAACTCGCCAATGGACAATCCCTCTTCGCCCGCTCGTACCAATGTGCGCAGGACCGAGAGCCTTTGTTCGGAGCCAAGCGCCGCGAAGGTCGAGGCGGCGACGGTGAGGGAAATGTCATATGTCGATTCGTGTTTCATATTTCTAGAAATATCGAAATATTGGTGCGGTGCAATATTTATTTCGATATTTTTCGAAATAATGCGTTGGGGTTTTCGTTTCCGTGTCTTTGGCGCAGGATCATGAACGATGAGTACTGCCCTTGTAGAAGACATCCGCGCCTGTCGTCTTTGTGCCGATCGGTTTGCCGCCACGGCGACGCAGCACGCGCCGCGCCCTGTGGTCTGGTTCCGGCCCGGTGCGAAGGTTTTGATCGTTGGGCAGGCGCCCGGTGCGCGGGTGCATGAAAGCGGGCGTCCCTTTACCGATCCTTCGGGGGACCGGCTTCGCGATTGGCTCGGGATGGATGAGGCGCGTTTTTATGACCGGGATCAGGTGGCGATCCTGCCGATGGGGTTCTGTTTTCCCGGCTATGATGCCAAGGGCAGCGACCTGCCGCCGCCGCGCATTTGTGCCGAGACATGGCGGGCGCGGGTGATGGAGGCGCTCGGCGAGGTGCGGCTCACACTTCTCATCGGGGGCTATGCGCAGAAATGGCATCTCGGGCACAAGGCGGGTGTGACCGAGACGGTGCGCGGCTGGCGCGACCATGCGCCGACGCTCTACCCCTTGCCTCATCCGTCCTGGCGCAATACGGCATGGCTCAGGAAAAATCCGTGGTTCGAGGCGGAGCTGCTGCCCGATCTGCGCCACAGGCTCGAAGAGGTGTTGCGATGAGTGATGAAACCCCGCTGGACCGCGCCCACGCGGCAATGGACGCCGCGCCGCAGGACGATGCGGCCCGGTTGCGATTTTATGAGCGGCTGGCGGATGCAGAACTGTTCCTGCTTTTGGGCAAGGAGGCCGAGGACGACAAGATCGCGCCGGAGGTGTTCGACCTCTCGGATCATCGGTTTGTTCTGGTCTTTGACACCGAAGAGCGGCTGGCGGCGTTTGTTGGCAAGCCCGCGCCCTATGCGGCGCTTTCGGGGCGGATCATTGCGGCGATGCTTGATGGGCAGGGGATTGGTCTTGCGGTCAATCTTGAGATCGCGCCCTCGTCGATCCTTATCCCGCCCGAGGCGGTGGGGTGGCTCACCGAGACGCTTACTCATGCGCCCGATGAGGTTGCGGCGAAGGTCGAGAGCTTTGAGGCACCGGTGGGATTGCCGGAGGTGTTGCTTACGGCGCTGGATCAGAAGCTTGCCACGGCGGCGGGTCTTGCCAAGAGCGCCTACCTTGTGGGGGTGCAATATGACAACGGTGCCAAGGGGCATCTTCTTGGGTTTGTGGATGCGGTTGAGGCGGCGGAGGGCGCGCTTGCCAAGGCGGTCTCGGAAGCGTTGACCTTTTCGGGGATCGAAGCAGGGGCGCTTGATGTGGCGTTTTTCGCCAGCAGCGATCAGGTCGCGGCGCAATTGGCGCGGGTCGGCTTGCGGTTTGATCTGCCGGAGCCGGAACAGCCGCGGGAGTATACGCCGGTTAAACCCGGCAGTGACCCGGACAATCCCCCCAAGCTCCGGTAATCCAAAGGGGTGCCTGCGGCACGCAGGATGAGCGCTTTTGGCGCGGTTTTAGGGGCGCGGCCCCTCGCCTTGCTTTTGCGGGGCAAAAGCAATGTTCACCCCGGGATATTTTCGGCAAGAGGAAGATTTAATAGCCTGCGTTGCGGTCGACGAGGTGCAGGAAGGGCTCTCCTGCTTCGCCGCGACGGATGTTTTCAGCGATGACTTCGCTGGCCGTTGAGGGCCGGGTTTCCGAGGCGATATGGGGTGTGACCGTGACCTTGGGATGGGTCCAATAGGGGTGTTCCGGCGGGAGCGGTTCGGTGCGGAAGACATCGAGCGTGGCGTGGCCGATCTGGCCGCTGTCGAGCGCGGCGAGGAGGGCGTCATCGTCGATCAGGGGGCCGCGGCCGGGATTGATGATCGCGGTGCCATGGGGCATCTGTGCGAGGGTTTCGGCGTTGAGGATGTTCTCGGTCGCGGGGGTGTTGGGCAGCAGGAGCACGAGGATTTCCGCCGTGGAGAGCGCCTGTGTCAGGCCATCCGGGCCGGAGAGGCAGGTGAGGCCGGGGACATCTTTGGGGCTGCGGCTCCATCCGGTGACTGGAAAGCCGAGCGAAGCCAGTGTTTCGCCGCAGGCCTGACCAAGCGCGCCGAGGCCGAGGATTGTGATGGGGCGATTTTCGGCGAGCGGAGGCACATAGCTGCGCCATTCGCCATCCTGTCCATGGATATGCAGGTCCATGCCAAGGTGATGGCGCAGGACATGCCCGGCGACCCATTCACGCATGCCTTGGGTTAACCCGTGATCGACCATGCGGGCGAGGGGTTGGGTCAGGGTTTTGTTGAAAACCACGTCCTCAACCCCGGCCCAGAGGTTCAGCACTGCTTTGCAGCGGGTGTAGGGGGTGAAATCCTGCACGTCGCTATTGGGGGCGTAGACGATATAGTCGACCTCATCCGGGGAGAACTCTGTGCGCAGATCGACATTGAGGCCCGCCTTGGCAAAGGCCGTGTGCAAGGGGGCCTCATAAGTGGTCCAGCGTTCGGGGCGGGCGGCGAAGAGAACGTTGATCATGTAGCGAAAACCCCGGCCATGTCGGCAAAGCCTTTGATCTCGATCGGGTTGCCGAAGGGATCGCGAAAGAACATGGTGCTTTGCTCGCCGGGTTCTCCGGCAAAGCGGGTGAAGGGGCGCAGGACGAAATCGACACCAGCATCGTCAAGGCGGGTCGCGAGGGCGTCCCATTCGCCTTTGGGCAGGATCACCCCGAGATGTGGCATCGGCACGAGATGATCGCCGACATGGCCGGTATCGGCGGTGGCAAAAGGCGTGCCGAGATGCAGAGAAAGCTGATGTCCGAAGAAGTTGTAATCAACCCATGTCTCGGTGCTACGTCCTTCGGCACAGCCAAGGAGATCGCCATAAAAGGCGCGGGCCTTCGCAAGGTCGGTGACGTTATAGGCTAGATGAAAAATCGACATGAGGTCTCCCTTCGCTCTTGGTCGACAGTGAGGCCATATCTTGCCCGCAGAGGCAACCCGTTCCCTCTTATCGCGGGCGGTGAACGTGGGCGCTCTGGACGAGGCCGAAGGCGACCATGAGAACAAGCATCGCTGAGCCACCATAGCTTACCAGTGGCAAGGGCACGCCGACCACGGGGGCCATGCCCATGACCATCGACATGTTGACGGCGAAAAACAGGAAGAAGGTTGCCGCGATGCCGAGGATCAGGAGCGAGGAGAACCGGTCACGATTGCGCAGGGCGGCGAAGATGCAGAAGACGATGATGAACCCGTAGAGCACCAAGAGAGAGATTCCGCCAACAAAGCCGAATTCCTCGGCAAGGGTGGTGAAGATGAAGTCCGTATGCTTTTCCGGGAGGAAGTTCAGGCGCGATTGGGTGCCTTGCATAAAGCCGCGCCCGGTCCAGCCGCCAGAGCCGAGCGCGATTTTGGATTGGGTGATGTGATAGCCAGCCCCCAGTGGATCGCTTGAGGGATCAAGGAAGGTGTCGATGCGGCGATACTGGTAGTCCTTGAGGAGCTGCCAGGAGCTGCCGCGCGACTGGAACACGGCGGTGACGAGGCCGATACCCATCGCGATGACAGCGGCGAAATACCCCCAGTGCACACCGGCCATGAACATCACCATACCGCCCCCGGCCAGGAGCAGGATCGAAGTGCCGAGGTCGGGTTGGCGCAGCACGAGCGCGGTTGGCAGCACGATGAGGGCAATGGGGGGCAGGAGCCAGAGCGGGCGCGAACTGCGCTCGGGGGGGAGCCAGTCGTAATAGGCGGCAAGTGCCATCACCAGTGTGATTTTCATCAGCTCCGAGGGTTGCAGGCGCATGAAGCCGAGGTCGATCCAGCGTTGTGCCCCCATGCCGACGCTGCCCATGACTTCGACGAGGATCAGGAGGAGCACCGTGCCGCCATAGGCAAACCACGATAGCCCGCGCCAGAACCAGATTGGCACCAGCGCGACAATGAACATCAGGGTCAGGCCCAAGCCGAAGCGTTTAAGCTGGGGCTCGGCCCAAGGGCTTGGGCTACCACCGGCGACGGAATAGAGCATCATGAAGCCGACCCCAGCCACGGCACAGAGCAGAAGGATCAGCGGCCAGTGCAGGTAGAGGAGTTTGCGCGGGCCGGTGGGGACGGTTTTGACGGAATATTCGAGATAGCTCATGCGCGTTCTCCGCCGACATTGCCATCACGGTCCGGGATCAGAGCGTTGAGGCGTTTTTCCTGCGCCTCAATCCGGTCGCGGTCCTTGGCCGGGTAGGCCGCAAGCGGTGGCGTGCCGCCATGCAGGGCGCGCAGGGTAATGTCGCGGGCAATGGGCGCCGCTGCGGTCGAACCGCCACCGCCATGTTCGACCACGACGGCCACGGCGATGCGCGGATTGTCATAGGGGGCGAAGTTCACAAAGAGCGCGTGGTCACGGCGTTCCCAGGGCAGGTCTTCGTTTTTGGTCACACCGGCGGCGCGTTCGGCGGTGGTAATGTTGCGGACCTGGCTTGTGCCGGTTTTGCCCGCCATGCGGTAGGCGTCTTCGATGATCCGGCTACCATAGGCGGTGCCGCGGCGGTTGTTGGAAACGTCGAACATCGCCTTGCGGATCTGGCGCAGGTGGTTTTCGTTCACGCCGAGAAGGTCCGAGGGGCCCTCGCCGGTATCGACGCCGTCAACGGATTTGACGAGGCGAGGCATGATTGCGCGCCCGGTCGCGAGGCGCGACGTCATGACCGCCAGTTGCAGCGGTGAGGCGAGGACAAACCCCTGTCCGATCGAGGCGTTGACGGTATCGCCGACGAGCCATTGCGCGCCGCGCACGGTCTCTTTCCATTCGCGCGAGGGGTTGAGGCCACTGGCGATCCCCGAGAGCGGCAGGTCAAATCGTTGGCCAAGGCCGAGCCGTTCAGACATGGCCGAGAGCCGGTCGATGCCCAATTCGAGCGCGACCTCGTAGAAATAGACATCGCAGCTTTCGCGCAGCGCTTTGGCAAGGGTCATATGGCCGTGGCCAGCGCGTTTCCAGCAGTGGAAGCGACGGTTGGAGACGTCGAGGTGGCCGGGGCACCAGACGGTATCCTCGGCGGTAATCACGCCTTCTTCGAGGGCGGCAAGGGCCGTTACCATCTTGAAGGTCGAGCCGGGCGGATAGGTGCCTTGCACGGATTTTGCGGCGAGCGGGCGGTAGGTGTTGTCGGTCAGCGCGCGGTAATCGGGAACCGAGATTCCGGTTACGAAAAGGTTCGGGTCAAAGCTTGGCGAAGAGTTGAGCGACAGGAGATCGCCGGTCTGACAATCCATGACGATGGCGGCGGCGCTTTCCTCGCCAAGGCGGGCCTGTACGTAGGATTGGAGCTGTTGATCGAGGGTCAGTTGCAGGTCGGCGCCGGGCTGGCCCTCGCGGCGGTCCAGTTCGCGCATGACGCGGCCAACGGAATTGACCTCGACCCGTTTGGTGCCTGCTTTGCCGCGCAGGAGGTTTTCTTGCTTGGCTTCGATGCCGACCTTGCCGAGTTGGAAGCGCGGGATGCGCAGGAGCGGGTCCGGGTCTTCGATTTTGGAGAGGTCGTAGTCCGAAACCGGGCCAACATAGCCCACCACATGGGCGAAATCGCCTTTGATTGGATAGCGTCGGGACAGGCCGACTTCGGGCGTGATACCGGGCAGGGCAGGGGCGTTGACGGCGACGCGGCTCATCTCGTCCCAGGTGACGTGATCGGCAAGCGTCACTGGCAGGAAGGGGGCGGAGCGGGCCATCTCGGTGCGGGCGCGTTCGAGCTTGACGGGATCGAGGGTGACGAGGTTCGACAGGGCGTCGATGACCTGTTCCACGTCGCCCGCATCCTCGCGCACGATGGTGATGCGGTAGGAGGGTTGGTTGACGGCAAGCGGCACGCCATTGCGGTCAAATATCTCGCCGCGGGCGGGGGGGAGAAGGCGGATATTGATGCGGTTTTCTTCCGCCAAGAGACGATATTGGTCGGCTTGTTCGACCTGCAAATGACGCATCCGCAACCCGAGCATCGCCATAAAGCCGATTTGCGCCCCGCCAAGAAGAAGGGCGCGGCGGCTCAGGCGGCGATGGGTGCCTGCGGTATCGACGCTTGGGCGTTTCATGCAGGCCTCACGAGGGTATCGTCATCGCCGGGCTGCGGTTTGCGCAGACCAAGAAGGAGTTGCGAAGCAAAGACCGCCACGGGATAGGCAAGAATTCCCGTCACCAGACGCATGAGGGCGAGGCCGAGGGGCGGTTGGTCGAGCAGGAAGATCGCATAGGCGAGCCGTTCAGCCACGGTGATGACGACCATGATCCCGGCCACGGTCAGCCATTCGTTCGGGAAGGGAGCGTCGCGCAGGGCAGTCGCACGGTGGCGCAGGACTTGCCGCGCGATGACCATAAGCGCAGCCAGAAGACCGGGCGGACGCATCAAAAGGAAATCAGCCAGAAGCACGACGAGACCGACGGCCAGAACCGGCACGTAATCAGGACGACGCGCCGCCCAGGCGAGGGTCAACACGACGATCCAGTCCGGTCCGGCCCAGCCGCGGGGCACGGTCTGAAACGGCAGGAAGGCGAGCGCGAGAAACAGAAGCGACAGGCCCACATAGGCGAGCCGCATCGGCCATTTGAGCGAGCGTCCGGTGGTCTCAGCCATTGTCAGCGTCGCTCTCTGAGGGGATGGGCGTCTCTGCGGCGGGAGGCTGTTCGGGGCCGATCAGGGCGCCGGGGGTCTCGATCCGTTCGCGCCCGTGATGACGCAGCACGCGCAGGTATTCGAGGCGTTCATAATCGGCGGCGAGACGGACGCGTAGGCGACCGCCGGGGTCGCTTGCCACTTGCCCCACGAGGAGGCCCGGCGGGAACACATCGCCATCGCCGGAAGAAATCACCCGGTCGCCGGGGCGGACCTGTTCGCGGTTTTCAAGAAAGTCGATATGCGGCGCGGGAGAATTGTCCCCGACCATGAGGCCACGCTGGCCCGAGGGCTGCACGATGACGGGGATGCGCGAGGAGCTATCGGTGAGCAGGATCACGCGGCTTGTATTGGCGCCGGTGCCGGAAACGCGGCCCACGAGGCCGATCCCGTCCATCGCCGCCCAGCCATCCACCAGCCCGTCACGCGAGCCGATATTCAGCAGTACAGATTGCCGGAAGGGCGAGCCGCTATCGGCCAGCACCACACCGGTGATGAAGGTCAGGCGCGGGTCGAGGCGGACATTGTTCAGATCAAGCAGGCGGGCGTTTTCCTGTTCGAGCTGAAGCGCGGCTTCTTTCCAGGCTTTCATTTGTTGCAACTCGCGGCGCAACTCGCGGTTTTGCTCTGCAAGGCGTTGATAGGATTGCATATCCCGGAAGAGAGAGACCGTTGCCGTGACCGGCGTCATGGCCCAGTCGAAAGAGGGCATGACGCTATCGACGACCTGCGCCCGGAAACGTTCGACGCGCGGGGAATCAATACGCCAGACAAGGAAAATCGCGAGCAGCACAAAGACGAGCACGCCCAGAAGCAGCCGCTTGAGCGGCGCGATATAGTCATCGCCTTGTGTCCGGTCCCGGGCCAAGCTTTCCCCTCTTCAGCGTCTGCGGGCACGCCCGTGCGGGGCGCGGTCCTTAGCTATCGTAGTCGATGGCGTGGCGCAGTTGCTTTTCGTATTCAAGCGCCTTGCCGGTGCCCATGGCAACACAATTGAGTGACTCGTCGGCGATGGAGACGCCGAGGCCGGTCTGTTCGCGCAGGGCGAGGTCGAGGTCGCCGAGGAGGGCGCCGCCGCCGGTGAGCATCACGCCGCGATCAACGATGTCGGCGGCGAGGTCGGGGGGCGTTGCTTCGAGGGCGGTCATCACGGCTTCGCAGATCTGCTGCACCGGTTCCGAAAGCGCCTCGGCGACTTGTGCCTGGCTGATCTCGGTTTCCTTGGGCACACCGTTGAGAAGGTCGCGGCCACGGATTTGCATCGACGCACCGCGCCCGTCATCGGGCATGCGGGCGGTGCCGATCTGGGTCTTGATGCGCTCGGCGGTGGCTTCGCCGACGAGCAGGTTCTGGTTGCGACGCAGGTAGTTGATGATCGCCTCATCCATGCGGTCACCACCAACGCGGACGGAGCGGGCATAGACGATGTCCCCGAGCGACAGAACGGCGACTTCGGTGGTGCCGCCGCCGATGTCGACAACCATGTTGCCGGTCGGGTCGGTGATTGGCATTCCGGCCCCGATCGCGGCGGCGATGGGTTCGGCAATGAGACCGGCGCGACGGGCGCCCGCAGACAGAACCGATTGACGAATAGCCCTTTTTTCCACCGGCGTCGCACCATGCGGGACGCAGACGATGATCTTGGGCTTGGAGAAGGTCGAGCGTTTGTGCACCTTGCGGATGAAGTGTTTGATCATCTCTTCGGCGACGTCGAAATCGGCGATGACACCGTCACGCATCGGGCGGATGGCCTCGATCGAGCCGGGGGTGCGGCCGAGCATGAGCTTGGCATCTTCGCCCACGGCGAGGACCTTCTTGACGCCGTCCTTCACGTGGTAGGCGACCACAGAGGGTTCGGATAGGATGATGCCCTTGCCCTTGACATAGACCAGCGTGTTTGCCGTCCCGAGGTCGATGGCCATGTCAGAGGTGAACAGGCCGCCCAGATTTCCCAGCATGCGTTTCGCTTCCCACAGAAATTCCAATTGGGTCCGCGACTCTGCTCATCACGGACCAATGCCCCTTATAATGAGCGTGCCCGCCAACGGAAAGGCCGCATGAGAGGAAATCAGCGTGTTTCCGCCCGCGATTCGCGAGACAGGTTAACGCAGCGCCATCCGCGAAAACGCATATCTGCATCGCGTCGGTATCACGTCGGTATTGCGTTGGTGCGGGTTTGGCGGAAGGGCAGGTTAACCGGGCGTTCGGTGTCCTGCGCCCAAGGTCTCTCGAAAGGCCTTGGTAAAACGCATTGCGGGCGGCTTTGGGGCCGCCCGCGCAGGTCTTGATTGTGTGTCGCTTAGAATTGGACGGACATACCCACACGCAGCTCATGGGTCTTGAAGCTGCTGCCGACAGTCCAAGGGCCGCTGCCGCCAGGGGTTTCGATGTTGCTGGTCGAACCGTAGTCGGTATAGCGGTAATCAAAGCGCAGGGCCGTTTTCTCGGTGAGTTTGTGTTCGATGCCCGCGCCAACGGTCCAGCCACCCAGAGTGTCCGAGAACGAATGGCGCAGTTCCGTTCCGGTTTTGCCGCCATAGGCGGAGACGTTCGAGCTTGCCACGGCGAGACCGGCAGTGGCGTAGAACAGCGTGTTGCCACGCACCATGCCGGCGCGTCCGCGCAGGGCGAGCGAGTAGTCGATCTCGGTTTCGGTGGTGCGGTAGCGTCCGCCCGTCGCGGAGCCACCAACGGTACGGGTCGCGGCGCTGGAGGAAGAAATCTTCCCGCCGTTGAATTCGCCTTCAAGGCCGAACACCATGCCATTGGCACCGGTCCAGTTGCGGCCTGCGAAGACACCCACATAAGAGCCGCTCAGGCTCGGGGTGGATTCATAGACCGTGGGAGTGCTCGTGCTGGACAGGCCCGATGTGGCCCAGTCAAAATCGCCGGAAGCCAGACCGGCTTGTCCACCGTAATAGTAGCCGTCCCATCCACCTACGGGCGATTCTGCGTAAGCTGCGGTTGCTGCCAGCGTGCCCGCGGCCAAGGTTAGTGCAAGTTTTTTCATAGTACCCTCTAGTTCTCTAGCGCGCCGAATCGATTTCAGCGGCCCCATTCCCGCGTTAATTATTTATTAAACATTCCCCTGTTGGAATGTGGTGTTTTGTGAGGTGAGTGAATTGTGACTTTTTTATGACATGAGTCTCAGCTATGGCGGGCGGCCAATAAAAAAACGGCCCCGAAGGGCCGTCTCTGTTTCTTGATTTGATGCCAGACCCTCAGGTCACATCGCGATAGGAAATCTCGCGGGCGTCGGCGCCTTCGCCCATCTTGGCGCGGCGCACGAGAAGGCGGTTCAAGGCATTGATGTAGGCGCGGGCCGAAGCGACCACGGTGTCGGTATCGGCCGACTGACCTGTCACGACATTGCCGCCCTCTTCGACGCGCACCGAGACGGTGGCCTGAGCGTCCATGCCTTCGGTCACGGCGTGCACCTGATAGAGTTGCAGACGCGCCTCGTTGGGGTGCAGTTCGCGGATCGCCTTGAAGGTGGCATCCACCGGGCCGTCGCCAAAGGCGGTCGCGGAGATGTCCTTGCCGTCAATCTCCATCTCGACGGTGGACTCGGCCTGACCGCCGGTGCCGCAGATGACTTTCATCGAGACCAGCTTGAGCGCGTCGCTTGCATCATCGCCGCCCACGCGCATCAGCGCGATGAGGTCATCGTCCATGACCTCTTTTTTGCGGTCGGCGAGATCCTTGAAGCGCACGAAGACGTCTTTGAGTTGGTTGTCGCCCAGTTCAAAGCCCAGATGTTCGAGCTTGTCGCGCAGCGCGGCGCGGCCCGAATGTTTGCCCAGCGGCAGCGAGGTGCCGGAGAGGCCGATGTCCTCGGGGCGCATGATCTCAAAGTTTTCGCGGTTCTTGAGCATGCCATCCTGATGGATGCCGGATTCATGGGCAAAGGCGTTCTTGCCGACGATGGCCTTGTTCGGCTGCACGAGGAAGCCCGACACGGTGGAGACACGGCGCGAGATGGCCATGATCTTGGTGGTGTCGATGCCGGTCGTCCAAGGCATGATGTCGTGGCGGGTTTTCATCGCCATCACGACCTCTTCGAGGGCGGTGTTGCCCGCGCGTTCACCGAGGCCGTTGATCGTGCATTCGATCTGGCGTGCGCCGCCAGCGACGGCAGCCAGAGCGTTGGCGGTCGCCATGCCAAGGTCATTGTGGCAGTGGGTCGCAAAGATCACCTCGTCGGCGCCGGGCACGGTCGCGATCAGGCGGCGGATCAGGTCTGCCGATTCCTCGGGCGCGGTATAGCCGACGGTATCGGGGATGTTGATCGTGGTGGCGCCTGCCTTGATGGCGATTTCGATCACGCGGCAGAGGTAATCCCATTCGGTGCGCGTTGCGTCCATCGGCGACCATTGCACGTTTTCGCAGAGGTTGCGGGCGTGGCTCACGGTCTCGTGGATCTTGTCGGCCATCTCGTCCATGGTCAGGTTCGGGATGGCGCGGTGCAGCGGCGAGGTGCCGATGAACGTATGGATGCGGTTCTTTTCGGCGTGTTTGACGGCGTCCCAGCAGCGATCAATATCGGCGAAGTTGGCACGGGCCAGACCACAGATGCGGCTATTGACGGCGTTCTTGGCGATTTCGGTCACGGCGGCAAAGTCGCCTTCGGAGGCGATCGGAAAGCCAGCCTCGATGATATCGACGCCCATTTCATCGAGCATACCCGCGATTTCGAGTTTCTCGTCGTGGGTCATGGTGGCGCCGGGGGATTGTTCGCCGTCGCGCAGGGTCGTGTCGAAAATCAGGACGCGGTCCTGGGGAGTTTTATCGGTCATTTTGGATGTCTCGTGTTCTTCTAAGTTCGGCGTTTAGGTCTCGGCGCTGTCCATCCTGAGCGGCCCGCGCCGAAGCGCGCTCAGCGGAGGCTGAGAAGAAGAAGGAGATCACGGGGACGCATGGCGCGCGCGGCGGCCTTTGCGGTGGTGATATGTGTAACCCGTGTCATGGGGGCGAAATATACGGAACCCATTCCAAAAGGGAAGGGGGTTTTTACACCGGGACGCGTCGCAATGCCCTAGGGGAAACAAAATCCTTGTTTGGCGAGATACATTCAAGCTATTGAATCTAATCACGGGGTGGGCCGCACCAATCAGATGCGCGCCGCTTTCTGAAGGAGAACCGGCAGGCCCGGTTCGCGCGAGCCAGAACGACAAGCAAGCAGCTTCACTCAGGAGGAGATCGTTTCGCGGCGTTTCCGCGAGGCATAGTGAGGAGAAATACACATGGCGCATATCGTCGTTCTGGGGGCCGGTCTTGGCGGCACCATTCAGGCTTATGAGCTGAAAGAGACATTGGGCAAGGATGACAAGATCACGGTCATCTCGAACAAGTCTTATTTTCAGTTCACGCCCTCCAATCCATGGGCCGGGGTGGGCTGGCGCAAGAAGGAGGATATCATCATCGAGCTTGAGCCGGTGATGAAGAAACATGGTATCGAGTTTATCGTTGATGGCGCGGCCAAGCTTGAGCCCGAGGCCAACAAGGTCATTTGCGACAGTGGTCGGGAAGTCACCTATGACTATCTCGTGATTGCCACCGGGCCGGACCTTGCCTTTGACGAGATTGAGGGCTTTGGCCCGGATCACCACACGGCGAGCGTCTGTTCCATCGAACATGCCGAGATTTCGGGGCAGAACTGGGAGAGTTTCTGCGCCAATCCGGGGCCGATCGTCATTGGCGCGGTGCAGGGGGCGTCGTGCTTTGGTCCGGCGTATGAATATCTGCTGACCATCGACACCGATCTGCGCAAGCGCAAGATTCGCCACAAGGTGCCGATGACCTTTGTCACCTCGGAACCCTATGTCGGCCATCTTGGCCTTGGGGGTGTGGGCGATACCAAGTCGATGCTTGAGTCGATCCTGCGGGATCGGGATATCAAATGGGTCGTCAACGCCAAGACCAACAAGTTCACCGAGGATGCGGTGCATATCACGGTGCATGACGATGATGGCAACGTGAAGGGCGATCAGGAGGTGCCGGCGGTCTACAAGATGATGCTTCCGGCGTTCCGTGGCATTCCGGCCCTGATGGGGATCGAAGGGTTGGTAAACCCGCGCGGTTTCGTCATCACCGATGAGTATCAGCGCAACCCGAAATACCCCAACATCTTTGGTATTGGTGTCTGTATCGCCATTGCGCCGAAAGACCCGACTCCGGTGCCGACTGGTGTGCCGAAGACGGGCTTTATGATCGAATCCATGGTGACGGCCACCGCGCGCAACATTCCGCGCGTCATGAGGGGCGAAGAGCCGAACGAGCAACCGACATGGAATGCGCTTTGCCTGGCCGATTTTGGCGACCGGGGCGCGGCGTTCCTTGCGATGCCGCAGATTCCGCCGCGCAATGTCAACTGGTCGGGGCAGGGGCGCTGGGTCCATTGGGCCAAGCTGGCGTTTGAGTGGTATTTCATGCGCAAGGTGCGCCGGGGGGTCTCGGAGCCGTTCTATGAACGCGCCATCATGAAGATGATGAAGATCACCAAGCTTCAGGACTGATCGGCCATCGCAAGACATTATGCCCCCGTCCGGTTGCTCCGGGCGGGGGTTTGACTTTGGGGCCTGCCGCGCCAGTTTGCGGAGCATGACACGAGAACGGGCATTGGTGATTGGGGCGTCTGGCGGCATTGGGCAGGCGGTTGTTTCGGCCTTGCGGGCGCGGGGCGTTGAGGTGACGGGGCTATCGCGGCGCGGCGATGGGCTCGATATTACGGATGAAGCGTCGGTCGAGGCGACGCTTGGGGCGTTGGAGCCGGGGTTTGACCTTATCTTTGTGGCGACGGGGGCTTTGCAGGGGGCGGGCCAGCCGCCAGAGAAATCCTTGCGCGCGCTTGGGGCGGCGGCAATGGCGGATCAATTTGCGATCAATGCCATTGGCCCGGCGCTCATCCTCAAACACGCGCCCCGCCTTTTACGTCGTGATCGGCGGGCGGTTTTTGCGGCGCTTTCGGCTAAGGTCGGCTCTATTGGGGATAACGGCTTGGGCGGTTGGTATAGCTATCGTGCGGCCAAGGCGGCGCTTAACCAGATCGTTCACACGGGTGCCATCGAGCTGGCCCGGAGCCACCGCGAGGCGATCTGTGTCACGCTGCATCCCGGCACGGTCGCGACGCCCTTTACCGCCGGGCATAAGACACATCGCAAACATAGCCCGGAGGAGAGTGCGGGAAACCTGCTCGGGGTGCTTGATGGGTTGACCCCGGCCGATAGCGGCCAGTTCTTCAACTGGGATGGGGCGCGATTGCCTTGGTAGGGGCCGGGGGCAGATCGCGACAGGTTTGCCGTGTCAGGCCACAGCCAAAGCCGGCCTGCCGCGCTCTTCGGCGTCGACGATGGAGCGATAAAGCGTATCGACGGCTGTTTGGCTTTTCACAAAGTTCAGTCTCAGGGGCAGACTCATGTAAGGGACGACGCCGACCGAGCCGCCGGTGTTCGTGGGGACATGAATACTGGTCAGGGCCTGTTGGACATTGTGTTCGATTTCGTTTCGCAGGTTTTCGTCCTGTCCCAATTCCTGTGCGACGCCGACGAAAGCCCCGTACCCGGCATATGCAAGGAAGTTTGGCCCCGTTGGCAGGTATTTCGAGATAATCATGCCTGTGGCGCGCAATATCGAGGCATAGGCCTCTTTCGGGCATAGGAAGTGCAGTTTCGCGGCGTCCTTGATGGCGAAGGAAAAGGCGTCCATGTCGCGAATGCCCTGTTTGTTGAGGCGGCGAATGTATTTTTCCATCGCATCCAGCGTGACCTCACAGGGGATTTTGCCGAGGAGGAACGGATCCGTGAAGGTCACGCGATCGGAATGTGCGGTCGGCATCTTAAGATCAGCCTGCCTGCGGGCCTTGTAGATCTCTTTTTCGAGCCCGAGTTTGATCTGGTCTACTTTGTGAATGAAGTCGGGCAGGTCGAGCGGTTT
>JAAEZB010000026.1:24290-28163 GCA_018223085.1 Paracoccaceae bacterium
GAGTATCTCAGGGTGTTTTCCAACAGCGACAGCATGACGGGGTCGTCATCAACAACGAGAATTTTCATTGGCCTACTCTTTTTCTGTTTGATGCTAACCTAAGGTTGTTTTTTGGGGAAACCTTTTTTGCTTTGTCTGTTGGGAGCCATGTGACGAGGCGCTAAGCGTCTGTATGGGGTCGGAGTTTTTGGGGGGCGGGCCTGTTGCCGAACAGAGCGCCCAGACGCCTTCGAAAGCGAAACGCCCCCGCAGGTGTCTGCGAGGGCGTGGATTTGTGCAGTGTCCGGCGCTCTTGGGGCCGGGCAGGGGGCGTTTAGCCGCCGGTTTTCAGGGCGTTGTTGTCCCAAGTGCCGGTGCTTTCTTCGCCATTGGCATAGCGCATCGTGCCTTCGCCCTGACGTTTGCCGGATTTGAACATGCCCTCATAGACATCGCCATTGGCATAGGTGGCGACACCGCGGCCGCTAATTTCGCCGTTTTGCCATTCGCCGGAGTATTTGAACCCGTCTTTCATGGTGATTTCACCAACGCCATGGCGCTGGCCTTGGGCGAACTGACCTTCATAGACCGATCCGTCCGGGTAAGACGCGGTGCCGAGGCCGTGGCGCTGGCCGTCGGCCCAGTCGCCTTCATAGCGGTAGGCGCCGGTATCGGTTGAATAGGTCATGACGCCTTTGCCGTGGTTGCGGGCGTTGTGGAACTGGCCGACATAGGTCAAGCCGTTGGCGAAGGTTGCGGTGCCGCTGCCTTCGATGACGCCTGCGGCCCAGTCACCCTCGTAGGTCGAGCCGTCCGCATAGGTGATTTTGCCGGTGCCATCGGCGAGGTCTTCGCGGAATTGGCCCACATAGACCGAGCCATCCGGGTAGGTGACGGTGCCGTCGCCTTCGATATGGCCTGCGACCCAGTTGCCGACATAATGATAGCCGTCTTCGCCTTTGAATTCGCCCTGACCGTGGCGTTTGTCGGCCTCAAAGCTGCCTTCGTAGGTGTCGCCATTGGCGTAGATCACGCGGCCTTGCCCTTGGCGTTGTCCGGCGATGAGGTCGCCTTCGTAGATGTCGCCATTGGGCTGAATCAGTTTGCCGGTGCCTTCGATCTGACCCCCGGCCCAGAGACCTTCGTAGATCAGCCCGTCATCGGTCGTCAGCACGCCTTGGCCGGAGCGTTCCCCGGCGACGATTTCGCCCTGATAGGTGGCACCGTCAGGATAGCTGATGGTGCCCATACCGTCCTTGACGCCATTGACCCAGTCGCCCTCGTAGACATAGCCGCCGGGCGACATCATGGTGCCTTTGCCGTGATGCATGGCGTTCTTGAAGCTACCTTCATAGCGCACGCCATTGGCATAGACCGCGACCCCCTGACCGTTGATCTTGCCGTCTTTCCATTCGCCTTCATAGGTGCCGCCATCGGTAAAGGTAATCTTGCCAATACCTTCGGGTTTGCCCTTGGCGAATTCGCCGACATAAACCGACCCGTTGGGGAAGCGCGCCTGACCCTGGCCGCGAATTTCGCCTTCGGCCCAGTCGCCTTCATATTCATAGCCATTGGGCAGGCGGTAGCTGCCGGTGCCGTGCTGAAGGCCGTTCTTGAACGTGCCCTCATAGACGCCGCCATCATCGTATTGCTTGGTCAGGATTTCCCCGTCCTGCGCCAGTGACGGCGTGGCCCATGCCCCTACCGTCATCAGAACTGCCAGAGTGATTGCCTGTTTTCTGCTCATTTTTCATCCCCTCGGGTCATGCCCGGCCGCGCGCGCGGCGTTTGCCAAATCCTAGAACAGGGGCGCACGTGGGGCAACGCCTTTTGCCTTGGCTCTTTCCCTCACGTGTGCATCTGCTAAATCTGCGGCTAAGATATGCGACAGGAGAGCCAGATGGCCGATAGTTTCCGCCTCACCATGGCACAGGCCAATCCCGTGATGGGCGACATTGACGGCAATGCCGAGGCCGCGCGCCGTGTCTGGGAAGAGGGCAAGGCGGCGGGGGCGGACCTCGTGGCGCTGCCGGAGATGTTCATCACGGGCTACAACGCGCAGGATTTGATCCTCAAACCGGCGTTTCAGGCGGCGGCGATGGCGGCGGTCGAACAGCTTGCGGCAGATTGCGCCGACGGGCCTGCGCTTGCCATTGGCGGGCCGTTGGCCGAGGACGGGGCGCTCTATAACGCTTATTTCATCTGTCGCGGCGGCAAGATCGTGCATCGCCAGCGCAAGCATCACCTGCCCAACTACACGGTGTTCGACGAAAAGCGTCTGTTCGATGAGGGGCCCCTTGGCGGGCCTTATGATGTGGCGGGCGTGCGGATCGGGTCACCCATCTGCGAGGATGCGTGGTTTGAGGATGTGGCCGAGACCATGGAAGAAAGCGGCGCCGAGATCCTCGTGGTGCCCAATGGCTCGCCCTATTATCGCGACAAATTTGACCGGCGCATGAACCACATGGTGGCCCGCGTGATCGAAACGGGTTTGCCGCTTGTTTATCTCAACATGGTGGGCGGTCAGGACGATCAGGTCTTTGATGGCGGGTCTTTCGTGCTCAATCCGGGCGGCGATCTGGCGGTACAGCTTCCGGTTTTTGACGAGCGCGTGGTGCATGTCGATTTTGAGCGCACCGATGCGGGCTGGCGCGCGGCGCATGGCGAAAAGGCGGTGCTGCCTGCGGGCGAGGAGCAGGATTACCGGGTCTGCATGGAGGCGCTGCGCGACTACATGAGAAAGACCGGGTTCACCAAGGTGCTTCTTGGGCTTTCGGGGGGGATCGACTCGGCGCTTGTGGCGACGATTGCGGTTGATGCGCTGGGGGCGGAGAACGTGCGCTGTGTGATGCTGCCGTCGGAATATACGTCGCAAGGCTCACTTGATGATGCCAAGGACATCGCCGAGAGGTTGGGCTGTCGCTATGACTATGTGCCGATTGCGGGGCCGCGCGCGGCGGTCACGGAGGCACTTGCGCCCTTGTTTGAGGGCACCGAAGAGGGGCTGACGGAGGAAAATATCCAGTCGCGGCTACGCGGGCTTCTGCTCATGGCGTTGTCGAACAAGTTCGGCGAGATGCTTTTGACCACGGGCAATAAATCCGAGGTCGCGGTGGGCTATGCGACGATCTATGGCGATATGGCCGGGGGCTATAACCCGATCAAGGACATGTACAAGACGCGGGTGTTCGAGACCTGCCGCTGGCGTAACGCAGTGCATCGGGACTGGATGAAAGGCCCCGAAGGCGAGGCGATCCCGGTGTCGATCATCGACAAGCCGCCCTCTGCGGAATTGCGTCCCGACCAGAAGGACGAAGACAGCCTGCCGCCCTATGAGGTGCTGGATGCGATCCTGACCATGCTGGTGGATGAGGAATGCTCGGTGGCCGAGTGTGTTGCGGCGGGGTTTGAGCGCGAGACGGTGAAACGGGTCGAGCATCTGCTCTACATCTCGGAATATAAACGCTTTCAATCCGCGCCGGGGGCGCGGCTTTCGAAAAAGGCGTTCTGGCTTGATCGGCGCTATCCAATCGTCAACCGTTTCCGCGACAAGAGCTAAGGCAGGAGGGGCGCTGCCCCTCGGCCTGCGGCCTCACCCCGGAGTATTTCGGACAGAGAAGAAGAACTGGGCTGTGCTTCTTCTCTGGGAAAATACTCACATGCGAAACCTTTCCATCTTGCGCGCCGTTGCCAAAGAGGCGCGATGCCCGCGCAGGCGGGCCGGGACGTCCGGCCCCTCCGCGGGGGCGGGCGGCGCGGGTGATTTCAGGCGAGAACGGTGAGGGGGCAAAGGGGCAGGAGGCGTTCGGCGTCTTCGCGGGTGCAGAGGTCGGTGGCGCCGGTCATGACGGCGGCGCTTGCGGCGGCGGTGCCGCGTTGGAGCGCGGTGCCGGG
>JAAEZB010000026.1:28773-38232 GCA_018223085.1 Paracoccaceae bacterium
TGGCGCAGTTTTTTGCCGGTGGGACCGCCTACGGCGACGAGGGCGCGGGTCTGACCGCCCAGCGTGCGGATGGCGCGGGAGACGTTAATGCCGCCGCCGCCGGGATCAATGGCGGGGCGGTCGCAGCGCAGCTTGGGCCCTGCTTCGACATGATCGACGGCGGTGGACATATCCACCGCCGGGTTGAGGGTAATCGTCAGGATGTCCTGCAAGGGCGCGTGTCTCCGGGGGCTCGTTCCCTCAGAGCATAAGCTGGTAACTCGCCGGGACATAGTGGAAACCGCTGTCGCGGGTTTCAGCGTAGCCGATGGCGGGCCATGGCATGTGATAGCCGACGAAGGGGATCTTGTCGGCCGCCATCATCGACAGCATCTTGCGCCGGGTTGCGGCGGCGGCGGCCTTGTCGCGGTCGAACTTTACCTCCCAGTCGGGGTGGGCGAGGGACCAGACATAGTGATTGGCGAAATCGGCACCGAGGACGAGCTGTTTGCCGTCGCTTTCGAGCATGTAGGCCATGTGACCGGGGGTATGGCCGAAGGCTTCCATTGCGGTCACACCCGAGGCGACGGCATCGCCGCCCTTAATCATGGCGATCTTGTCTTCAATCGGGCGGACCTTGGCTTCGAACGTGTCATTGCCAGCCATGTCCCAGACGTCGAACTCGACCGCGCCGGTGACGTATTTCGCCCCGGCAAAGGTCTCGCCGCCGTCGCCCATGAGGCCGCCGATATGATCGCCGTGCATATGGGTCAGGACGACGGTGTCGATCTGGTCGGAGGTGTAGCCAGCGGCGCCGAGCGCGGCGGTGATACCGGCGGGGTTGAGGCCGGTGTCAAAGAGGATCAGTTCCGAACCCGTGTTGACCACGGTGGGGGTAAAGAAGAATTGCGCCGCGTCGGTGGGGATATTGGCCCCGGCGGAGGCGGCGGCGAAGGTGTCGGCATCGACATTCATGCCGAAGATGCCTTGGGGGTTGGGCACGGTGCGGGTTCCGGCGAGGAGCGTTGTGACCTCAAAACCGCCGAGTTTGACGCGGTTGAAGCGGGTCGTGCCGACGCCCATCATCTCGGCGGCGGCAAGGGCCGGAGAGGCGGCCGCGGCGAGGGGCAGGGCGGCCCCACCGAGCAGAACGGAGCGGCGGTTGATGTGGGGGGTCTTCAATGTCATGAGCGTATCCTCCTGAAAATCCTGTGTGGGGACGGTAACGCGGTTTTGGGCGGGGGCCAGTCAACTTTGCGTGTCCCCGGCGCGAGCGGGCGATGCGGGCTTTTTATGGACAAAGGGGCGCGCTTGTGAGAGGTAGCGCGCGACATCCGGAGATTCCCATGACCACGACACGTTTCGCGCCCTCTCCTACGGGCTATATCCATGTTGGCAACCTGCGCACCGCGCTGATGAATTACCTGATCGCCAAGAAGGCGGGCGGGACGTTTATCCTGCGGATCGACGATACCGATCCGGAGCGGTCGAAGCAGGAATATGTCGATGCGATTCAGGAAGATCTTGAATGGCTTGGCATCACCTGGGACCGCATGGAGCGTCAGTCGGACCGGCTTGAACGTTACGAGGAAGCGGCGCAGGAATTGCGCGATAAGGGGCGGTTTTACGAGTGTTTCGAGACGCCGGTCGAGCTTGACCTCAAGCGCAAGAAGCAGCTCAACATGGGCAAGCCGCCGGTTTATGACCGGGCGGCGCTCGGCCTGTCGGACGAGGAAAAGGCCAAGCTGCGCGCAGAGCGGGGCAATGGGCATTGGCGGTTCAAGCTCCTTCAGGAGCGGATTGAATGGACCGATGGCATTCTTGGCGATCTTTCGATTGATGCGGCCAGCGTGTCGGACCCGGTTCTTATTCGTGGCGACGGGCAGTTTCTTTATACGCTCGCGTCGGTGTGCGATGACGTCGATTTCGGGGTCACCCATGTGGTGCGTGGGTCGGATCACGTGACCAACACGGCGACGCAGATTCAGATCATTGAGGCGCTTGGCGGCGGTGTGCCGGAATTTGCGCATCACTCGCTTCTCACCGGGCCGCAAGGTGAGGCGCTCTCGAAGCGTCTGGGCACGCTCAGCTTGCGCGATTTGCGGGCCGCGGGCGTGGAGCCGATGGCGCTTGTCAGCTTGATGGCGCGGCTTGGGTCGTCCGATCCGGTAGAGCTGCGTGAGAACATGGACGAGGTTGCGGACGGGTTTGACATTGGTCATTTCGGGTCTGCCCCGACGAAGTTTGATGAGCAGGATCTTTACCCGCTCACCGCGCGTATTCTGCATGAGCAGCCGTTTGCGGCGATGGCGGCGGATGTGGCTGCGGCAGGTGTGCCGGATGATCTGGCCGAGCAGTTCTGGGACGTGACGCGCGAGAATATCGTGACGCGTAAGGATCTCGTCACATGGTGGGACATGTTTGCCAATGGGGCGGAGCCGGCCATCGACGAGGAAGACCGCGAGTTTATTGCGCAGGCGATGGCGCTTTTGCCCGAGGGGCCGTTTGATGGCGAGACTTGGGGCAACTGGACCAAGGCCGTCAAGGAAGCCACGGGGCGCAAGGGGCGGGGGCTTTTCATGCCGCTGCGCAAGGCGCTCACCGGGCAGAGCAACGGGCCCGATATGGGCGCGGTGATGCCGCTTTTGCAGGTCGTGAAAGCACGCGGGTGATCTGATGATTGTGCGCGGCCTGGGGCCGCGCGCAGGATGTCTCGTCATCGGCCCTTTGGGCCGCTTCCTCGGGCAACGGTCGTGCTGGCCTTTCTTGGGGCATCCGGGGCTTGGTGCTGCGCACGGTTTGGAGGTTGCGGGCGTTTCCCGACAATCTGCGGGGCAGCTTGTCGGGAAACGCCGACGCCTCCGGCGGGGATATTTTCGGCAAGAGGAAGATAGGGCGTCAGCGCCTCAGCGACGGGTGTGCCTTGGAAAGAGGGATGCGCGTTGTGTTGAGCGCGTCGAGGTGGGTATCCACGAGCGCGGTTTCCTTTGGTGTGAGGCTTTGGGCGCGTGGGTAGATCGGGGCGCTGCGGTCATCGAGGATCGGGGCGGACCAGCCTGAGGTCGTTGAAAAGAAATGATGCGCACCGGTTTCGCCGAAGATGTCGAGATAGCCTTGTACCACGGTGTCGATATAGGAGAGCAGCACCGGGTGTTCGGCGCTTGGGCGGCCATGTTTGCCTTCGGGGACAGTATAGACGGAGATGTTGATCGGGTCGGGGGCGTCATGGGTGACGTGATCGCAGACGGGGATGCGGTCATAGGCGTGTTCGCGGGTGTCGAGGGCGTGCCAGTCGTCGCCCGGCACATGGGCAATCAACCCGTCGATGGTCGAGGTTGGATCAGGCACGGCGGTCAGGTAGGCGACCGGGCGCAGATCCGTGTGGCGCCATATACGCCGCCAGCCTGCGAGGCGCGCGGGGCGGGTTTGGCCATAGTCATGGGTGGCGCGGTTGACGAGGCTTCCGTAGCCAAAGAAATATTTCTGACGCATCTTTTTGCCTGTGGGGCTTGATTGTTGATCCATATCAATGCGATTTGCGGCTGGAAACGCAATATCCTTGGGCCTCGCCCGCCAAATCCGAAATCGGAGTAGCCTTTTGCGAATTACCAAACGAACCAATATCGCGATCCGCGTTCTTATGTTTTGCGCCGCCAACCGTGAGCGGCTTGTGACCAAGGCAGAGATCGCGCGCGTGTGTAAATCTTCGGAGAACCATCTCGCGCAGGTTATCAACCAGCTTGGTCAGATGGAGATTATCCATACTCATCGTGGGCGCAATGGCGGGATCGAGCTTGCGCTTGAGCCGGAAGCGATTGAGATCGGGCATATTTTCCGCACCATGGAGGCCCCTGTGCCACTGGCGGAATGTTTTGCGGATGCGGATAATTCCTGCCCGTTGGTCGAGGCCTGCCTGTTGCGGGTCGCGTTGCAGGATGCGGCGGAAGCGTTTTATGACAGTCTTGATGGTGTGACGCTCAATGCGCTTGTGTGCAACAACACGGCGTTGATTGATATCCTGTCGCCTGCGGGTTGTTGCGGGCGCGAACGCGGCACTTCGGGGCTTGTCAGCGACACCGCTGCGCTCTAGAGATCAATTCAAGCGAGTCGGGAGAACCGGATTTATCCGGTGCCGAAGGAGCAACCGCCCCGGAAACTCTCAGGCCCAAGGGACCGACTTGCCTTGAAGAACACTCTGGAGAGTGCCCGTGAGAGACGGGCCGCCGAAGGGATAGCGATCTCAGGCCAAAGGACAGAGGGGGCATTGCCCGCGCGAGCCGAAATTCGCGCGCGAGAGTGATGCCGGATGCCTTCCCGATAGAAGACGCTCCGGAAAATGAGGAGCGAGACCATGGGCGAGTTGCAACGCACGCCGTTATTCGATCTGCATCTTGAGCTTGGCGCCAAGATGGTGCCGTTTGCGGGCTATGACATGCCGGTGCAATATCCGCTTGGGGTCATGAAGGAGCATCTTCATTGCCGCGCCGAGGCGGGGCTTTTTGATGTCAGCCATATGGGGCAGGTGATCCTGCGCGGAGAGAGCGTGGAGGCCGTCGCGGCGGCGTTCGAGGCGCTTGTGCCGATGGATGTCATGGGGCTTCAGGTTGGGCGGCAGCGCTATGGGTTTTTCACCAATGCGGCCGGGGGCATCGAGGATGACCTCATGTTTGCCAACCGGGGCGATCATCTTTTTGTGGTGGTCAATGCGGCCTGCAAGGAGGCCGATATTGCGCGGATGAAAGCGGCGCTTGAGCCGGGGATCACGGTTGAGGTGGTGACGGATCGGGCGCTTGTGGCGCTTCAGGGGCCGAAGGCGGAGGCGGCACTTGAGCGGCTTGCGCCGGGAGTTGCGGCGATGCGGTTCATGGATGTGGCGACGGTTGAGATCATGGGCGTTGAGGCCTGGGTGTCGCGGTCGGGCTATACCGGGGAAGACGGGTTCGAGATTTCCCTGCCGGAGGCGGAGGCCGAGGCGATTTGCCGGGCACTTCTTGAAATGGATGAAGTTGAGGCGATCGGCCTTGGGGCGCGCGATAGCCTGCGCCTTGAGGCGGGGCTTTGTCTTTATGGCAATGACATTGACGCGGGCACGAGCCCGGTTGAAGCGGCGCTCACATGGGCGATCCAGAAGGCGCGGCGCACGGGCGGAGATCGCGCGGGCGGGTTCCCCGGCGCGGATGTGATCCTTGGGCAGATGGCCGAAGGCGCGGCGCGCAAGCGGGTCGGCCTTTTGCCGGAAGGGCGCGCGCCGATGCGGGCGGGCACAGAGGTATATGCAGGGGCCGAAGGGGGCGATCCGATTGGCGCGGTGACGAGCGGCGGTTTCGGGCCGAGCGTCAACGGACCTGTTGCCATGGGCTATGTCTCTGCGGAATATGCAGATGACGCGAAGGAACTTTTTGGCGAGGTGCGGGGCAAACGGATGCCTTTGAAGGTGGTCAAGCTGCCTTTCGTGCCGGCCAATTTCAAACGTTGAACGAACAGGGAGACCCCGAACATGAAATTCACTGAAGAACACGAATGGCTGCGCGTCGAGGACGATGTTGTCGTGGTGGGCATCACGGAGCACGCGAGCGAGCAGCTTGGCGATGTGGTGTTCGTGGAACTGCCGGAAACGGGGACCGAAGTGTCGAAGGATGATGAGGTCTGTGTGATCGAGTCGGTCAAGGCGGCGAGCGATATCCTCGCGCCGATTGATGGCGAGATTGTCGAGGTTAACGAGGCGTTGGTCGACGATCCGGGCAAGATCAATGAAGACCCTCTTGGCGATGCGTGGTTCTTTAAGATGAAGCCTGCCGATGCGTCGCAGATGGACGATATGATGGACGAAGCGGCCTACAAAGCCTTCGTAGGCTAAGCGCGACCTCCGGTGCGGGATGCGCCGGGATTTGGAAAGAGCAATCGCCCGAAAGGGCAGGGCGCGACCGATGTCGGGGCGCCAATGGATACCTTGTGGAGGATAGCATGGCATTCACGCCGACCGATTACCTACCGTATGATTTTGCCAACCGTCGTCATATTGGGCCTTCGCCCGAGGAGATGGCCGAGATGCTTGGGGTTGTCGGGGCCGAGAGCCTTGACGCGCTGATCGGGGACACGGTGCCCAAGAGTATCCGGCAGGAGGCGCCGCTGGCCTTTGGCAAGCCGCTTTCGGAGCGCGAGTTGCTTTACAAGATGCGGGTCACGGCGTCGAAGAACAAGGTTCTCACCAGCCTCATTGGGCAGGGCTATCACGGGACGGTGACGCCGCCTGCGATCCAGCGCAATATCCTTGAGAACCCGGCGTGGTACACGGCCTATACACCCTATCAGCCGGAGATTTCGCAGGGGCGTCTTGAGGCGCTTTTGAACTTCCAGACGATGATTTCGGACCTGACGGGTCTTGAGGTTGCCAATGCGTCGCTGCTTGACGAGGCGACGGCCTGCGCCGAGGCGATGACGATGGCGCAGCGGGTGTCGAAATCGAAGGCAAATGCGTTCTTTGTCGACCGCGATTGCCATCCGCAGAATATCGCCGTGATCCAGACACGGGCCAAGCCTTTGGGGATCGAGGTCATTGTCGGCAATCCCGACAAGATGGAGGCCGACAAGGTTTTCGGGGCGATTTTCCAGTATCCGGGAACATACGGTCACGTACGGGATTTCACCGGCCATATGGCGGCGCTGCATGAGGCCAAGGCGATTGGTATTGTCAGTGCCGATCCGCTTGCGCTTACCCTTCTCAAGGAGCCGGGCGCGATGGGGGCGGATATTGCCGTGGGCACCACGCAACGCTTTGGCGTGCCGATGGGATATGGCGGGCCGCACGCGGCCTATATGGCGACCAAGGATGCCTATAAGCGGCAAATGCCGGGGCGGATTGTTGGCGTGTCGGTCGATGCGCGCGGCAACAAGGCCTATCGCCTTTCGCTTCAGACCCGCGAGCAACATATCCGGCGCGAAAAGGCGACCTCGAATGTGTGCACGGCGCAGGCGCTCCTCGCCGTGATGGCGTCGATGTATGCGGTGTTCCACGGGCCGAAGGGTCTCCAGGCGATTGCGCAGCGTATTCATCGCAAAACCGTGCGTCTTGCCAATGGTCTTGAGGAGGCGGGCTTTAAGGTCGATCCCAAGGTGTTCTTTGACACGATTACCGTGGATGTGGGCCCGCTTCAGGCGGCGGTCATCAAATCGGCGGTGGATGAGGGGATCAACCTGCGTAAAGTTGGCGAGACCCGTGTGGGGATCACGTTGGACGAGGCGACGCGGCGCGATGTGATCGAGGCGGTGTGGCGTGCCTTTGGGATTGAGCGCACGGATGACCAGTATGGTGCGCAATATCGCGTTCCCGAGAACATGCATCGCCAGAGTGAATTCCTCACCCACCCGGTCTTTCACATGAACCGGGCGGAAACGGAAATGATGCGCTATATGCGGCGTCTGGCGGATCGTGACCTTGCGCTTGACCGGGCGATGATCCCGCTTGGGTCGTGCACGATGAAGCTCAATGCCGCAGTGGAGATGATGCCCGTCAGCTGGCGCGAGTTTTCACAGCTGCACCCGTTCTGTCCGGAGGATCAGGCGGAAGGGTATCGCGAGATGCTGGATGATCTGACGGACAAGCTTTGTCAGATTACCGGGTATGACGATTTCTCGATGCAGCCCAATTCGGGCGCACAGGGGGAATATGCCGGTCTGCTGACGATTGCCGATTATCACGCGTCGCGGGGCGAGGGGCATCGCAATGTGTGTCTCATCCCGATGAGCGCCCATGGCACCAACCCGGCCAGTGCGCATATGGTTGGCTGGAAAGTTGTGCCGGTCAAATCGAGCGAGAACGGTGATATTGACCTCAATGATTTCCTCGCTAAAGCGCAGAAACATGCGGATGAGCTGGCAGGGTGCATGATTACCTATCCGTCGACCCATGGCGTGTTCGAAGAAACGGTACGCGAAGTCTGTGCGATCACCCATGAGCATGGCGGGCAGGTCTATATTGACGGGGCGAACCTCAACGCGATGGTGGGGCTTTCGCGGCCCGGCGATCTTGGCGGGGATGTGAGCCACCTGAACCTGCATAAGACCTTTGCCATTCCGCATGGCGGGGGTGGTCCCGGCATGGGGCCGATCGGGGTCAAGGCGCATCTTGTGCCGCATCTACCGGAAAAGGCGGGGGCTGTGAGTGCTGCGCCGGTTGGGTCGGGGTCGATCCTGCCGATTTCCTGGGCCTATGTGTTGTTGATGGGGGGCGAGGGCCTCACGCAGGCAACGCGTGTGGCGATCCTTAACGCGAACTATATCGCCAAGCGTTTGGAGGGGGCCTATGAGGTTCTCTACAAGGGGCCGACGGGGCGGGTTGCGCATGAGTGCATCATCGACACGCGCCCGTTTGACGAAAGCGCGGGCGTGACCGTCGACGATATCGCCAAGCGGTTGATGGATTGCGGGTTCCACGCGCCGACCATGAGCTGGCCTGTGGCGGGGACGCTGATGATTGAGCCGACGGAGAGCGAGACCAAAGCCGAGATTGACCGGTTCTGTGATGCGATGCTGGCGATCCGGGCCGAGATTCGCGAGATCGAAGAGGGGCGGATGGACGCGGAGAACAACCCGCTCAAACACGCGCCGCATACGACGCAGGATCTCGTTGGGGATTGGGACCGGCCCTATAGCCGCGAGCAGGGGTGTTTCCCGCCGGGATCATTCCGGGTCGACAAGTATTGGCCGCCGGTCAACCGGGTGGACAATGCTTATGGCGATAGAAACCTTGTCTGTATCTGTCCGCCGATGGAGCATTACGTCGAATAAGGCGGGGGCGGCGTGCGCCGCCATAGGGTTCTCCCCAGCCCCGGCAAGGCCGGGACCGGGGCCCGCCGCCGGTTGAGAGCATGGCGCGTCGCTTCTGGGCGGCGCGCTTTTTCGTGCGGGAGGGAGCCTCCGGCGGGGATATTTTTGGCAAGAGGAAGGGTTAGGCGCGGCGCGGGTGGAGGTCGGCCTCGCTAAAGGCGATGCCGCGGGCGGCGAGCCAGTCGGTAAAGTGGCGGGTCTTGGCTTCGAGGGAGCAGGTGCCGGTGAGGCAGGTGGGATCGGCGGCGTAGTCTTGGCGCAAAGACAGCTGTGTTTCGGCGGGCAGGTCGGCCCATGGGGTGAGGTCGGGCATGGTTATTCCCTTGAGCGCAGGATTTGGGCCGGACGCGCGGCGAGGGGGGCGCGGGCGAAGAGGAGCGAGGCGGCGAGGGTGGCGAGGATGCCGCCGAGGATAATCGCGGCGGCGTTGGGCCAGATGATCTCAAAGCTGGTTTCAAAGAGGAAATGGCAGACGGCCCAGCCGCCGAGCAGGCCCGCGCCGAGGGCGACGGTACCAGCGGCGGCGCCGGTCAGGGCGGCGCGCAGGGCGAAGCTCTGGAGGATGCGGGCGCGGGGCGCGCCGAGGGTTTTGAGGATGGCGGATTCGTAGATGCGGCTTGTCTGGCTTGCGGCGGCGGAGCCGATCAGGACGAG
>JAAEZB010000126.1 GCA_018223085.1 Paracoccaceae bacterium
CGCGACCAAACCGGCGTCCATTTTGCGATTGCGTCATCGGTGATGCATTCATCACCAGTGACAATGGCGTCGATGGAAAGATCCTTGATCAGGGCGAAGATGCGCGAGGTCACCCCACCGGTCAGTGCAAGCATCTGCTTGAGCGACTTGACCTTCAGATTGGATTTCTTCTCGAGGGGCATTGCCGCGATGAGTGTTTGAATCATGTCCGAGAACTCGGCATCGTCGCGCCAGTTTGGCAGGTGATGTTCGTCCAGCCGCCTGGCAAGCTGGAGATCACCACGGATGGCATCGACGGCCTCGCTGACCCCGAGGCATACCAGCGACACTTCGAGTTCATTGCTGAGATACCGCAGAACATTGAGAAAGCGGCGCTGTTCGCGGTGGGTCCCGGCCAAAAGATTGTGGACCTCGTCGATCATGATCATCCGCAGGCCAAGGTCGCGCAAGAGTGCGATGACACGGACTTCGAGGGAAGCCACATTTTGAGCGCGGGCGCTCAGTGCCGTCGCCGGGGCGCCGACGGCGGCCAAGATGTGCAGATAGAACCGCCGTTCGTCGGGTGCGGGCGGCGCTTGCAACAGCAGAAGCGGTGTGCGCGTGATGCCTGACGGCGGATCGTATTCTGGTGCGTACTTGCGCGACAGGTTTCGGGCGATCATCGTCTTTCCGATCCCGGACGCGCCATGCACAAGAAGGCCAGGCATACGGGTTTGCCTTGGCGCCTCGATCATACCCTGCAAACGGTCCAGCACTTGTTCGGCCCGCGGAAAGCCGATCCAAATGTCCGATTGAATGAGGGCGATCCGACCGTCTTCCTCAGTTGTCCCTGCCGTCAATTCACCATCTCTCTACCTTGAACAATGGGCGCGATGTATCACCCGTATCGATCGCGCGCAGCCCTTCGGTTGTCGCGACAGCCGAGTTGGCGCCCTCCAATGTCCCTTTTCTTTCACGGGATCGGCGTTCGGCCTTCGTGAGGCCCCGGCTTTCAGCTTCGATCTGGCGTTGCTGTCGGATCAGCTCAGCCAGGACCAGCTCATTGGACCCGGACTTGCCAAGTGCACGGGCCTTCCTCATGGCTTCGCGATATTCCCAGAGCGGCACGGGCGGAATTTCCAGGTTTCTGTAACGCGCCTCAACATATCGGCCATCGTCCAATTCGACCCAGATCATTGAGATATCGCGAGGGTCGTAGCGAACGACCACCTTCCCATCGCTGCGCCCAATGTGGCCTGCAAGAGCATCCGACCAGTACCGTATCTGAAACAGATGGATGCCGTCACGCCTGACCTTGCGCAATTCGCTCGGCAAGAAGCTCACCCGAAAGGCTTCCATCTCGAAGGGGATGTCGCCCATCATTTGCTCTGAGAGCGCCTCCCATTTGGCGACGGGCGTACAGCCAAGACTTGAATGAATGCTGTTGTTGTAGCGGCAGATTTCCAGGGCAAACCAGCGATCGAAGTCGCCTAAAGTCATCGTGGCCATGCCTTCGGCATCGTAGTCGCCCTTGGCCACGACCGAGGATTGCGTTGTTCCAGGCAACAGGTGCACGGCCCCCATCATCGTGCCGATCAATCGTTCGATGTGCCCTCCGAAATGAGGACTGCCTGGCGGCCGATAGACCAGATCGATCCCCCATTCCGCACATGCCGACCGAAAGGCATGCGACCGGAAATCGCGCCCGTTATCGACGTGGATGCTATGCGGTTTACCCTGCGCGGGCCAAGGAACATTGCACACCAATTCCGCCAGAAGTTCCGCCTTGGGGGCCACAGCCTGTGTCAGGCAAAGCGCCACTGACAGACGCGAAGGGGCCTCCAGAGAGGTGTAGTATCCAGTTACCATCCGCGTTGCGATGTCGATCGCCAGCGTGACCCAAGGCCGCCCAATTGGTTGGCGTTCAAAGCTGTCGACAAGAATGATGTCCGCCGGCGTATGATCAATTTGGACGATCTCCAGTGGCACACTGGCCTTGACCTCACCTGTGACCGGCGCAAATTTCTGGCGGGCCACCTTTGCGCCCTCTCGTGCTTTCGCAACTTCGCGGGCATCCATCGCATCCAGACGACGCTGAACCGTCCGCCGTGTCGGCGGCTGCAAGCCTTGTTGCCAGCACGCGCTGCGGATTTCTGTCACGACGCGCGACAGGCTCGAACGCTCCCGGCGCAAGAAATAACGGCGAAGATGTTCTTCGATCACCGCTTCAACTTTGCCGGATATCAAAGTTGTTCCAGTCGGGCGGCCCCGTTTCCGCGGCACCAGAGCGCTCGTGCGCCCACCCTCTTCGGCCAGCCGCTTTAACCAACGCCATACCGTAGCCCTGCTGACACCGAGTTCCCAAACGGCATCATTGATGCCACTTTCCAGACCGCCAGTACCTTTCAGATATGCCTGAACAAGCGGACGCAGCACTGCAGCCCTGCGCGCCTCTTCTGCACCAACGGCAACTGAGTCTTCGCCATCATTTTCCATCGATATCTGCCGCACAAGCCTGTGAACCCTGTCTCAGGTTTAAGGGCAAAAATATCGGAATTAAAGGCAAAATCTCATATTTAAGGGCAAAACACAGTCGTTGAATTCATTGAATTTCTCATCTCACAATTAAGGGCTACGCGACAATGAAGCTGCCCGCCAATGACGGGCAAACTGTCCGCCACCATTCTAAGTCTAAAAAAGAACAAAAAGATTTAGAAAGCGGGACCAACAGCCAAACACCTCCCCTGCAAACGCTCACAACAGTTTGTGAGCAGGCTACATCGTTCGCAACGAACTCACTTAGGACCTGGCACGATGTCGAAAGCCACGCGAGAACGCTCGCTCCAATGATGGGAATCCACGAAAGCACCTTCGAAAAGGCTGCTAAGAAGATAGGCTCTCAAAAAGCATCATGCGCCATCTTCATAATTCTCCAGATGAGCAATCGCATCCGAGACTTTGGAGCGTATTTCCACAGCATCACGCTCGGTCGCAGAGAAACTGACTTCAACCCATCACTGTTGTTGGAGAGGCTTTCTAGTTCTGGGGCAGCAACTGCGTGATGTCCACCGCGGTGGACATGTCGAGAGGTAGAGATGGGCTGTGAAAGGGGTGACGGGAAGTGAGATCGGGAGAGTGGCTTCCGGCGCCCGTCGTGGAGAAGATCTGATGGCGAAATCTGCCCAGA
>JAAEZB010000127.1 GCA_018223085.1 Paracoccaceae bacterium
CAGGGCACCCGAGGAGACAAATTCGGGGTCCACACCCCAGGTTTCGCAAAAGACGTCGGAATTCGCGGTCTCGGCGGGTTTGGTCACTAGGAACTCGGCCACATCATGACCGATGCCCCCCGCCCCCATCACCACGACACGGTCGCCCGCCTCGCGGTCACCGGACAGAATTTCGGCGTAGGTCGCGACGCTGGGATGGTCGATACCCGGCAGGTCGGGAATGCGCGGCGTGACCCCGGTGGCGATGACCACATGGTCAAATCCCTCAAGATCGCTCGCCTCTGCCCGCTGTCCCAGACGCTGCGTGACCCCGTGTTTCTGCATCTGACCGGCATAATACCGCAGGGTTTCGTCGAATTCGTCCTTGCCTGGTGCGGCGCGGGCCAGATTCAGCTGACCGCCCAATTTGTCCTGCGCTTCGAACAGGGTGACATCGTGGCCCAGCCGCGCCGCCTCGGCGGCTGTGGCCATGCCCGCGGCACCACCGCCAACGACGGCCACTTTCTTTGGCGTGTCGGTTGGCGTATCCCGGAATTCCGTTTCACGCCCGGCCCTTGGATTGACCAGACATCCGACCGGCCGGTCCGAAAAAATGAAATCCAGGCAGGCCTGGTTGCAGGCAATGCAGGTGTTGATCTCGTCTGCGCGGCCCTCGCGCGTCTTTTTCACGAAATGCGGATCGGCCAGAAACGGGCGCGCCATCGAGATCATGTCCGCATCGCCAGAGGCAAGTATGTCTTCTGCAAGCTGGGGTGTGTTGATCCGGTTCGAGGCGACTACCGGGATCGACACCGCCGCTTTGACGTTGGCTGCCGCCTTGCGCCAGGCACCGCGCGGCACCGGGTAGGCGATCGTCGGCACGCGGGCCTCATGCCAGCCGATGCCGGTGTTCAGGATATCCGCACCCGCAGCCTCGATCTTGCGGGCCAGTGCGGCAATTTCATCGGCGGGCGCGCCGCCCTCGACCAGATCGGCCGCCGAAATCCGGTAGATGACCAGAAAGTCGGGGCCGCAACGTTCGCGCACCGCGCGCACGATCTCGACCGGGAATCGGTGGCGGTTCGCGGCGCTGCCGCCCCAGTCGTCTTGGCGCTTGTTGGTGTGGGTGACGGTGAATTCGTTGATCAGGTATCCTTCGGACCCCATGATCTCGACGCCATCAAAGCCTGCGGCCTGCGCATTGGCGGCCGCCACGGCAAAATCCTCGATGGTACGGAGAATGTCGGCTTCGGTCATTTCACGCGGGATGAAACGGTTGATCGGAGCGCGGATCGGCGACGGGGCCACACACCCTTCGATCTTGGCATAGCGCCCGGCGTGGAGGAGTTGTGCGCAGATCAGGCTGCCTTCGGCCTGCACCGCCTCGCAGATCGGGCGCAGGTCAAGCGCTTCTTCCGGGTCATCGATTCTCGGACCTTCTGGATCGAATATGCCCTCGGCATTGGGCGAAAACCCGCCGGTGACCAGAATCGCCGCCTCCCCCCGCGCACGCTCGGCGTAAAATGCGATCTGTTTGGCTATGCCGTCGGGCTCGGTTTCCAACCGCGTGTGCATCGACCCCATGATGACACGATTTCGCAACGTATGCTGGCCTGCGCGGATGGGCGAGAGCATGGTTTCAAAGCTTCCATCTGGTCTATTTTTCACTTTGGTTCTCCTCCTCAAAACTGCACTTGATCTACATTCTAACATTTGTTAGATTTTTTTGGAAAGAAGATTTTCGCTCATGGGGAGGAGCACCGATGCAATTCCAGCCTACAGACGATCAGAAGGCGTTTCGCGAGACCGCAAAGCGCTTCGCAACTGAAAGGCTTGCGCCCACATATCAAGAACGCGCCAGCGGCCATACATTCGACCGTGCGCTGATCAAGGAGATGGGCGCACTGGGGCTGATCGGGGCCGATCTGCCCGAGGAATTCGGGGGACTCGGCGAAAGCTCTGTCACGTCAGGGCTGATCGTCGAAGAGATCGCCTATGCCGATTTCAACGCAAGTTACGTGCAGCTTCTGGGCTCTCTCATGGGCGGAATGGTTGCCAAACATGCCTCCAAGAACATCGCGTCGGAATGGGTGCCCAAGGTTGTTTCGGGTGATGCCGTCATTGGTCTGGGCCTGACAGAGCCGCGTGGCGGTTCGGATGCGGCGAACCTGATTCTGAGGGCCGAGAAATCCGGCAACGGCTGGCGGCTGAACGGTGAAAAGACATCCATGAGTTTTGCCAGTCAGGCGGATGCGGCGGTCGTCTTTGCCCGTACCGGCGATCCTGACGGCGGCTCACGCGGGGTCAGCGCCTTTTTCGTCGATCTGAACCAGGAAGGCATCAAGCGCACCCATTTTGACGACATCGGCACCAAGCCTGTCGGGCGCGGCTCGGTTTTCTTTGACGATGTTTTCGTGCCGGCTGAAAACATGATGGCGGAACAGGACCGTGCTTTTGGCACGATCATGGCGGGCTTCGACTATTCCCGCGCACTGATCGGGCTGGAGTGCCTGGGGGCCGCGCAAGCGTCGGTGGATGAAACCTGGGCCTACGTTCAGGAGCGCGAGGCATTCGGAGCCCCGATCGTGCAGTATCAGGGTGTCAGCTTTCCCTTGGCCGAGGCCGAGACCCAACTGACCATGATGCGCCAGCTTTGCTATTACACGCTGGACCTGCGCGACTGTGGCCTGCCCCACACCTCTCAGGCTGCCATGTGCAAATGGTACCTGCCCAAAACCGCCTGCGAGATCCTGCACCAGTGCCTGATCCTGCACGGACATTACGGCTACACCACCGACCTGCCCCACCACCAGCGTTACAACGACGTTCTCGGCCTTCAGATCGGCGACGGCACCGCGCAGATTCAGAAGCTGGTGATCGCCCGCGAGAAGGTCGGTCGCATGGCGCTGCAGTATGACAAGAAGGCGAAGGGAGCCTCGAAATGAGCGACCCCATCCTCGTCACTTCCGAGGGCAACACCGGCATCATCGAACTGGCCCGCCCCGAGAAATTCAATTGCCTATCACTTGAGGTGCATGAGCGTATTTCTGTCGCGCGTGCGGAATTCGAGGCGAACCCCGCTATTCGGGCGATCCTCATCCGGGCGCAGGGCAAGCACTTTTGCACCGGTGCCGATCTGGTGGAAGTGAAAGGTAAATTGAACGATCCCGCCGCGCTGGA